>NZ_JAKFGB010000021.1:0-300000 GCF_022267515.1 Rubinisphaera margarita | reverse complement strand
CCACGAGCGGCGTCATCCGTTCTTCGCCGTTTGGAGGACGGTTATCAATCGTCTCCGTCTTCACGATCAGTTGACCATCGACCCACAACCGACTCAGAGCCCGCGTCCACAGCATCATCCGATGCTCGCCGGGCGGGAGTTCCACATCGCCAGCCATACGTACGAGCACGGGGGCTTTCCAGTTTGTGCGAATCCCCCAGGCATCGTACCGAAGCGGAATCCGAGGCAGTAAGAAATCATTCCCCATCCACCGGGCGGTCTCAGCGGGCCAGGTCTCGCCGGTGTAGAGCCAGCGCTCGTGTGTCGGCAGTCCCTCGCTCAACTGGAGTAGAACGTTGCCAGACGGGATCTCGCCGAGTTCAGGCATGACCTCGGGCTGCAGTTCAACAACACGCGTCTCTCCCACTCGGTTGAAGCGAGCGGCGAGAGTCTTTTCATCCAGGATCTCGCGATGAATGGCAATCTCGTCGAGACCGCCCGAGAACCCGTTGCCGATCCTCACTTCATCGTTATCAACAACTGGAGGGGCCTTCGTCGGTCCGCCCATGTCCCATGTGCCATCGGTGGGCTTGCCGTTCACCCAGCCGCGAATCGAATCGGGGTCTCCAAACCGATAGGCCACGGCGATGTGATGCCAACCGGTCGCGACAGGAAATCCTTTCTTCGATGTCCAGCGATGCCAGTGTTTCCCATCGGAGGAGAGTTTTGTCGCGAACAGAAAATTGACGCGAGCCTCACCTTTCTCGCCCGTGATGCGGAATGCCCAGTTCTGGTTATCCCTAGCGAATTTCGGATTGCCAGTCCGTCCCTTACCAATCACATAGCCATGCTGACCATCTCGCAGTTCGCTCGGGTTGACCCAGGCTTCGAACGTAACGCTGTCTCCGTTGTCGAAGTCCAGCGGACTTCCCGGACCGGGATCAGCCACAGCCAGGTAAGCGCCAGAATCGACCTGAACCGCGGTGTTGCCGGCGGGCATTTCCGGGAACTCAGGCGGACGCGGCCCGGCTTGATCGCGGCTGACATTGCCCTTCGCCGTCCACGGCATCGCCCCTTCTTCAGAGCTGAATTCCCAGTGAATCGAAGTCGGGGTGTCGGAATTCTGAGCGACTGTCGAAGCGGTCCCCACGAGAAAGAGCGTTAGAATCAGTGCGGTCAGCCGCTTCACGATGCGATTTCCTTGTAGGCGTGTCCTTCGTTCTGATCGATCCGCTCCGGGCGTCCCTTGTGAAGGTACACCAGCTTACGGTGGTCGATTCCCATGAGATGCAGCACGGTCGAGTGGATATCGTGGACGTGAAGTCGATCTTCCACGGCATGCAGACCGACTTCATCGGTCGTGCCGTAAGCCTGGCCGGAACGAACCCCGCCGCCTGCCATCCACATTGTGAATCCGGTCGGGTTATGATCGCGGCCATCGCCCTTCTCGCTTTGCGGCGTGCGCCCAAACTCGCCTCCCCAGACAACCAGAGTCTGATCGAGCAGTCCGCGCTGACGCAGATCTTTGATCAGGCCAGCCACTGGTTTGTCCATGCCGCCACACATCCGGGTATGGTTGTCTTCAATCTTGCTGTGGGCATCCCACTTACTGCCCGCACCGTGGTAGCACTGAACGAACCGGACTCCACGTTCCACAAGCCGGCGGGCCAGCAGGCAGTGGCGGCCATAGGCTTCGGTCTTTGGATCATCAAGACCGTAAAGGTTCTGCGTTTCCGCTGTTTCCCGGCTCAGATCGACGGCTTCCGGCGCGTGCGACTGCATCTGAAAAGCCAGTTCATAACTGCGGATACGGGCTTCCAGATCGGAATTGTCCTGACGTTCCGCGGCATGCCGCTGGTTGAGCTGAGCAAGAAAGTCGAGTTCCGTCCGCTGTTGAACTTCCTGAATTTCAGAGGGGGGACTGAGGTTCGCGAACGGCTCCCCCTGTTTCTCCAGTTTCGTTCCCTGATAAACCGCGGGCATGAAACCGGCGCCCCAGTTCCGGGCTCCGTTGATCACGTTGCCGGTCCCTTCCTGCATCACCACATAAGCCGGCAGATTCTCGTTCTCGGTGCCGAGTCCGTAAGTGACCCAGCTGCCCAGAGAAGGCCGCCCGGCGAACTGACTGCCGGTATTCATCTGGCAGATGCCCCCGGAGTGGTTGATGCCGTTCGTCCAGCAGGATCGAATTACGGCCAGTTCATCAGCCACTTCAGCCGTATGCGGCAACCAGTCCGATACCCACAGACCACTCTCGCCGTGCTGCTTCCACTTCCGCTTAGAGGGAAGAATCGGCGAATCGAACTCTCCCATGGCGGTAATAACGCGGCCGAAGCTTTCCGGAATTGGTTTGCCAGCGAGCTTGTCGAGAGCCGGCTTGGGATCGAAGGTGTCCAGATGGCTCGGCCCGCCGTCCATGAACAGGAAGATGACACTCTTCGCGCGAGCCGCGTGATGCGTCAGCTTCGAAGTCAAAGGTGAGGGCGCAGCGCTGGCCGCGTCAGTGGAACCAGTCTGACCGAGCAGACTGGCCAGGGCGAGAGCGCCGAAGCCTCCCCCGCTCTTGACCAGCATCTCGCGACGCGACAGATTCGAATGGACGTTTGTCTGATGAGAATTAGTCGACATAGATCATCTCGCTGGAATTCAAGAGTGCATGGAGTACGGCGATGTCAGCGCGTTGAGCCGGAGAGGCCAGCGGTCCACTCGGAAGCTGAACCACGGCGTCGCGTCGTGCTGGCGAGGCGTCTCGGCCGATCTGTTTGCGATCGGCGAACTGAATATCGAAGAGCAGGTCTGAGGTGGCTGTTCCGTCGAGTTGATCGTCGGCCAGTGCGGCGTCATGCATCCGAACCTGATGGATCAGCCCGTCCCACAGCTGACGTTTCGCTCGCCCGCCAAACTCAATCGGACGCTGCGTTTGAGCATCCTGTTTTGCCTGGTGCGGAACATGAGCGATCTGCGGCTCCGCATCAGCCTGCGACAGGTCCTTCATCACAAACGTAATCCCCTGCTCGGAGGTATCATCGAGATCGACGCTGACCGCCACATAATAGGGGCGATTCAACTCGAGATGCAGATTGGAAGGGATCACTTCGTATTCGGGCGAGCCGGTACCGCGATCGCCGACAAGCTGCAGAATTAGATTGCGAGGCTTGTAACCGCTCTTGGTCGATGTAACGCCCAGGGCCCAGCCCGCTTCTTTCTGACTTCCCGTCCAGCTGGTCGCGATCGTCCGCACGGAAGCATCGGGATAAAGTGACCGCAGCAGAACGACGGCTTCAACCGTGAAGTCCCCCTGAGGCAACGCTTCGAACGCCGGCACCTCCGCCGTCGTTGGCTTCTCGGGGTTCATGTCGATCCCGAGGAGTCCTTCTTTCAACGGCTCCAGACAATCCGGAGCTTCCACATCGGGAGTTACCGACCGGTACGACGAATGGAACTCAGCCGCCATGGCGAGCTCTTCATCGGTCGGATCGCGGAAGTACAAACGCTGGTAAACCGTTCGCAGCATGTCATCGAGCTCAACGCCTCGCATGCGGGTCGAGAGTGACGTCGCCCGTTCGTAGAGCCAGGAACTGTTCATCAACATGAGGGCTTGCGGAGAGGTCGTCGTCTGGTGCCGCTTACACTCACTCTCCACGCGATCTGGGAAGTCGAACGAAGCGAGCAGCGGATCGAGGCGGTTCCGTTTCACAGTTTTGTAAATAGCCCGATCTTTCTCGCCGAGTTCTTCGCAGGCCGTGAGAATCACATCGTGAATCTCTTCGCCGGAAAGACGCCGCGGATTCATCCGCCACAGCAGCAGATTCGCAGGATCCGTCTTGCGGAGATAATCGTCCATCTGTCGTTGCGAAGACTGACGGTACGCCGCCGACGTGAGGATCAGGCGGTGCAGCTTTTTCAGACTCCAGCCTTCCGCCATGAATCGAGTCGCCAGCCAGTCGAGAAGTTCTGGATGAGAAGGAGGAGTACCGAGCCGACCGAAGTCACTGGACGTTTCCACCAGTCCCCGCCCGAAGTGCTGAAGCCAGACGCGATTCACTATGACACGAGCCGTGAGCGGGTTCTGAGGATCGACCAGCCATTTCGCCAGCGCCGTCCGCCGACCAGTTGACTGCAGTGCCCTGGGGGGCGCGATCACTTCGACGGGCTCTTCATGCAGAATCGTCGGGAAGCCGGGAGCAATGTCTTTGGGTTCGGCCACGTCCGGAATGTAGGTGGGCGGGGAAACCGGACCGACATCGCTGGCAACGAACTTGAGGGTCGGCAGCGGCTCAGGCTTGAGCGAGTCGAACTCGGCCAGCTCGGCCAGCAATTTCTTCCGCTCGGCTTTCTGCTCGTCGGTCAGCCATTCATCCAGCTTTTCCGGGTGCAGATCGAACTGACGCGAAGCCAGCGAAGCAATCTGCTGCTCATACGGCCCACGCTTGTCCTCGCGGGTGCCAATCATTTCCTGGATCTCTTTGACGAACTTGTCGACCCCTTCGCGGGTGGCGTGCTTCATCAGCACCGGCATTTCGATTTCATGCAGCCGGGCCCGGATTTCGTCGGTGGCCGCTTCCCACTTCTTCTGCTGTTCAAGATGCTTTGCCCGCGTTTCGGCATCGGCAATCGGCAGATCCTCACGCGGCTGGATCGGCGTGAAGAAGGCCTGCATGCGGAAGTAATCCTTCTGCAGCAGCGGATCGAATTTGTGATCATGACAGCGGGCACACTTCAGTCCCTGCGCGATGAACACATCCGATGTCGTCTCGGTGATGTCGCTCAGAATTTCTTCCCACTGACCTTCGACATCCCGCTGATTCCACTCGTAAATCCAATGACGGAGGTACATCGTGGCGATGAGAGCGTCGCGGTTTCCCGGATCGATCTCATCTCCGGCAATCTGTTCGGTCACAAAGCGATTATACGGCTTGTCTTCATTGAAGGACCGGATGACATAGTCGCGGTACTGATAGGCATCGGGACGGGAATGATCGGCGTTGTATCCATCGGAATCGGCGTAGCGGACCAGATCGAGCCAGTACCGGGCCTGGTTCTCTCCGTAAGCGGAATCATTCAACAGCCGATCGACCAGCGTCTCATATTCAATTCCCTGTTCGATTTCGGCGGATAACTCCGGCGAGGGCGGGAGACCGGTCAACGCGAAGTGAACGCGACGGGCCAGCTGTGTGGGATCGGCCTCTTCCGAAGGAGCGATTCCGGCGTCGTTCAGTTTAGCCAGGATAAAATGATCGATCTCGTTGCGGCACCAGCCACGATCTTCGACCTGGGGAACCGGGGGATTGCTGATCGGTTGATAGCACCACCATTCACGATCTTCGCTCGAAATTTTCGGCGTTGGTTTCAGCACCAGATCCTGCGGCCAGTAAGCTCCGGCCCGAATCCAGGCTTCAATACCGTCCGTCACTGAGCTCTCGAGCTCGCCCGCGGGAGGCATCTCGAACGATTCGTAACGCATCGCTTCCAGCAGCAGACTCTCTTCCGGCTTGCCGGGAACGATGGCCGCCCCGGAATCGCCTCCCTGAAGAAGATCCTGCAGCGTTGTCAGCCGCAATCCGCTTTCCTGTTTGGACTCGCCATGACACTGAATACAGTGAGCGACCAGCGTCGGGCGGACATGGATCTCGAACAGATCTTCCGGGCGGGCGGAGGGCTCGCTGGCGTCGACTGTCTCAATCGAAAACAGTACCACTGCAAGTGCAGTGAGAACGAACCTGTTGAAGGGCCGATATTCTCTGAGCATGATGGGAAAGTGCCTTTGAGTGATCGGGAGCGATCGGTGTGATTACCGGGAAGGTCGAAAGTCGTTTCCGCCCTCGTGCGGGGCGAATGATAACCGTGTCAGTGATCGTCGAGTGGAGGCAGGCCTCCAATGAAGACCGGATCAATCGTGTGCTTATCGTCGAGCGCATCCTGAAAGAACAGGCCGTTCACCCGTTCCCCCGGAGCATATCCGAGATCAGAAAGATCGATCCCGACCGCCAGCGCCCGGAACTTGAGGGCCTGCAGTACGGGAGAACATTCAATCGTCTCCAGCTCTTCGAGATTCGACGGCGGCTCGCTGAACATGTGCACGTAAAAATCGGCCAGCTCCAGCGCATGCGGTGATTCCATCGTCAGATCGAAGCTCTCGATCGTGTGCGATTTCAACCCCTGTCTGAACTCGAGTGGACTCACGTGAAAGCGGTCCCCGGTTGTCGGATTGACCGGGCCCTGCAGTTCAAAAAAGACCACATCGGGACCGGGGCCGTTAATCACAGGCTGGTCAAAGCGAATCGCCATGCCCGGCGTTCCTGCTTCACCCGAGAGAATCGGACTGCTCTGAAGCGGATCCACACTTCCACCCGGGTTGATCGCCCCGGTGATCAAACTGCGATCGCTCGCCGAATCGCGTCGGAACCGCGGAAGCTGCTCCTCTCCGGCAAAATTCCCCATGCCGGACGGCGCTTTGAACCAGGTTAACTTAGCGGGCACTAATTCGCCGACCGGAAGTTCGATCTGTCGGCCCCCCCGCTGCACGGTGACACTGACCAGGTCGCGCGCCCCCTGCCCTTCCTTTTCCGTAGCCGTATAGGACACAACTCGATCCGGAAGAGCATATTGATAGCTGGCCGAATTGAAGGGAATCACCTCGCCGGGCGCTTCCGCCGCGTAACTGTATCGATGAGCTTCATTGCGGAGCAGCCGGGCCTGAAAGTTCTTCTCACTGGGGCGGGTCGCTTCGCCCGTTCGACGATAAACGTCCGCGGCCCCTTCAATGACCTGGACTTCGGTCGCATTCGTCTCCGAAACGCTCACCGAGAATCGTGTTCCTCGATCCACAACGCACGTCGCCGGCGTTTCGACGTGGAAACCTTCTGCCCCTTCGGGAGCGTGCACACTGCAGTTGCCGACATGCAGAGCGAGATGCTCGTCGGATTTCACCCGGAAGACCGCAGGGGCTTCGATGATCGCGGTTGCCCCCTTGGGAAAGGCGAGTTCCACCATGCCCGCCTGCAACACATAGTCGCGATCGAGGATCGGTGCCGATCGAATGGAAGGCGTCAGCTCGCCGAAGAACCGGGCCTGAGCCAGATTCGCAAAATGAACCTGCGACGTCGATACGCGAACATGCGGGGGGACGTCATCCCGGAAGCCAGGCGTCCAGTTCAGGAGAACGCCCATCAGCAACAGAGCAGCGATGGCCGATCCTGACCAGAATGCCGCCCGATAAGAACGGGTCCGGGATGATTCGCGGCGTTCCCCTTCAGGCCGCGATACCGGAGTAAGACCCGCCGGTTCCTCCAGAGCATCGTCATTGCTCAACGAAACGACCATCTCCGGCAGTTCGTCGTGAATCTCAATATAATCGAGATACCTCTGCCGCGCAGCCGGCTCGTGACGAAGTCGCTCGTCAAGCCGTTCGAATTGCTCATCGGACAAATTGTCTTCGAGCAGACCGGCCAGCAGCTCGGAAAGTTCGCGGTCGTATCCACTCGTGTGGAGTTCACTCATTGCTGCCCCTCCACGGCGAGTTTCTGACGGACGCAGTTCGCCAGAAGATTGCGGATCCGCGCCAGCGAACGATAAAGCCTGGCGACAGGCTCGTTGATTCGAGCAGCCAGATTGTCGATCGTGTCCGTGCTTCCATATCTCAGTTCAATCAGTCGCCGGTCCTGTTCTTCGAGTTGCCGCATACAATCGGCCAGGGCCTGACGGCGGCGATCGGCCGACTGCTGATGCTGCTGATACTCTTCAGCAATCGCTTCCAGCACTTCGTCACTGAAGTGACGCTTCCGGGTTCGATGTCGCTTACGGTGCTGCAGAACTTCGAACATTGCGAATCGACAGGCCCAGTTAAAAAAGGGCTGGTCGCGGTCGTACTGATCGAATTTCCGCATCAGGGCGACCGCGGTGTCCTGCAGAATGTCATCCACATCGGAGGCAACGGGAACCATCGCCAAAACGTATCGCCGCAGCCGTCCTTCATGACGGGCATACAGCCTGACGAATTCCTCGTTTTCCCGCGTAAATTCCATGCTGTCGATCTCGATGCGGATTTGCTTTCAAGGCCCGGTGCAACAACAGTCGTTTATATAAGGAGTCATCTCTCCATGACGCAATTCTCGCCGAAAAATCGCCGGACTTTCAAAAAAAGCCCCGTTTTCTCCGTCACGACCACCGCCGCTAGATCCGTAACAGTATCACGCATCGAGACTTATACCAAAACCACCGCCTATCTTCCGTATTTTGTACATCACGGGGTTGAGGGCATCATTCCCGACTGATAAGCTCATGTTGATAAGAAGTGCGCCCTCCAAAGTTTCATCCCACCTGAAACAGCAGTCGTGATTTCAAAACGCCCTCCACTTCACCCTGGCCTGGTATTGCTCATCATCGTCTTGAGCGGCGCTCCCCTTCCGGCTGATGATCTATCGCCCGAAGACGTGACGTTCTTCGAGAACCGGATTCGGCCTGCTCTCGTTAAGCATTGTTACTCCTGCCATTCAGCCGATGCTGAAGATCTCGGCGGAGGACTCCGACTCGATACACATGCCGGGGTCCGCACGGGGGGAGTCTCAGGACCAGCTCTTATTCCTGGTGATCCCGACAAGAGCCTCATTGTCCGGGCTCTCCGGTACGATGGCACCGAAATGCCGCCGGAGGAGCCGCTGCCCGAGCCGGTCATCAAGGATTTCGCGGAGTGGATTCGTCGAAATGCTCCGGACCCGCGCGTTGAATCGCCCGAACAGGCCACAGCTCCGCCGATCGAGTCCGATCTCTGGTCGCTGCAACCTGTCGTTGAACCTCCGGTTCCCGACGTTGCAGCCGCCGACTGGCCGCGAAACGAGATCGATCAGTTCATTCTGGCTCGGATCGAGCAGGAAGGACTCGCCCCGACTCAGGACGCGGAACCACGCGTTCTGGCTCGCCGGCTTTACTTCGATCTCGTCGGTCTGCCTCCGACCATGGAGCAGATTGACGGCTTCGTCACCCAATTCTCCGAACACGGGCCATCGGCCGTGGCCGATCTCGTCGATGAGCTTCTGGCAAGTCCGCAATACGGAGAACGCTGGGGACGACACTGGCTGGACGTCGCCCGCTACGGCGAGTCGAACGGAAACGACGGTCTTGGCCGCAATCCGACGTTTCCACACGCCTGGCGATATCGCGACTATGTGATTGAATCGTTCAACAACGACGTCCCTTACAACCAGTTCGTGAAAGAGCAACTGGCTGGCGATTTACTGCCGGCCGAGTCGCCGGACGAACGGGACCGCTATCTCATCGCGACCGGCCTGCTGGCGATGTCGGCCAAACCGGCCAAGGCGATGAACAACAATTTCGCGATGGATGTCGTCGCCGATCAGATCGATGTCGTCGGTCGGGGACTGATGGGGATCAGCATCGCCTGTGCCCGCTGTCACGACCACAAATTCGATCCCATCCCGACTCGCGATTACTACGCGATGGCGGGCCTCTTCACCAGCAGCGAAACGATGTGGGGAGTCGCGGGGCACGAGAAGCTCACTGCTCCCCCCACCGATCTGCACGTGCTCAAAGCCGCTCCGAACGCCCTGCCCCCGGAGGACTTCGTCGAGACGGTTGTTCTCCTCGAATCGAACACAGGCAAGCCGAAGGAGATTCCAAAATCCAAGTGGGAGCCCGGTACGCCACTGGCGATGGGGCTCAAGGATCAGAAGGAGCCCGCGGACTGCAAGATCAACATCAACGGGGAGTCCAATAAACTCGGCGAAGCGGTTCCCCGAGGCTTTCTCTCGGTCTGCGACTTCGGAGAGCCCGAAGAATTCACTATCGCCCCAGACACCAGCGGCCGACTGCAACTGGCCGAGTGGGTTACAGATCCTCGGAACCCGCTCACGGCTCGGGTGATCGTCAATCGGGTCTGGCAGCATCTGTTTGGCGAAGGAATCGTTCGCACGCCCGATGATTTCGGCACCTATGGAGAACGGCCCACTCACCCCGAGTTGCTCGACCATCTGGCCATTCACCTGATGAAAAACGGCTGGTCGATGAAGTCCCTCATTCGACAGATTGTTCTCACCCGCACCTATCAGCTGAGCAGTCTGGCGGAATCGCAGTTCATCAAGGCCGATGAGGAAAACAAACTTCTTGCGCGACACAACCGGCGTCGTCTCAATGCGGAGGCGTTGCGGGACAGCATGCTGCTGGCCAGCGGACAGATTGATCTTACGCCCCCGGAAGGCTCCCTGATCCGGCATCGCGACATCCTCGTGAATCTGGCAGGGAATCTCCACGAGCCGAGTGACCATCGCAGCATTTACCTGTGCTATCTCCGTAATTCGCCGCCCCCGGAACTTGCAGCCTTCAATCTGCCGGAGTTTATCGCCGTCACCGGCAAACGGGATCGCAGCACGGTGCCGGGGCAGTCGCTGTTCCTGTTCAACAGTCCCTTCGTCATCGAACAGTCCGAGCATCTGGCCGCGACTGTCCTGAAGGACAACTCCCAGTCCGATGCTCGCGTTCGGCAGATCTTCCGTCGCATCCTGAGCCGCGAACCCACGTCGAAGGAACATTCCCAGGCGCTGGAGCTGGTACGCTTCTCGGAGTCCGAAGAAAACAACGAGAGCAAGGCCTGGGCGACGCTCTGTCAGGCTCTGCTCATGACGAACGAGTTCCGCTACGTCGACTGACCCCCCAGTAAAGAGGTCCTCTCCATGTTTCCCACGCGTCGCGACATGCTTCAAACCGTTTCCTGCGGCTTCGGGTATCTGGCACTGCAGGCCCTTTGCGGCCAGCCTGGGACGGCACTGGGTGCGGAAGATCTGACGCAGAAAGTTCCAGCCCACCCGGCTCGAGCCAAACGGGTCATCTTCCTCTGTATGAGTGGCGGCCCGGCTCACATGGATACGTTCGACTACAAACCACAGACCGGGAAGGAGCCGCATCCGGGATCGGCTTTCGAGTTCGCCCAGCATGGGGAGAGCGGGCTCTGGATCTCAGAACTGCTTCCGGAGACGGCCCGGCACGCCGATGAACTGTGCGTCATCAACGGGATGCACGCCGATACCACCATCCACGCTCAGTCGTTTCTACAGTTACATACCGGGGATCGTCTCCGGGAACGTCCGAGCCTTGGCTCCTGGATCACTTATGGACTCGGCACCGAGAACCAGAACCTGCCAGGGTTCGTCAGTTTCAATACATCCAAAAGTTCGATCTATTCCAGTGCATTCCTTCCCTCGATCTATAACGGAACGCCGATCGGCGTGAATGGCGAAGATATGTCGCAAGCGACGATCAGTAATATCGCCAGCGACCATCTTTCTTATTCAACCCGCAGAAGACAGCTGGAACTTACCCAGTTTATGAATCGGAATCACCTGGAAAGTCGACAGGGCGACCAGACGCTCGAAAGCGTGATCGAGTCGATGGAACTTGGTTTCCGCATGCAGATGTCGGCTCCGGAACTGCTCGATCTCAGTAGCGAAAGCAAAGAAACGCTCGAACGATACCGCGTCGGCGAGAACAACGAGCAGATCGGAACATGCAAACCCAGTGATTTCGGACGGCAATGTTTGCTGGCTCGCCGGTTTGCTGAAGCGGGGGTTCGCTTCATCGAGGTCAACCACGGGAGCTGGGACCAGCATAAAAACCATCGCCGCGACCTGACGGCCAACTGCCAGGCGACAGATGCCCCGATCGCGGCTCTGCTCGACGATCTGAAGCTTCGAGGCATGCTCGACGATACGCTGGTCGTCTGGGGCGGAGAGTTCGGTCGCCCTGGCATCAAGCCGGAAGACAAGAGCGACGCCACAGGCCATAACTCGCGTGGTTTCACGTTCTGGCTTGCCGGTGCGGGCGTCAAAGGAGGCTACGTTCACGGCAAGACCGACGATACCGGTTCCCGAGCCGTCGAAGGAAAAGTCCACTTCCGCGATCTTCACGCCACCATCCTCCATGCACTTGGACTTCCGCCGAACGAGCTCAAATACTGGCACGCCGGCCGCGATCATCGCCTGACCGGCCCCGAAGGAGGTCAGGTGGTGTCAGATCTCTTCGCATAGGACTGCTCTTCGCGAACATTTCCAGGACCGTTCAGCGCGAACGCTCCCGTTCCGGGCCGACTTCCCTGCCCGGACTCGCCAGGAATCAACTCAACTGGTCAGACAAGTAAGCATTTCAAGATGCGATAGCACCGATATCAGAACCCACCCAAGTGGACACCTGAACCGAACTATCAGTAGCTGACCGCCGTTCCGGTGTTTTTTCCCCAGAAGTGGTAATTTGCACATTGCAAATTGCGTGTACAATTGGCATAGTCACCCCGATCAGTATTTTCCCTAATCCAAAAATATAAACCGCGGGCAGACGATGAGCAGAGCTATCACCAGAAACGATCGAACAGCCTTTACTCTCATCGAACTCCTGGTGGTAATTGCGATTATCGCATTACTCGTTGCCCTGTTACTGCCGGCGGTTCAGCAGGCTCGTGAATCCGCTCGACGGGCGAGCTGCAAGAATAACATCAGGCAGATCGGCCTGGCGCTGCACAATTATCACGATACTTATGGCTGCTTTCCGATTGGCGCTCGGCGTCCGCATAGCGGAGCAAGTGCGGGCCCCAGCTGGTACGTTGGACTGCTTCCAGCCTTGGAACAATCCGCTTTATATGACGCAATCGATGTCGGACTGGCGAACTACAGTTCGGCCCCGGCTGTCGCAAACGCCTCTCGCAACGCGAGTCTGCCGTTCCTCTACTGCCCGTCCAGTCCGTTGCCGCAGAAGGACTCGAACATCATCTTTGTTCCTGTTCCGATGGCCCATTTTGTGGGAGTCTCTGGCGCTGTTGCCTCGGCCCATGCAGCTTACTACGACGCCAACTACGACAATCAGGAGGTCGACAGTTGTTGTCTGCCGGTCATGAACGGGTATGTGGCGGCGAATGGAATGTTAGTCCCGAACTCAGTCACCAGAATGCGTGACGCCGAAGATGGAACTTCAAACACGCTGATCGTGGTGGAGTGTGGGGACTACGGCCTCAGCGGGACCAATAAGGTCCGCATTGATGGCAGCTATCGCGGGGGATGGTTTATAGGTACCGCCAATCAGGGGACGCCTCCTAACATGAGCGCCCCTTCCGGTGGTCCGCCACCTCCTCCGGGGATTACGCCGAACTTGGGAGTTTATAATCTGACGACGATCCGCTATCCCGTCGGCACACGCCGTGCGACGCTTCCGGGCATCAACTCGTTCGGCTCCGGAAATCCCAATCTCTCGCCATTCTCGGCACACGCAGGAGGAGCCAACGTTCTTTTGACAGATGGTTCCGTTAAATTCCTGGGCGAGAACATGGATCTTCACACGCTCAAACTTCTCGCCGACCGCAAAGACGGCGTTCCCATTGGGGAATATTAGCCGCACACTTCATGTTGGTCACATTCGATCTGCAAGACCGTTTTGCGCCCCGAATGCGATCCCATGCGTGAGAACCTCTTTTGAAGGAGAGCTGCTGATGAAAACGTTGCTTCCGACACTATTCACTGTCTGCGGATTCTTTGCCGCCTGCTCCCCTGCCCTGGCCCAGAATGGTCTCGTCTGCAATTACTGGCCCACGCAGGAATGTACTACACTGGGAGGCGCATCCGGCTGGGAATGGTGGGCGATCCATCATCCGAACGCACCGGATGACTGCGATACCAATTCCTCCACCATTCTCCACTGTAATTTAAATAGCTACGGCGACTGCACGAACAGTCCGACCGCATGCGGCCCGCTGGCGGACAGCGGCGAAGAATCCGGCGACAAGAAAGCTGCCCCCCCCAGGAAAAAGACAACAAACGCGACCGATCCGGGGTCAGTTTTCAATCACGAATTGACACTCCCGGCCGAAGCTGACAATCCAAAACTATTCAGCACACTGGGGCTTCCACCCGGCTTCGATCAAGCGCGCATGGTCGGATCGCCAACGACCTACCAAGTTCAAATTGGCAATGACACAAAGTATGTCACCCTCGGCATTTTCGAACACCCGCACGCACGCAATCAGAAAACGGGGATCGGCTGCGAAGTGAAGCGGCCTGAGGAAGCCCCCCGGGACATTCCCTCCCACACTCGTTGTATCGTCAATAAGCGCTCTTTCGAGGGAGGGAAGATCGTCAATGAAAAGTCCAACTATCTCAAGGTCGACATCGACGAACAGGTCTACATGGTCCGCGTCGCGAATTCCGCGGAGTGGGAAGCTCAGGACTGTAAATGACCGGCCGTTGATTGATGGAGTTTCGTGAGAGCAAGGAAGGCGGCAAAGCTGACGATCAGCGATGCCGCCTTTTTTCGACTCGTGAATTGCTATTCTTCAACCAGCAGTCCCAGTTCTTTGAGCACGCCGGCCCACTTCGTTTCGCGGAGGAAGGCCAGATTCGTGCGGTCATTCGTTGAATACGACTCGGTCATCGTCATCGGCACGTTGGGCAGAACAATCGCCAGTCCCCGTGCATTGCACTGTTGAGTCCCCCACCAGGGAGCATAGATATCGTCGCATTGGATGAGGCGGCGGTACAGGAACAGCGCTCGATAAAGGTTACCGATTTGACGATCTGCCTCCTGTTTCTGTTCTCCGCTGCGCATCGACTCATCGTTGAGAAGATGCTCAAGCAGGAACGCGAAGTCGACGGTCCTTCTTTCGCAGTTTCCTCTCAGGTTACAGTTGTCCGAGAGAGTCGTCAGCAGATCTCGCAGACCGTGATTCCCCTGTCTGAGCTCCTTTAAAACCCACGAACAGATCTTCCGAAAGAGCTCGACGATCTCCGGCAATACTCCATTGCTCGCGACGAACACCAGGGGGATATGATGAGCCGGCAGCGAACGCATGTGTAAGGAGCTGTCCTGCTTGCTGCTTGTCTGTGGGGCGACCCTCCACAAGCCAGCCTCGCTGGCGGGATGATGATACGGAGCATCCAGAGCATCGCCCCGCCAGACTCGTTCAATTCTGATCAACGATTTTCCAAGCATGTAGGGAATCGCTTCGGTTCGCGGTCGGTCTCCCCAGACGGATAGATCAATCGAGGAAACAAGTTGTGCCAGATCAACGGCTCCGCTGAGCTGAGTGGGAGATCCGATAACTGCTCCGGCGACCGGTCGCAGTTCATAGGCAGCCTCGATTGTTCCCAGTGCGCAGGCCTGCAGGACGATGAGATCGAACCCCGCCGGATTGCCGTCCTGAATTTCGCGCCGCATCGCCGGGATACCCAGCCGCGCCCGTTGACCGGATGTTGCCCCATACACCTTCTGTGACGAAGAAAACGACGAGAACGTGGCCTTGTCCAGGCTGAAGACGATGTCCTCCTGATCGAAATGCACCCCATCTATTCCTCCGGCTGAGGTCTCCTCCAGCGCGGATAACTGCCCGGCCACGTCTTTTGAAACGATCTGCTTCTGACTGTTCCGTGCGGCCGATGCGACGAGATCAACCAGATTCCCCTGCTCCAGTTCGACGAAGCCATCAACCTCGTCCACATACAGTTCGGCGTCCGGAACGGCCGCATCAGCGGCCAGCTGTCGAAGACTTTGCTTCTCCATCCAAATGCGACTGCCGCTGGAACCATGTGCCGAAATGATCAGAAGCCTCGCATCGCAGTCCGTGAGATTACTGCCGGATGTTTCGACAAATCTGTGACCGTCCTTGCCGGCGGCGTCTGCCACGAATGCCCCGAAAACCTCCTCAGGCGTTTCGCGTTCCGAACAAGCGATATAAGGCAACTGACCCGAAGGAGACCAGGTGGCTACGTCGATCGGCTCTCCGTTGCAGGACCAGGTTCTTGTCGCACCGTTCGGAGGCGGAATCGTGCAGACCAGCCGCTTACGGCGTTGTGAGATCGGGTCCTTCGTACTGAAGCTCTGGAAGAAGAAGGAAATCCCGATCTGCGGAAACGAATTGTGCTGTCGGTCGATCGTAAAGTCGACAACGACCCTTCTCAGCGACTCTTCAAGCTCACGGGCATGCGCGATCGCCGGACCGTCGTTCTTGATCAGTAAGACAGCAACGCCGAGACGAAACTCTTCTGCCACTCTGCAAATCCTCGGTCAATTCTGAACACAACGAAATCGCTCACCGTCTGCCAGCCTCGTTCATTCCCTGGGAGGTAGCGACCGCCGGACCTATGGCGTCTCCGAAAGAGCTCCGCTGAGGCGGAGACTCTGGCTTCATTCGGTAAGCTGCCCTACTCCGGCTGCCGCCCCGAACTTCTTAGCACATCGGCAAATACCGCGGGGAAGACCGTTTTGGCGACTCGGAAATGCGCGTGATGAAGGACCTCAGCATGAAACTGTCGGTCGGGGAAGTCACCTGTCGTGGGACAGTCCCGAACCACTCGGAGATTATCCGCTCCCAGCTGGTCTCTGGGGGTACTCCTGGGAGCGTACCAGGGCCTGCCGCTGACCCATTCCGGGCTTTCGTCCCCGAACTGCTCCAGTTTCATAGCGGCCTGTACCTGGATTTGGTCAAACTCGTACGGCGATTCTTCGGGATTCTCCGCATATTCACGTAGTGCCTTCAGATACTCCCATTCCCATTCATTCAGCAGCCGTCCTCCAGACTCCTCAGCCCAGTGCATCGCCTCCTGATGCGTGACGGGCAACTCGCGTTCCGGTCGAGGATCTTTGCGAACGCTATGAGGCAATAAGTCGCGGATCAACTGATAGTCTCGGATCTGGTACTCCTTCTTGAGCACGTAGAACGGCAAGATCAGTTTCTTCGCCGACGTCGGTTTCCCCGTATCTCGGCTACGGAGACAGAATTGGGAATCTCCGGGAATAAAAACCAGCTCGTTTGCAGTCGTCACATCCATGACATCGATTGGTGCGATCGCGACCGACTGATTGCCCGTCAGCCGCCAGAACTGTGAGTCGAACGGGCTTGTCGCCGTCGTCAATTCAAGGTCCGGGATCTGACGGAACACCTCGGCAATCTGAGACGTCTTGTTGTCACGTGCAAGAAACTGATAAGGCCCCGGCTTGAGCCTGATCTTCGTAGGCGTTTCTCGAACCGAAATCGCCTGATCGGCCCGCCAGGCTCCGGAGTCTCTGTCCAGAGGAATGGCCACGATGTGTGCATCTACGGCCGTGTTATCCCTCACATTAACAGGACGTTCCGCCTTGATCTCGACCTCCCACTTCCCCACATCGTGAGGCCGTGGTTCCTCGATGGCCGCGAAGACCGCATAAGAGATGGGGAGCATCGCAATCGCACCGGCGACCGTACTCACGGCCACGGCGGGACGACGTTTGAGTGTTCGCCATTTCCGCTCGACCCAGTTGACAGGCCGGGCCTTGACTGGCTGTCCCTCGGCCACAGCTTCAAGATCTTCAGCGAATTCCTTCGCGGTCTGATAGCGCTGTTCGGGTCTCTTCTCCAGAGCCTTCAGACAGACTGTGTTCAAATCGCGGCTCAAGGCGGGATTGACGCTGCGGGGAGGCACGGGATCGGTGTACTGTTGAGCGAGCAACACCTGCTTGGGATCGCCTTTGAATGGAAGCCGCCCGGTAATGGCTTCGTAAAGCAGGATTCCCAACGAATAGACATCGCTCGTCGGAAACACTTTAGAGCCGCGAGCCTGCTCGGGAGACATATAGTTTGCACTACCGACAACATCTTTCCGGATACGCAAGGTATGGCCCGCATCGGCCCAGTGGGCGACGCCGAAATCGGTCAGTTTGGCCATGCCGCTCTTATCGAGCATGATATTGGCCGGCTTGACATCCCTGTGGACGATCCCGTGGGTATGAGCTTCGTGCAAAGCCCGCGCGATCTGACCGCAGATCCGCGCTGCTTCGACCTGATTCATCCGACTCGGCTGCTGCTTCTCGTCCGTCCTGCCCGGATGCAGAATCTGGCGTAAATTCTCGCCATCGATAAACTCAGACACGGAATAAGCACAGTCGTCGGTTTCCTGAAACGCATACGTCCGTACGATATGCGGATGATCCAACTGGCCCGCAATCTTGGCTTCGTGGCGAGCCAGATCGATGTTTTCGTAGTTCGTCTTGTCGCTGTAGAGAATCTTCACCGCCACCATGCGACGCAACTCGGAATCCCAGGCTCGCCAGACTTCGCCAAATCCCCCCTTGCCGACCCGGGAGATGAGTTGATAGCCGCCTAGAGTTCTGCCCGGAGCGTGCAGAACAATGGTCTCCTCGGTCGCCTTCTGGACCTCTTCGCGGATCTTGCGATAGACCGGTTCCAAGTCGGCGATTCTCTCCCCATACTCGGGGAATCGCTTCGCATATTCCTCCAGCTCGGGCGTCTCGCCGGAAAGGAAGCGATAACGCAGTTCGATCAGGATCAATCGGCCCAGCAGAGTACTGCGATGAGGACCGGCCGTCTCCTGAAGATAGTCCTCGATCCGCGGACGTTCGTCCGCCGAACCCAATTTTAGTTCGAAATCGCTACAAAGTGTTTCGGACGGCAGGTCGCTCTGGTAAGATTGTGTGGGGAGTTGAGTTGGATCGTTCACTGCGGCTACTTTCCGTGGCGAAGGCGAATCAGAGGCCTCGGTCTCCGAGAATTCATCCGATCCCCGAATACCCTTCCAGCATAATAACCGTTCTCATCTGTCACAATATTCAGTATGGTCGATTACAAATCGCAGCCCGAGGGTGACAACGACGAAACATTCACAACATCTCTCTCCATGCTGGGAGATCTTGCTGAAGGAAGCGAGTCGGCCTGGAGCCGCTTTGAACGCCGATATCGTGCCTGGCTGATGACCCACTGCCAGCGTTCCGGCCTTTCGGAAGCGGATGCCGACGATGTCACCCAGGAGGTGATGTTCAAGATCTTCCAGGCGATCGGAGACTTCGATCGGCAACGGAACGGCTCATTCCGCAAATGGATGCTGATTGTCACGCGGTCGCGAATCGCGGATTTGTTCCGGAAGAGCAAACGGAACCGTGAAGAGCCGTGCTCCGAATCGTTCGTAGAGAACGCCGCCGCTGCGGCAAATCTTGAAGATCAGATCGACGAGCCGTCCGTGGAAGCACTCGAAGAGTTCGAGCGAAAAATGGCGCTGCTCCGCTCTCAGTTCTCCGATCGTGACATCGAGATTTTGATCGAGTAT
Organism: Rubinisphaera margarita; assembly: GCF_022267515.1. NCBI lineage: Bacteria > Pseudomonadati > Planctomycetota > Planctomycetia > Planctomycetales > Planctomycetaceae > Rubinisphaera > Rubinisphaera margarita. The sequence goes on along the minus strand of NZ_JAKFGB010000021.1, from coordinate 280,939 downwards.
CTCGGCAAAGACCGCCTCGCCGACGACATCGCCGCCGAGCATGGCGTCAGCGCGAACGCCGTTTATCTGGTCAAATCGAGAGTGGTCAAACGGATCTATGGAATTCTTAATCCGGATGAGGAATAAGAGCCGACCCGGGAACCTCTGAGGGCATTTTCTGTTGAAGTAAAAGGCGGCGCCTTCCCTTGTGGTGTTATCCGCCATCACACATGCAGAATCCGCCTTGGAACGGTGCAGGATCTTTGCCCGGTTTTCTGACATCAGAAGAGTATTGGCAAATGATCCTCCCACTGCTGCCGAATTAGCCAAGATCCGCCAAAGCAGGACCCCCTCAAATTCCACTTCTTCGTGTGACCGTGGAACGTCGATGATAAGCCGACGTTGGTACCCGTGCGGCACAGCTACGCCGAGCCGATTCGAGAGCAGTACCGGTTCTATCACTATGGCGATGCGATGCTGAATGTTTAGGAGCGTCGACGACAAGCATGTCCACGCGAGGGTGGGCATAGAACCCAACATTGGGCCACCCCGGGTCATGATTGCGATTAACCTGGTAGCGCCGTTGCCCCACAGTAGCGGCATGAACGCTCGAGAGCCTCGTTCAGCTTATGAAGCCGTGACCACTTCGGGACGCGTTACCTGGGCGATGGCGTAGTAGAACGTCGGCACGAGCAACAGGATCAGCAGCGTCGAGACGATCAAGCCGAAACAGATGCTGACGGCCATCGGGATCAGAATCTGTGCCTGAAACGAGGTTTCCAGAATCAGTGGAAACAAACCGGCAACCGTCGTGACTGATGTGAGCAGGATTGGCCGTAAACGGCGGCGGCCCGCGTCGACCAGCGCTTCGCGAAGCGGCATCCCGTCATTCACGCGATGATTGATGAAGTCAATCAGCACGATCGAGTCATTAACCACAATTCCGGTGAGCGTGACCAGACCAAACAGGCTGAACAGCGTAATCGGCAGCCCCATGACGGCGTGCCCGACGACCGCTCCCACGACGCCGAACGGAATGATTCCCATGATCACGATCGGCTGCACGTAGGACGTGAACTGGAACGTCAGCAGGACGAACATGGCCAGCAGCGCCACGGCCAGTCCCAGCAGCAGGCTTTGGACCGATTCGGTTGTCTGCTGCTGTTGTCCTTCCCAGAGAACATCGACGTCCGGGTACTGCTCGAGAAGTCCGGGCATGAAATTCTGCCGGAGCACACCAACAATCTGACTGGCATTCGCTCGGGTCTCATCGAGATCGGCCGAGATGGTGATGGACCGCATCTGATCAACGCGGTTGATCTCCGAATAACTCCGGGAAACCTGCACCTCGGCCAGTTCTGTCAGTGGATACTCAACGCCGTCGTCGGTGCGAACGCGGATCTGATCAAACTCGGCCAGAGAATGACGATCCCCTTCCGGGAATCGGACCATCAGCTTGACCTCATGACGACCCCGCTGAAGACGCATCACTTCTTCACCGTAGTAAGATGCCCGCACTGTTTCGGCCAGTTGCTCCAGATTGATGCCAGTCGCCACGGCGGAGTCTTTGACCTGCAGTTGGAACTCCCACTTGCCGGCGGAGGAATCGTCCTGAATATCGAAGACGCCGGGAAACTCGGCCAGTCGAGCCTTGGTTTGCTCGACAGCCATCTGCAGATCATCAAAGTCTTCCCCCTGGGCCAGCAACTTGAACTCGATCGGGGTTCCAGCAGGCCCCATTTCTCCGTCTCCAAAGGAGAGGTTCTCGACGCCGGGGAATTCACCCGCCGCCTTCCGCCAGGCCGCCAGAATCTGTTGAGAGTTCAACTCCCGCTCCGAGACATCTTTCAGTTCAACGGTCACCAGTCCCAGATGGCTGCCTGAGTTCTCCGAGCTCATCGCAGGCCCATTCTGCATCGTGGCGAAGCCGACGGATCGACGAATCAGCTCCACGACGGGCTGCCCCTCCTGCTCCAGCTGTTCATTGACTTCTCGGATGCCCGCTTCGAGTTGAGCGGTTCCCTTGTGCGTCATCGACACCGGAGTTCCGTCCGGATAGGTGATCGTGGCTTCGATGGTGTTGCTGTCGGTCTTCGGAAACACAATAAACGGGACAAAGCCACCAGCGACCAGACCAGCTGTCAGCATCAGCAGCGTCACCGCGACGCAGGCCGTCGAAAGCGTATTGGAAAGGGACAGATTCAGCATCGGCAGATAAAAGCCATTCACGAACTTGTCCATGACGAACTGTGTGCCGCCGTTGAGGTAATTGACCACCCGGTTCAGTTGCCGCACGGGATAGGCAAACACTTCAGCAATGTATCCGGCAACAAGCAGGCAGGTTCCGACCGTCCATCGTGTGCCACGGGGAAGCTTCTCGCGGAAACGTCTCGCTTTGGCCGGGTAACTCTGCGGCAGCGTTTCATCCGCTTCATGAGCCAGGTGACAGGAGAGAATGAACAACGACTCAAAGAGCGAGAAGAGCAGGATCGCGATCATTCCGATCGGCATCACCGCCACGAACTTTCCCATCACTCCAGTCACAAACAACAGCGGTAGAAACGCAATGATGGTCGTGCTGACGGAAGCGGCGACCGAGGGCGCCACTTCGACCGTCCCGTCAATCGCTGCCTGCAGCGGCGACTTCCCCATCAGCCGGTGCGCATGCACGTTTTCGCCGACGACAATCGCATCATCGACGACAATTCCGAGAGCCATCACGAACGTGAAGCTCGACAACATGTTGAGTGTTTCTCCACCGAGGTAGAGTGCCCCGCATGCTCCGAGAATGGAGATCGGAATCCCCAGCGACACCCACCAGGCGAGGCGAAGATTCAGAAAGAGTGAGAGGAAGATCAGTACGAGCAGCAACCCCTGCATTCCGTTTTCGGCAAGAAGATCGAGACGATCGCGAACCTCGACCGATCGATCTCCCCAGTAGATCAGCCGATAGCCGGACGGCATCTGATGCGTCGTGAGATACTCGTGAACCGCATCGGTCATCTTGAGCAGGTCTTCTGTGGACGAGCGCGTGACTGAAATGGCGATGCCCGGCTGCCCGTCGATTACGGTCGAAACGGTCGAGTCCGCGAACTCATCTCGGACGTCGCCCAGATCGTCGATCGTCAGCACAGTTCCGTCCGGGAGTGTTACAAGCGGAATGCGGGCAATCTCTTCGCCGATGGTCCGCTTGTTCTTGCCCTTAACGAGAATCTCCTGAGATTCCGTCCGAATCGTACCAGCGGGAAGCTCGAGGTTCTCCTTCCGCACGATCTCCGCGACGCGCTTCAGCGATAACCCATAGCGGCGGAGTGTCTCTTCGCTGATCTCGATATCGATCTGATAATCTTTCGCCCCGGAAATATCGGCCTGAGAGACTGCCGGGAGTCGAATGAGATCGTTGCGAACCTGTTCGGCGACTTCGCGGAGCTGCAGTTCCGCCTCGACGCTGTCGAGGTCGGGTCCGATTACGCCGACCGTGATCGCCGGCTGACGGGTCACCACCTGCTTGACCTCAGCGTCCTCGGCGAGTTCGGGAAAGCTCGTGATTCGGTCGACTTCAGACCGAACCTCGTTCAGGATTTTCTGCGAATTGGTGCCGGTATTGAGTTCGAGTATCACCGAACCCGAACCTTCCTTGGCGACCGACGTGACCTTCTTGATGCCGTCGATGGACCGCACGGACTCTTCGATCTTCTCGCAGATTCCGGTCTCGACCTCGTCGGGACTGGCCCCCGGATAGGGGACAGAAATCAGGATCGTTTCCAGCTCAAATTCTGGAAAGACTTCGCGACGGAGATTGAACAGACTGAACAGTCCCGCCACGAGAATGGCGACCATTAGCGTATTCATCGCCGGCGTATTGTGAATTGCGCCGCGAATTAAGCCATTCATCAGTTCCGCGATCCTTCCTCGGAAGAACCGTTATCGGCCACAGACGATCCCGAGTCCCTGCTCTGAACCGACAACCCTTCGCGAGCCGCCAGCAGAGGGGAAACAACAACGGAATCGCCGGCGCGGAGATCGGTTTCTCCATCGGGGACAAGCAGTTTCCCCTCTTCGAAGTTGACCCGGGTCAGTTCGATCTCCTGCAGAAGCTGATTGCGAACCACCCAGACCTTGTTGCCCGGATGCACGGCTCGTTCGGGAATCTCAAGAAAGCCGACATTCGGCTGCACATGGAGTGTGACATCGACGAACATTCCGCGAACCAGAGCTCGGGGTCCGCCGACTCGAGCCGACGATACGCGTTGTACATTCTGAGGCTCGGGCACGAGGAGACGAACCGGCACGGTGCGGGTTTGTTCGTTCAGACCAATCCCTTCATACCGTGACAGAAAGCCCTGCCATTGATAGGTCTGCGTTCCCAGGCGATATGAGATCGTGGCCGGAACCTGAGGCAACTGATAATCATTCTGCTGTCCGCCTTCCTGCAGGTGACCCAGACTCGCGTCGTGCCGCAGAATCCAATTGAGCTCCTCCATGCGAAGCGTTGTTCGGACTTCGGCCGCCGAAGTATCGTCGATGGTGACGAGCTTTGTCCCCGCTGCGACGAAGTTTCCCTCTTCGACGTCTTCCGAAACAATGACGCCATCGATCGGTGCGACAATCTGAGCCTTCTCCAGATCAAGCTCCGCTTCCCGGAGTTTTGCCTGGGCGAGATCCCGGGCGTTACTCAGTCGTTCCCGGCTCGCTTCTGAAATCCGCTTCTCGTTCTGCATGGACACCAGCGTGTTCCGAGTCGCCAGTTCGTTGGCACGGAAATCATTAAGTTCGCTCTCATTCAAACCTCCACGAGAGTGGACCTGACGGGCACGTTGAAGTTCATCCTGCTTGAGCTGAACGTCTTCTTCCAACAGCGAAATCGAGGCATCGAAATTGGCGATTTTCACATCGAGCTCGACGAGCGAATTTTCTGCCTGAGCCAGTTCCTCCTGAAGCCGCTCGACCGCCAGTTGATAGCTCCGTTCATCGATCGTGAGCAGCGGCGTCCCGGCGTGGACGTAATGCCCTGCCCGACATTCTGGAGACTTCCGGGTGACGCGACCGGCCACTTCGGCTGACAGCTGAATTTCGCGGAACGGAACCACCATGCCGTTCAGATCGACGTCGAGCCCCTCACTGGCTACCTGCACGGGAACCGTGTCGACGAGCGGCCGCGATGTTTCGACGGGAACAGAAACCGGCTGTTCACGCTGACTCTGCAGAGCCGCGAATCCGACAACCCCGATTCCCAGAATCACGAATGGCAGCGCAAACCGGAGAACTTCCTGAAGTGATTTTCGCAACGATGTCATGCCGAGATCTCTTCCGAGAGAGTCTGAAGATAATTCTGAAAATGATCCGTCTGGCCGAGTGCCGCCAGCGAGAACGCCGTGATGTGCCGCGCCAGTATGGCCGGCCCAAAGTGCTCCGCGATCTCTTCTTCCGAAACGATTGCCTGCATCAGTGCGGAGTTCATCTTGTAGAACATGCACTGGCCGACAACGCTGAAAGCGATTTGAAACCGGCTGTACTGCGGCGTTTCCGCGGGGACCATTTCTCCAATGATGTCCATCAGCAACGTGTTGTGCGGCTCGATGTACGTCTCGACCAGTTCCCGACAGTCCGTCGTCGGCGCGACAAATTCCCGCATCATCAGGCGGGCCTGCCACGGAAGAGATCTGGCCAGCAACATCCGCTGGAGCATCGTTTCAATAAAGTCGGCCAGCTTCTTCTGAGGCGGCGTGTCTTCGACCCATTCGGGAAGGGGAACCTGATCGAACACCACCTCGTGAGCATGCAGGAGCGTCTCAACGTAGAGACGGGCTTTGTCACCAAAGTGATAGTTCACGGCGGCCAGATTCACATCGGCCCGGGTACAGATTTCGCGAACCGTGGCCTTGTCGAAGCCGCGGTCGGCAAAAACGGCTCCGGCGGCGTCGAGCAGTCGAACCCGGGTTGATTCATCGGAAGTCGGCATATGAGCGAGCTTTGCAAACAATACACGCGTTTCAAACAACTGTATGAAACAGATGATAGACTCTGTCCCGGATTGGATCAATAGCGATTTCTGCCTCCCACTCCAATCAGCACTCTCTGGACAAACGGAAGCCCGGAGACGATGGTAGATCGCGCCGTATTGGTCACTCCCCACAGACTTTGCCTGTGGTTCCTTCCGATCATCAGCCGCACTCGCCATGTCCAATCGCCGATGCCCACTGTTTCGCCCCCTGAGCGTCCTGCTTCTGATGCAGACGTCCGCTTTTGCACAGGCCGTCGTGCCCGGACCGGACCTCACGCCGGCGGAACAGCAGGCGAAGTTTCATCTGCCTCCCGGCTTCAAGATCCAGCTCGTTCTCAGCGACCCCGACATTGGCCAGCCGATGAATCTGGCATTCGATGCCCGCGGACGGCTCTGGGTAACGCATTCGATTGAATATCCCTACCCCGCCACCAGTGAAGGCGTGGAGCCCCGGACCCGATTCAAGGGACAGGGAGAGCATCCCCCTCGGGACCGGCTGACGGTGGTCACGGGCATCGATGAAAACGGCAAGGCCACCGGCATTACCCATTTTGCCACCGGGCTAAACATCCCGATTGGCCACACGCCATTAGGAGACGGTAGCGAAGCACTCGTGTACGGCATTCCCTCCATTTTTCGCGTCACCGATACCAATGGCGATGGACAGGCCGAAGAAACGCACACCCTCTACTCCCGCTTCGGCAACATTGACGTTCACGGCAACAGCAACGGCTACCGGCGCTGGATCGATGGCTGGATTTACGGTTGCCATGGTTTCGCCAATCACAGCGAGATCACCGATGGCGAAGGACGAACCACGATCCTCGACTCTGGAAACACCTACCGATTCCGCGAGGATGGTTCCCGATTCGAGCAGTTCACCTGGGGGCAGGTCAATCCGTTCGGACTCACGTTTGACCCCTGGGGCAATCTCTACAGCAGCGACTGTCATTCGATGCCGATCTATATGCTGCTCCGGGGCGCTCGTTATCCGCACTTCGGCAGTAAGCCCGATGCACTTGGCTTCGGACCAACGATGATCGATCACGGGCACGGCTCCACCGGTATTTGTGGTCCGGCGTACTACGCTGCGGATCACTTCCCGGCGGATTTTCGCGACAACATTTTCATCTGCAACCCGGTCACGTCGCGGATTCACCGCGATCGCCTCGTGCAGCGAGGGTCAACCTACCAGTGCGAGACTCAAGACGACTTCGTGACCTGCGACGATTTACTCTTCCGTCCGGTTGACCTCACGGTGGGGCCTGATGGTGCCCTCTACATCGCCGATTTCTACAATGCCGTGATCGGGCATTACGAAGCTCCACTCGATCATCCACGCAGAAATCGTCAACTCGGTCGTGTGTGGCGAGTCGTCTGGAAAGGCGAGGACGGCGCGGTCGAAGCCCCCAGGCTGCCGGACCTCGCAACGCTTCCTGTTGAAGAACTCGCCCAACAGTTAGGTAACGCGAATCTGCAGAGTCGCACGCTGGCGACCAACCTTCTTGTGGATCACTTCCCCGAAACCGCACCTGACGCAGTTCGAAGTCTCATGGAAGCGGCCGAACAATCGGAAGTTCGTGCCCATGGAATGTGGGTCCTCGAACGACTTGCTTCGCTCTCACCCGCTGACATCACGCGACTCGCACGCGACTCATCTCCGCTGGTGCGGACCCACGTCATGAAACTTCTCGCTGAACGATCTGAGCTTTCCGCCCCCTGCCGGCAGCTTCTCCACGAAGCGATGAGCGATCCGAATGCATTCGTCGTACGATCAGCAGCCGATGCACTGGGCCGGCATCCGCAGGCGGAAAACATTCGACCGCTTCTCGAGTGCTGGCAGACGACGCCGGAGTTCGACACGCATCTGATCCACACCTGTCGACTGTCGCTTCGAATCCATCTGCGGAACTCCGCCATCGTCACCAAGGTTCTGGCCGAGTCGTGGTCAGTCGATTTGCAGCCGAAGTTGATTGAAATCGCCGCATCTACGGAAGATGCGAATTCAATTCCCATTCTGCTAACCATGGTCGATCCCACTTCCACGCCTGCCGAGACGCTCAATCGTGCTGCCGAGCAGATTGCCCGCTCGGGATCAGCCGAGCAACTTCAGACATTTATCTCGCTGGCTCCCGACTGGTTCCCGGACGACGCAGATCGACAGCTTCAGCTGCTGTCGTCGATCTGCCTGGGACTCGAACAGAACGGAGTTGCACTTGCGACGCAGTCGGCTCTTAAACACTGGTATACCCGTCTGGCTCCCAGGCGACTCGAAGCAGTCATCGGCCACCCCGGCGACTGGACGGAACTTCCAATCGACGGCCAATCGAAATCATCGTCGCCATTCGGAGTCCGGTCTCGTCGCTCGACGGATGACAGGATGGCCCCGTTCTGGGACAGTATTTCCGGCGGAGAGCAACTCACCGGGGTTCTTCGCAGTCCGCGTTTCGCCCTGCCGGAGACGTTCTCATTCTGGCTGTGCGGTCATAACGGACGCCCCGGCACAAATCCCGATCCCGTCAATCACGTACGACTGGTGCTTGCCGAAACCGGGGAAGAGATCGCCCGCCAGCTGCCATTGAGGAACGACACTGCTCGACTCTACTCCTGGACGCTGCCTGAGCATGTCGGCCAACCCGTTTATTTCGAGATCGTCGACGGATTCGCAGCCCCGGCCTTTGCCTGGCTGGCAGCGGGCCGCTTCGATCCTCCGCTGATTAACGTTCCGCCGCCAGGGTTCCACGAAGAAGCACTCCGTCTGATCGAACTCTCAGGAGCCTTGCGGGTCACTTCAGTAAGCGGGCAGATCCTGGAGATTGCCTCGGCGAAGCAACAGGCCCTTGATGTGAGGTCGGCAGCCTTGAACGCAGCTGTCAGCATTCTTGAACCCGCTGATTCGCTCGCTTTGCTGCAGAAATTAACGAGTGATGCCAGCGAACCTGCAGAACTCCGCTCGATCGCCGCTGCCGAACTGGGAGCGATCGATCTACCAACCGCCCGGCAGTCTCTGGTTGCGGCTCTCACGGTCGCTCCGGCTCGACTGCAGGGCGAATTCGCTGCGTCACTTTGCCAGAACCCGGCCGGCATTCGAGCTTTGCTGGAGGTGATCGCCGCCGGAAAAGCCTCCGCTCAACTCCTGCGGACTCCGGCAATCGCGGACATCATCTCGTCCAGCGGCTCGGCGGTTGAGCGTGAGCGTGTCGCCGAGCTGACAATGAATCTTGTTCCCGCTGATGAGCAGATGGCCGAGGTCATCAACCGCCAGCGTGCTGAGTATCAGACGGCAACCGTATCGCTTCAGCACGGTCAGGAATTGTTCCGGAAGCACTGTGGGAATTGTCATCGCATTGGCCCGAGCGGGCCGATCGTCGGGCCGCAGCTCGACGGAGTCGGCAAGCGGGGACTCGATCGGCTGCTCGAAGATGTCCTCGATCCCAACAGAAACGTCGATGCGGCCTTCCGGACCAGCGTGATCGTGACCACCGAGGGGAAACTCTATACGGGCCTCGAGCGCCGCCGTGAGGGGCGGATCGTCATCATTTCGGATTCGCAGGGGAAGGAGATTCGCATCCCCGAAGACAATATCGACGATTCTCGCAAGACGGCTCTCTCACTGATGCCCGCGAACTTTGCTCAGACGTTGAAGGCCGAGGAGCTCAACGACCTGATCGCCTACCTGCTGTCACTGAAGTAACTTCCCCGCCGAATGATGCGTTTTTGCAACGGTGATGCCAGAACTCAACGTCTGTTCTTTTGAAGCAACCCCGGCGTTTGTTTGAGTCAACCAATCCGGAGAACTGCCTCTCCCTGCGGATTCGCTTCCGTAAAAACCCCTGCTCCGCTCAATCCGTCAGCCATTCTCGGCGACGACGTTCTAGTTTTGCTTCGACAATTCTGACCGATGCTCTCGCCTCGTCGAAAGCATCGGTCTTTGATCTTCCAGTCCAGCGGAGCAAGAATGCGGGCACACAAATCACTCTTTCACACCCTCTTCGCCAGCCCATCCAAACGAAGCCACCAGATCCGACTGGCACCGGGCCTTGCCGAGGTCCTCGAAGCCCGGGATCTGCTCTCTTCGACGGCGACGCTTTCGCACGGAGTTCTGAACATCACCGGGGATAATGACGCTGATCATGTCAACGTATCCCAGAAGAACGGCTCCATCGTTGTCACAGATCACATGACGAACCAGCAGAGCACGTTCCGGGCATCGAGCGTCTCGAAGATTCTGTTCCAGGGAAACGGTGGCGATGACGTTTTCTCCAACGACACGTCCAAACGGTCGGAAGCGCATGGGGGCGATGGAAACGATGAACTCCGCGGCGGATCGGATAACGATCTGTTTTATGGCGGAAGCGGTCACGATCGTCTCTACGGCTACGGCGGGCATGATCGTCTCGAAGGCGGCGATGGCAACGACCTGATCGACGGCGGAATCGCCGGCTTCCATAAGCTGAGCGATTACTTCACGCTACAGGTCCTGAAGGGAGGAAACGGCGATGACGTCATCCATAGCAACGCCATCTTAGATGCCGTCACACCAGGAGCCGGGGCCGATCTCCTGTTCGCCGACTCGTACTCCGTCCTCACAACGAAGCTCAAAAGTTCGGAGATGGAGACACTGGTCGGCGATGATGTGATCGCCCGCGAGTCGACCACGGCACTCTACGTGCGGCATGCGGGAGACACGCTCGATCTGATTGGCAGCTCCGGCATTATGAGCCTGAAAGCCTCCGAAGGTTGGACTCTTACCGGGAAGAAATATCAGGGGCACGGCGTCATCAGCATCGTCTCGCCTCGCGGCGGCGAGTTGCCGATCAGCGTTTCCGGAATGGAAGTCGACACCCTCATTCAGGGACAGGAACGCCTCACATTCACCTTCGCCGGACACAAATTCACATACACCACAAAGGGGAACCCGAACGCTCTCCGTCGGATCGCTACCGCGACAATTACTATGCCCTCCCTCTCTGGGCTGCCGTCAAATCTGATCGATCTGGCCCGCGACATGGGAATCTCTCTGCCTAGCGGATCTGATCCCGTTCAGTTCGCCATCAAGTCGGGAGCTGAGATCCGGAAGACGCACAGCAGCCTGCCTCTCGAAAGTGGCAAGCCATACCTCGTCCTGGAGATCGATCGCGGCAGCCATGTGAGCGTCGGCGGGATCACCGGCGGTGACAATGGTCAGGGTGTGACCATCGTCATGGAGCCGGGCGATGAGACGGTCTTCGTCAAATTCCCTGGAGAGAATGGTGAGACGTTCACCGTCGGAGCCTCACGCCTCGGCCGTATCCTATATACGCCTGCTGCACAGCCAGACAACTTCAGGGGCACACTTTCCGGTCACCTCTTTGCAGCCGTCGATGGGATCACGATCAAGCAGCTCGGCGTCACCGCCAGTGGATCGATCACGCTCGACCTGACTGAGGGAACCGATGTCTCGCCCGACTTCTCAACCGCTCTCTGGAACGCGGTGCTGATCGAGAAAGTTCTCGATCGCGACTTCTCCGATTTGAACATCGGCATCAACGGGCGACTCAACTTCAATGAGGGAATCGACCAGTACGTCAAAATCAACGGCCTCCCGTTGTCTGTGAATCTGCCGCTGGCGTCCGGTTCGATCATCTATAAAGGAGCAGCGGAGACTTTGTACTTCCGTGCCCAGACGGAGAATCCATTCTCCGGCACGGTTCTCAGCCACGTCCCCTTTGTTCGCGGAACCCAGGGAGACATCGATGGCGTGATTCGCCGGTTGACGTCCAGCCCGTCGGTGAACATCACCGGACTCGTCCACAACTCCATCTCGAAAACGCAGTTCGTCCTCACGAACTCGACGCTCGAGATTCGCAGCAACGTCAAAGTGCTGGGAACCGGCGTGACGATGTTCGCCCATGCCGACTTCGCCACGCAGACGGTGTCTGCCACCGGCGACTTCACCATCAAAGCTCCAGCGGGATTGTTTGGCTTCAAGCCCTCGGCGTCGGTCGCCGTGCGGGGAACGTCCAGCCTGTCCGCCGATTCACTGAGCGCAACGGTGAGTGCCCGGGCCATGGGAGTACACCTTGGTACGATTCATACGTCCCTGTCGGACATCGATTCAGCCGTAACCGACCTGCTGAAAAATATCGCAAGCCATAATATTCTCTTCAACACACTCGGCGACATCGCCCATTCCGCCATCAAGGGGATCGGCTATGTCGACTCGATCGGCTCGAAGGCCCTCGACTATGCGTGGGCGAATGCCACAAACATCGCGACGGGACGTTTCGTGGTCCGCTTCGGGAAAGACGGTGTGAACGAGGTCCTCCAAGCTCCGGCTGAAGTGCAGGACGTCGCCGAATGGCTTTCGGGCAAGGCGGGCGAGAATCTCAAGAAGGGTCTCTACTTCGCCTCCAATGCCGGTAAGCTCGGCTGGGCGGCGACCAAAGATGCCGCCGACAAAGCCGTGGGGCTCGCCGAAGATGTCGCCGGCGAGATCACATCGCTCGGCGGACTGCTTTAATCAGTCGTTGCTCGCAGCAAGTTTGGTCCGGACCTGTTCGAGTCCTTCAAGATTTTCCTGCAGCGACTCCCGGGCATCGAGTTCGGAGCGGTGATCGAGGATTCCAATGGGACCGTCGTAGCCGGCTTCGACAACAACACGGATCATTTCAAACTCGTGCTGTCCCTTGCCGATTCCCAGAATTTTGGGATCGGCTCCCGGGTTCATGCCATTGAGGTTCAAACAGAGCAGCCAGGGCTGCAGAACTTCGAATGAGGACTTCCAGTCGTTGATCTGCTCGTGTCCGTGATGGAAGTTGTAAACGATCCCCACATGATCCTGTTCAAGTTCGTGCAATCGCTGACAGACGGCGACGAGATTCTCCGGCTTCCCACCCCAGCCGCCATGGTTGTAGAGACCAAGCTTGCAGTGCAGCTCGGCCGTCCGTTTCGCCAGCGGTAGAAGTCCCTGCGCCGCCTTCTCAACCTTTTCAGGCTGGCTTCCCTCGCCGGGGTCTCGCAACGTCTGCCAGATCTGCGGATGAAGGTCGTACTGCTCAAAGAGGCGAAATGCTTCGTCGTGAACGGACCAGAAGGCGAAAAACTCGATCCCCTGTTTCTGATAGGCCTTAATCTCCTGCTCGAAGGTCGGAACGTGATCAGCTCGCCAGTCGTAAGCACAGCGAGTCAGCCCAAGTTCTTTCAGCATCTTCGCCCGCTCGACTGGTCCCCGCTGAGTTGCATCAAAGGGAACGATACACCACGCGACCAGATTGTCCTTCCGCAGAACATCGACCGGCTCCGCAGCGGGAAGCACTGCAGGAACGAACACGATGATTGCGATGGCCATTCCCCAGACAGAACGTTTCATTCCTGATCTCCGTTGCTCGTGTGTCGTCTTCGGAACTACTTTTTCGGTCCAAGTGGCGGCCTGGGCTGATTCTTTTGAAGCTTCTTCTGCAGATTGGGCAGCTTCGTAGCCGGTCTCCTCGGAGCACGGCGTTCATTCTTTCCCATCATTCGATCCTCCTGAACAGATTCTAACGAGTCCGCGAGCAGAGTTAACCGACAGGCTCGTAAACACTACACTCTTCCCCGGCAGTCGCCATCTCGCTCCTTTGCGCATCTCTGGAAGAAGCCCGGCCATGAAGAGTCTGTTGTTCTCCTGTCTGTTCTGTAGTCTACTGGCGTGCAGCGCCAGCTTGACCGCTGCCCAGGAACTTCTCTACCCAATCGATGTCGCGGTTTCGAAGGACAGCACCGTCTACATCGCCGATCTCAGACTGCCGGGCCTCTGGAAGTATTCGGAGGGCAAACTCTCCGTCGTCTTCCAGGCCGAGAATAAACTGAAAAGCCCCCTGTCTGCCGTCCGCTGCGTAGCCGTCGATGATGAAGGACGCCTCTTCGCCGGCGATTCCGCCACGCGCGAGATTTATCGCATCGACGGGCCAGAGTCACTCTCGCCACTGACGAACGGAAGAATCGGTGTGCCAATCGACCTCGTGATCAGAGGCGACGACCTCTATGCTTCCGATCTTGAATACCGACAGATTGTTCGTGTGCCTGCCCAAGGCGGAGAGCCTGAAACTCTCGCGAAGAATCTCATCGCCCGCGGCCTGGCACCCGCTGATGACGAGACGCTGTTCTTTCTCGGCAACACCGAACAACCGCTCGGACGCCTGAACGCTGCTGGAGAAGTGACACTTCTTGTCGAAGGTCAACCGTTCCAGTTCGCCCACCAGCTGGCGGTGCTCGACAGCGCACTCTACGTGACCGACAACTACGCCGCGACAATCTGGAAATGCGGTACCGAAGCGGGCGGCACCCCCGAAGCGTTCGTCTCCGGCGATCCTCTGGTGCGGCCAGTCGGCATCTGCACCAATGGCGAAAAGCTCTTCGTCGCCGATCCGCGCGCCCAGGATGTCTTCGTCATTTCACCTGACGGAACCATTCAGTCTCTGACTGCCGGTTCGTCGGCCGAGTAATGCAGGATTTCTGACCAGAATCTTCGTTGCGGGAAAACGCGATTCTGCATTACGTCCTTCCTCTGAGTCGCCGGAGTCGTGCTCTCGGTTAAGGGATTGATTGGGTTGTCCCGCGTCGGGAATGGCTCGCTGGTGCGGCCGTAGATCGTATTCAGATCGGCGTCTTTATCGTAGCCGACATTATGCAGCATGAAATCGCGCTTCCACCCGACGGGGAGCGGTTCTGCTGGAGCCGCGAAGATCACCGTCATTTCGTCCCCTGCCCCCATCACTACGGAGACATCGTCTTCACGTCGCACCAACTCGGCGACATCTCCGTACGTTGTGAAAGGTCCGGACATCGCCGGCCAGAGCGAAGTGGTAATGACGTCCTGGTAGTCGAACCGCTCGGGTCCATTCCCCGGATGCCGGATCATTCGGGAAGAGCCTCGATAGTGGAGATCTGCCGAGAGCAGCTCCAGCGACTGCAACTGGAGCGATTCTTCATCTCCGGCTTCACCGGTCGTAAAGAAGATGTGATCCCAGTAAACCTCCATGCTGGTGACAATCCGCACTTTGGAGGATGAGCTCTGAAAAGCGTCTGTCAGATCGACCACGATGGTTTTCGTTTTTCCTCCTGGGAATCCCATGCTCGGGTTGGTCGTCACCCATTCGCCGGTTTCATTCTGAACCTGCAGAAACGGAGGCCGCCCGGAAGGAGCAGCGGGATTCTGGCTGAGTGCCACATTGATCGACGTGTCTGACGGATAGACCCAGCCAGTCAGATACAACTTGATCGGCTGGTCGTGAGCCACGTCCCCGAGATCAAGTTCCAGGAAGTGCTCGTTCGTGACGCCCTGATAGTGCTTGAAATCGAACAGCTTCGTGTAGATGTCGTCGCGAGCCGCAATTTGGGAAAGCACGTCTCGCCCTTGAGAGTCGACGGCCGCTTTCACGTGATGCGGCGTCCGCACGGTGTGGACTTTGAACTCGGGAATCTCACTCGAAGCGACTTTCTCGTTCGAGTAGACCGTGATGTCTGCGGGATGATCGACGGCGATGAGCTCAACCTGATCGAAGTAAGCGGCTTCCCACAACTCTTCCGTAATCTGCAAGCGGTACCGGCCGTTCACGTCTTTCAACCGGTCGCCTTCGATCAGCAGATACTCCCAGGGCCGCGTTGGAGCGAGCACACCTTCGGCGAACTGTAATCCCACCGGAGCGGCCCAGAGAAGATCGGTATAGAACTCGAATTCTGTTCCATTCCAAGTGTAGAGATACGGGCACGAACCCTTCAGCTTAAGCTCTTCGCAAAGCACGCTGTTGCGTTGAGGCTCGATGACATTCTGCGGAATTCCATTAGTCCAGACGACGCGCAGCACGTCCGCATCCTGCAGATCCCCGAGGCCGAAATGACTGGTCGGACGGCTCGCCACCTGAGCCTGGTACACGGTTCCGGCCTTCAACTCCAGCAAACTTCCCCAACCGTACTGGTTCACCCGGCCAGAGGCAGCGGCCTGTTCTCCTTTCACCTGCTGACCGAGCAGTGTGATCTTCAGATAACCGTTCTTATTTCCGTGCAGGTTATCGTGCCAGGAGACGGCATCGTTTGCCCATGTCACCAGATCCAGATCGCCATCGAGGTCGACATCCTCGATGAGCATTTCCTGAGGCATCGATCCGTTCTTCAAGAGAGTCTTCTCACCGGTGAACTCGACATTGCCCGTACGGCGCAGGAACTCCAACATCTCCGAATCGTTCGCCAGGACGGAGAGATCCTGCCAGCCGTCGTTGTCGGCATCCCAAAGCTCAAACTGGTCTGCAGCCTGTCCTGTTCTGACTGCGGCTTTCATCGCCACGCGGCCCGGCATCGCGTACTCGCTGAGAGAGATCATGATTTCTCCATTCGAAGCAACGAGCAAATCCCAGTGGGCGTCGGCATTCAGTTCGGCCACCGCCACATCGGTGAATCGGGGTTCGCCTTCGATTCCGAGATCCAGGGGGCGCCATCGCAGTTCGCCATGGCGGAGGTTCTCGAGGTAGCCAATCCGATCGGCCGAAATCACCACGGCGTCGAGATCGACATCACGATCAAGATCGACCGCGATTGCATTCGTCCACTCGGCTCCCTCCGGGAATGCGGAACGGCTCGAGATATCCTGAAAGTTGAACTGCTGGTAGTTCGCCAAGAGTCGCAGTTCCTCTCCGGTCCCGACGAGAAGATCGAGATCGCCATCGAGATCGAAGTCGCCGGGCGTGACAAATTCGACCTCCCTGGAAATCGGCAACACGTGGGTGACCAGTTCTCCGGATTCGCGGATCTGATTCTCCAGAACTCCCGCGCCACCGGAGCCGAAAAGAATCACGTCGAGATCGGCCATTCCGCACGGAGCTCCTTCGACCGTGGGAGTGTCTGCGGCGTCGGCATCCTGATCGAGATCAGCCAGGAGGAAGCGGCTGTATCCTTCGGCAACACCTTCTTCGAAAAGCACGGTCCACTCTTCGCCGCTCTTCTGAAAGACCACGAACGTTCCCGCAGCCAGCACGATCAGCTCATGGCGACCGTTCAGATTCATGTCCGCGACTTCGCAATGAAGAATCTCTCCGCTCAGTTCCGGCAGCTCGAATCGGCGCGGCGTGAACTCCAGCTGGAGCGGCGATTCTGTGCGGAGATGGGCATGGAGCGCAGCCGCGAAATCATCGGGCATGGCGGTACTCACGAATTCCAGCGTATTCGGAACGAGCACGGCTCGGTCACTCTGAGCAATATCCTCCGGCCTGAGCACGTTGGTCAGTAGTCGCGAGTTCCTCGTCACCAGAGCCCAATCTTCCTCCCGTGCCGCGTTCTCCGTTTCCGTCAGCGTCTGCACCACATCCACACGGGACCGCTGCTGCATGGCGGGTGCGAACGGAGCAAGGACGGCCTGCAACTGCTGAACAACTTCGACGACGCGGGAATCCTTCGCCAGGCTCAGCTCGGTCAGAAACTCCGACAACGCCCAAACGTTCTCAGGAGCCGCCTCACAACAGCGGGCCAGAGCGGCAATCGCTTCGGCATCGCTTCCAGAGGGAACCTGTTTGAGGGCGAGATAGAGTTCGTACCACATTGCCGGGGACTCGGGAGCCTGCTCCGCCGCGGTTCGGGCTGCCTTCACGAACGTCTCTCGATCTCCTTCGAGGCGCGCAATTCGACTGCGAAGCACGGCGATCTCGGCTCCGTCCATGCCTTTGGATGCCTCGCTCTCCAGAACCGAGTCTGCTTTCTCGAAGAGTTCCTGAAATGGTTGCGGATCGGCTTCTGCGTTCTCCAGTTCCAACGCCAGAGCTATTGCAACGAGAAGGTTCTGCCGCGCAAAGGATTCCTGTCCCGGAGCGCGGTCCAGCAGCTCTTCGAGAATCGGGATCGACTCTCGTGGCGTCTGGTTCTCCATCAACGCCAGGCTTCGATTCCTGTGGGTCGCGACTTCTTCCGTACTCAGCGGAGCGGACGGTTCCCCGGGAGCATGGCCGTCCTGGCGGCCGCGGAGAAACAGGAGCAGTGCGATGATCAGGGCGATCAGAATCAGAGCGACGGGGACGAGCGTTTTCTGCATTTCGGTCGAACGATACTTCCGGCGAATTGTGTTTAATTTCTATGAGACAGAGGCCCCCTGAAAAAAGAGAGTGGGCCAGGCTGAAAGGTAGACGATTCGTGGCCAAACAGCCAGAATGTGAACAGATCCCGGTCTCTTCCTCCGGATGCCATTCACAACTCGATGAGATTTTCGCAGCTCCAGATCAACAGGTGCTTTGAGTGAGATACAGCCCGGTCATCAGTAGCAGACTGCGTCCCATCTATTTCGCGATCGGTCTTCTCACGTTATTTCTGATCGCAAATTCCGCTTATCTCTGGACGGTCACGTCGGTGGAGTACTGGACCGGGGAGGCGCTGCAGTCGTGGTTCTACTATGTCATGTTCCTGCTGCACATCGTGGTCGGCGTAGTCTTCGCCGCTGCGATGGCGGTATTCATCGCGTGGCATTATCGACTTTCGTTCCGCTTTCCGAATCCCGCGGCCCGGCAACTCGGTCTGGGCCTCGGAGCCGTTCTCGCCGTTTTGACGGTAACGGGCATTCTGCTCGTGCGACTGGTCGGGATTGCCGAATTGAATCACCCACAGGCGAGACAGATCACGTACTGGGTTCACGTTGTCATGCCATTCGTGGCGGTCTGGATCTTCTGGCTGCATCGCGTTGCCGGACGACCGATCAACTGGAGAAAGGCGGGGCAGTTCTGGGGAGCGACCGCGGCGGTCTTCGCCGCTTTCCTGGGAGCCCATCAGGTCAAATCGCCCCAGCCGAAATCGGTCCAGCTCGCCGCCACCCGAGTGAATCTGGAAGAAGCGGAGCGGCAGTTCGGTCCTTCCCTGGCGAAGTCGGCAACCGGGGACCACATCGCTCCCGAAGTGCTGATGAACGACAAGTTCTGCGTGGAATGCCACCCGGATGTGCACGCTCGCTGGTCCGACAGCGTCCATAAATTCAGTTCGTTCAATAACCCCGCTTACCTCGCCTCGATCTCGGAAACGAAGGATGTTCTGATCGCTCGTGACGGTCACGCTCAAGCGATGAACTGGTGTGCCGGCTGTCACGATCCGGTGCCGCTGTTCTCCGGTCGATTGGCCGATCCCGCGTTCGATATGGCCCACGATGAAACCGGCCAGGCGGGAATCACCTGCACGGTGTGTCATGCCATCAGTCATATCGATTCGACCGAAGGAAACGGCGACTATACGCTCCACGAGCCCGAGCAGTACCCCTTCACCGACAGCAGTTTCGCGACGCTCCGCTGGATCAGCCGACAGTTGATTAAAGCCAAGCCGGCGCTTCACAAGCAGACGTATCTCAAGCCGTTCCATAAGACGGCCGAGTTCTGCTCGACCTGCCATAAGGTCTCGCTGCCCAAAGAGCTGAACAACTACAAGGATTTCCTCCGCGGGCAAAACCACTACGACAGCTATCTGCTGAGCGGCGTTTCCGGACACGGGTCGCGCAGTTTCTACTATCCGCCGTTTGCACAGAAGAACTGCAACGGCTGCCACATGCCGTCCCAGACATCAAACGATGTCGCTGCCCGTCAGCTTGAGCCGGATGGACCGCTGGCCGTTCACGATCATCTCTTCCCGGCGGCGAATACCGCGATCGCCTGGTTGCGGAACGATGAGAAAACAATCCAGGCCCATCAGGACTTTCTGAAAGAAACCGTGCGTGTCGACCTGTTCGGCCTTCGGGAAGGTCATCAGGTCGACGGAACGTTGCACGCCCCCCTGCGTCCCAAGATTCCGGTTGTGGTTCCGGGTGAAGATTATCTCCTCGAAGTGGTCGTTCGCACGCTCACGCTGGGACACCATCTGACGCAGGGCACGACCGACTCGAACGAACTCTGGCTGGAAATCGAGGTCCAGCACGAGAACGAAGTGATCGTCCACAGCGGTGCAATCTCCGAGGATGGCCAGGTCGATCCGGAATCGCATTTCATCAACGCATTCGTGATCGATCGCCACGGCAATCGCATTGCCCGACGGAACACGCAGGATATCTTCGTGAAGGTCTACGATCACCAGATTCCGCCCGGAGCGGGCCAGTCGGTGCACTACGCGTTAACGGTCCCGACGGAACTCACGGGTGACCTTCAGATTCGGGCGCGTGTGCTTTATCGGAAGTTCGATTCGGAATACATGGAGTTCGTCGCTGATCACGCCCGTAAGCTGGGACAACCTTTGCGAGGAGATGATGGCGAAGGGCCGTATCGTAATCCACTGCCAATTACTGTGATGGCGGAAGATTCACTCACGCTCCCGCTCGGCTCCGAGGAAGAAGCGGCCGAGGCTGATCCGCGAGAGGTTCCCTCGCCCTACCCGCTGTGGCAGCGCTGGAACGACTATGGCATCGGGGGGTTCCTCAAAGGAAAGGCCGAACTCCGACAGGCCGAACAGGCGTTTCTGGAAGTCGAGAAGCTCGGCTACACCGATGGACCCGTCAATCTGGCGCGTGTGTATTACCGTGAGGGGCGTCTCGACGAAGCGGGCGAAGCGCTCCAGCGGGCTATCGCTCAAAGCAGCGAACAGTCGAAGCCGAATCCGTGGACGGTGAACTATCTGGCCGGGATCATCAGCCAGGAACAGGGAGAACTCGACGAAGCCGAGGCGGCTTTC
Source organism: Rubinisphaera margarita (assembly GCF_022267515.1). NCBI lineage: Bacteria > Pseudomonadati > Planctomycetota > Planctomycetia > Planctomycetales > Planctomycetaceae > Rubinisphaera > Rubinisphaera margarita. The sequence continues at coordinate 260,319 of NZ_JAKFGB010000021.1, read as the reverse complement.
CGTTCCGTGCTCGAGGACGTCACCCAGGAGACACAGCGGCGCGGCTTCGACTTCTCCCGCGATTATCTGGTCCGAGCGGACCTGGGCTCGGTCCTCTTCGACCAGTCTCGACGGGCGAAATCGCGGGGAGATGCACAGAACGCTCAGGCAGCCCTCGAACAGGCCCGGGATGAGTTTCTGAAAGTTCTGAAAGAAGACTCGGAACATCTGCAGGCTCATTACAATCTGTCCCTGATTTATCGGGCTCTTGATGAGAACGAGCTCAGCGAGCACCATCAGCAATTGCATCAGCGATACCTGCCCGACTACAACGCCGAAGATCGAGCGGTCCGCCTTGCCCGCGAGAAGTACCCGCTGGCCGATCTGGCCGCCGATCCGGTCACCATTTATCCGCTCCGCGCTCCCGCCGAATCTGATTGACATCCTCTTCATGAATAGACCAACTCCTCTTCGTCAGGCGTTCGGCTGGTCAGCCGTCGGCCTGCTCGTTCTCGCGTCCGTGGCGATTCTCGCCGTCGCCGGCGCGTATCTCTTTCGCTCTCAACCCACCGTGGTCGAACAAACGATTCGGACCGCGGCAACGCGAGAACGAAGCGATGTCGAGTTGCCACGCATCCCGTTGAATGAGATCTCCCGGACGGCCGGCATCGACTTCCGTCATGTGAGTGGAGCGACCGGCGACAAGCTTCTTCCCGAAACGATGGGAGGCGGGGGCGGTTTCTTCGATTTCGACAACGACGGAGATCAGGACCTGCTGCTCGTCAACTCGAGTTACTGGCCGGGTGAAGAAACGGACTCGGCTCCTGTCACATCGGCTCTTTATCGAAACGACGGAACCGGACAGTTCACCGATATCTCGGCCGGTTCAGGACTGGAGGTCACAACCTACGGCATGGGCTGCGCCTTTGGCGATTACGATGGCGACGGTTTGACCGATGTCTACCTCACGTCGGTCGGTTCAAACTTCCTGTTCAGGAATCTGGGCAATGGCAACTTTGAAGACGTCACCGCATCGGCTGGTGTTGCCGGGGATGAAGACGACTGGAGCACGAGTTGCGGCTGGTTTGACTACGACCAGGACGGCGACCTGGACCTGTTCGTCTGCAACTACGTCGTCTGGTCTCGAGAATATGACGTGTCCCAGAGCTTCAAACTGGTCGGCAACGAACGAGCCTACGGAAGGCCGCAGTCGTTCAGTGGAACGTTCCCGCTCTTCTTCCAGAATCAGGGAGACGGCAGCTTCCGCGAGATCGCCGAAGAGGCGGGGCTTCATGTCCGAAATCCGTCGACGGGAGAACCGGTGGCGAAGTCGCTCGGCGTGACCTTCTTCGACTTCGACGACGATCATGATCTCGATATTATTGTCGCCAACGATACCGTGCCGAACTTCCTGTTCGAGAACCGGTTCCCTGAACCGTTCCGCGAGATCGGAATGTCGACGGGTGTGGCATTTGATATCGACGGGAACGCGCGGGGAGCGATGGGTGTCGACATCGCCGCGATCCGCAATTCAGAAGCCACAGCCATCGCCATCGGCAACTTCTCGAACGAGATGACAGCCTTCTACGTGTCTCCGGAAGGCGATCTGTTCTTTACCGATGAAGCGGTTTCGAACGGACTGGGGCCGCAGACACGACTTTCGCTCACCTTCGGCGTCGCGTTTTTGGATCTCGATCTGGATGGCCGTCTCGATCTGCTCACTGCGAACGGGCATCTGGAGAACGAAATTAACCGCGTTCTGCCCAGCCAGCATTACGAGCAGGAACCGCAGCTCTTTTGGAACGCGGGACAGCAGGGAGTCACCGAGTATCTGCTGTTGACCCAGGAGGAGTTGGGAGATGAGTTCTTTCACCCCATCGTCGGCCGCGGCTGCATGTATGCCGACATCGACACCGATGGCGATATCGACTTTCTCCTCACGAACCTGAACGGCCAGCCGGAACTGTTTCGCAACGAGCAGAATGTCGGGCATCACTGGTTGCGGGTTCGCCTCCGGGGCAGCAACTCGGCCCGGGAAGCGATCGGAGCCCGTGTCGAGATCAAAAGCAATGGCCGGATTCAGGAGCGAACCGTGATGCCAACACGAGGGTATCTGACGCAGTCGGAACTTCCCCTGACCTTTGGAACCGGCGAAACAACGACGATCGAACGGCTGACGGTGCAATGGCCATCGGGCAAGATAACGGAACTGGCCGACGTCGCTGTCGATCGGCAACTGGAAATCTCAGAGCCGGCTGAATAGAGCATTTTCATGCTTCGCCCGCAGTCGCCTCGGCGCCAATTCCCTGCCATGCTGAGTCTGCTCCAGCCAGGCGCTTCGATTCGCGGAGGGTGCAAAAAAAATCCGGACTCGCTCGCAGATCGAGCGGTCCGGATTCTGTGATTGGGGACTCGTTCGCAGAGTCTGAAGTCTACGAACTAATCTCTCGCTTACGGGAACGACACGGTTTCACCACTGCCTCGAGTTCCGAGGGCGTGGTAGCTTCCCATGTCGATGTTGTCCGAGATGAAGTGGACCGAACCATCGGCAAACAGGTGCTGAGCCCCGCCGGTATGACGGCTGCGAGCAGCGAACAAGCCATGGCTGTCCATCCAGCCACAACCGGTGCATTCCTGTCCGTTGGGTGTCTTGAAGTTCGGCGGCACCAGCGTGTTGAACAGACCATGGCCGGACTGACACAACGCCCACAGACGCGCGGTATGATGGTGCGTGTTCGTCGGCGTTGCAGCATAAGCTGCATCGATCGCGGCCGCGTAAGCTCTCACGGAAGCTTCACCGGGATTCTCGCGGGTACCGCCGGTCCAGGCCACGCCGCGGACGACGCTGCTGTGAACATCGTAGGATCCGCGTCCGACGCAAATTTCACCCATCATAATCGTGTTCGACGTTCCATCGAGCACGTCGCGGAACTTGATCCGGCTGTACCGGTAGAACATGCCCACGCCGTTATTGGTCGTTGTCCAGTCGAACGTCGGACCGCGCGACAGAGCGTAATTGTTACCGGGCCAGGGCTTTCCGTACCAGGTTCCCGGAGGATCGACATCCGATGGACAGCGAAATCCAGCCACCCGCTGGGTGGTGTTGGCGGAGTTGATCGCCTCGGTGGGACCGTCGCCGATGATTCCGTAGTCGAAATTGCAGTTGTCGTAGAGGGCTCCCTGATCCATGTAAGGCAGGATCATGGCCAGACCGCTCCAGCCACGCCAGGTGTGGAGCGAACCATCCAGCATACGGCCGTCCATATGCCCGTATGGCAGAACGCTGTGGGTGTCGTGATAGTTGTGCATCGCCACGCCGAGCTGCTTCAGGTTGTTCTTGCACGACGTTCGGCGAGCGGCTTCACGTGCCTGCTGAACCGCTGGCAGCAGCAGTGCTACCAGAATGGCGATGATCGCGATGACAACGAGGAGTTCAATCAGAGTGAACGCCAGTCGCATCGATCGATCGAGTGGTTTTACCATCGAAGCTTCCTTGAATCTGTAGAATGGGTAAAAGGGTGAAGGTGAATACTCATTATATAATCGCGTTTGCATGGGTTGCAAGTTGATCTGCATCCACAAGATACAGGAAATATCGGTCAATCGGTCGTCTCACTTGCGTCTCGATATCAACGCCTCCTTCCCTGGCTTGAAGCTGCTGATTCCGGCTACCTCGGCGAGAAGACGACCGGTCAAGGGTTCGTGAAGCGATTGCAGCAATGGCCTTTAGTTCTCCGAAGCGATTTTGCTGAAACAACCTGCAATCTCGCAGCTCGTTGGCAGTCCGGTGAAAATTGGTCTACAGCTTGTCAGCCATCTGTCTGGCGGTCGATTTGACCTGACTCTCGCTGTTGGCCGCTTCCAGTTGCGCCAGCAGCGTCGTCAGTTCATCCGCCAGCGCCGGGTCGGACGCTCTCAGCCGTTCGATACTCTCTCCCATTCCCGCCATGCCACTGCCCTTGACGCCGCTCTCGGCCATTTCCTCAAGTCGGGCTTTCAGATCCGCTTTATCCGTCGTCACATTCAACTCAGCAGCAGTTTTGCCGGCATTCTCCGGCGGCGGATCTCCGCTACACCCCGATGCCACAGCAACAATCAATGCAAGAATAGCGAAGGAGCCCCACAAGCGTTTCATCATGTTCTCCGAGTTCGGAACGCGAATCAGTTGCAGAAAATGTATTTTCTTCACTGTCAGGAAATCCAGACGATACGAAACGAAAACAGGGCGACTCGATCATGCTCGAGTTCGCCCTGTTGGGATTCGCTTAAGTGAAGGTCAAATTCCTAGAATTCACCAATCACTTCCCCATCGCTGATATGTCCGAGATTCTGCCAGGTCGTGAAGTCGATGTTCTCGCTGATAAAGCGAATCGCACCATCGCCCAGCAGCACCTGAACTCCGCCCTGATGGCGGCTGCGGGCTGTCCAGACACCTCGGCTGTCGTACCAGCCACAGCCACCACATTCGTGACAGTCCGGATTGGGTGAGTTCGGCGTGTTCAAGGTATTGAACACAGTCTGTCCTCCAATTCCGTTGGCCCACTCACGTCGGGTATGAGAGTGGTGGTTGGTCGACCCTGACAGACACTGTGTGCCGTACGCATCCAGTTGAGCACGCGTGGCGTTGACGTTCGGGAACCCGCCGGGAAACGCCTGTGCCCGCACCAGGTCCTGATCGTGATTGAACGCTCCGGTGTTGTCCCCATGGAGTGCTTCGGAGGCAGCGATCACATTGGACGATCCGTCCAGAATGTCTCGGAACTTGATCGTGTTCTCGTTCTGGAACATCCCGACGGAGTCAGCAATACTTCGCTGCCAGAACAGGGAGGGCCCCCCACTGACGACATAGTTCACACCGGGCTCTGCTCCCGGGTAAGGAACGTCGGACGGGCACTGGAATGTGGTCACCTTGGTGTTGTTCAAGGCATCATTGGGTGCCATATCGTAGCGAAGATCGAAGTCGAACTGATCGTACAGGGGTCCCTGGTCCATGAACGGCAAAAGCATCGCATGCACGCTGAACCCACGCCAGGCGTAAGTTCCAGTTCCACTGTCGTGAATTGAGCCGAAGGCAGCCTGCGGGAACACACTGTGGGTGTCGTGGTAATTGTGCAGAGCCAGCCCGAACTGTTTCAGGTTGTTCTTGCACGAACTCCGACGAGCGGCTTCTCGAGCCTGCTGAACGGCCGGCAGCAGCAGTGCTACCAGAATGGCGATGATCGCGATGACGACGAGAAGTTCAATCAGCGTGAACGCCAGACGCATCGGTCGGTCGAGTGGTCTTACCATCGAGTGTTCCCTTGTTTCGTAAAATGGTTAGATAAATAAAGACGGGCCTGCAATCATATCATCGTATTGACATGCGTTGCAAGTTGAATCGCAGTGCGAACATAAGGAAATATCAGATAATACTCTGACAGGAACGTTTGTATCTGAACTGTCGGCAGAACTGCGAATTCGCTCTCCTTGTTCCCAACTGTCGATTGTGCTATCAACGAATAAGCAGCTGATGGTCGGAAATCGACGACACGCCTCCAGACTCCATATCGATAAGCCTTTTCGCAGGCATTACTTACGAAAATGAAACGTCGCCTGCTCAGAATCGGACTCCTCGTCGCCACGCTGGTGGTGATCGGGGTTGTGAGTTGGGGCCCCTGGTGTCTGCAGCAGGCTCGAGAGTCAATTCGGATGCACGATCTGGTGGCGGCGGAGAGCTGGTTGCAGCGGAGCAGCGTCATCCCGTGGACGTCTGCGGAGCGAACCTTCCTCAGAGCTCGCATTGCCCGGAAGCTGGGGAAAAATCGTGAATTTGGGCGATATATCGAAGCCGCCAGGCTTCAGGGAATTGACGAAGAACGGCTCGATCTCGAACGCATGCTCCAGCGAGCCCAACTCGGCGATCTGGAGCCGCTCGACGAACAGTTTCCTCAGTTACTGCAGCGCGGAGAAGACCTGTCCGCTATCTGTGAGGCGTACGTTCTCGGGCTGATGATGCAGTTTCGGATCGACCAGGCGATTCAGGTCATCGAACTCTGGAAAGCCGACTTTCCCGACGATCCCCAGCCCCACTTTCTGGAAGGTCGACTTCTGGAGTACCAGACCTATCTGGACGGAGCGTCGATCGCTCTGAAACGGGCAGTCGATCGGGCCCCTCACCACGTGCCCGCCCTGGTTGGCCTGGCCCGCGTGGAAGCCGACCAGCAAAACTACGAAGCTGCGATCGGCTGGTACCAGCAGGCAGCCGGGCTGATGGAGGAACCGCAGCCGGCTCTCGTTGGCATGGCTCGCTGTTACCGGGACCAGGGGGAACTGGCAGAAGCCAGAAAAGTTCTCGAACGGGCGTTAGCCCGACCAAAAGACGATCTCGTTGACGCCTATCGATTCGTGGGAGCTCGCGGGGAAACCGCCCTGTCTCAGGCTCCCATCGAGATGGCGAAGCTCGAACTGGCCGAGAATCATCCCGAGGACGCCCTCGCCTGGTTCGAACAGGCGCTGGTGGCGGATCCCCGGGACTGGAAGACTCGATTCCTCTACGGTCAAACCCTGCAGCGAACCGGAAAGGTGGATCAGGCCGCCGGACATCTTGCTCAAGCCGAAGCCGCTCGAAATGCGTTCGAACGGGGAGACGTATTGATCGACGCCGTCCGGGAAGATCCTTCGAATGTCGAGGCCCGTTATGAGATGGGGCTGATCCTGATGGAACACATGTCGGAGAACAACGGACTGGTCTGGTTGAAAAGCGTATTGCAGTACGATCCGCATCACGTCAAGACGCACCAGAAGTTGGCCGAGTACTTCACGACGCATATGGGTGAGAATTCCGAGTATGCCCGTCTGGCGGCTTTTCACGCTGAACAGGCACGACAGGGAGAAGCGAAATGAGAGTAGGGACGCCGAGGAGTTTCTGGATGCTGCGGGGATGCCTGCTGGTCCTTGCGTTAGCCGGTTGTTCCGGAAATGAATCAAATCCGGTCGAAACTGCGGATGAACCGACACCTGGCCCCGTCCGCCCTTCCCCAATTCAGTTCACGCAGTCCGCAGCCCTGGCAGACGCTGATGTTCGCTATCAGAACAGTGTCGAGACGGGACACGATTCCATTCTGGAGTCGCTGGGCGGGGGCGTGGGCATCTGCGATTTCGATCTCGATGGTCACCTCGATCTCTGCTTCCCCGGCGGAGGAGTGCTCAAAGACCGAACCGTTTCCGGACTTCCGAGCCGCCTGCTTCAACAGCGTGGAGAGGATCAGTTCGTCGATATCAGTGTCGCGGCGTTGATCGACAAGCCGCTCCACTACTCGCACGGATGTTCCGTTGCCGACTTCAACGCGGATGGATTTCCCGACATGCTGATCACCGGCTACGGCGGCCTGACGTTGTGGGTGAATATGGGTGATGGAACCTTCATTAATGGGACCGAAGAAGCCGGTCTCGACGACACGTCGTGGAGCACGAGTGCCGCCTGGACCGATTTCAATGGAGACGGTGCCCTCGATCTGTACGTGACTCATTACGTCGACTGGTCCTTCGACAACGATCCGGAATGCAACGGTCCGAGCGGGGTGCGTGATGTCTGCCCGCCGCGTCGATTCGAAGGACTCGATGACATCCTTTACCTCTCCAACGGCGATGGCACCTTTCGCGACGGAACATCTTCGGCCAATCTGGTGTCTTCCGGTAAAGGGCTGGGCGTCGTCTCGGCCGACTTGGATATCGATGGCGACATGGACTGTTATGTTGCCAACGATACGACGCCCAACTTCTTCTATGTGAACGATGGCAATGGCACGTTCCGCGAAGAAGGTCTCGCCAGTGGACTGGCTCTGGACGACATGGGAACGCCGAACGGCAGCATGGGGCTGGCGATTCTCGACTACGATGGCGACGGTCGTCCTGACATCGGCGTAAGCAACTATGAGCGGGAACTGTTTGCCCTCTATCAGAATCTCGGGTCAGCAACGTTTCAGCATACTTCGCGGATGACGGGGCTGAATCGCATCGGCAACCTGTTCGTCGGATTTGGCTGCGTGACTGGAGACTTCGACGCCGACGGCGACGAAGAGATCACCGTCGCCAACGGCCATGTTGTTCATCGTCCGTTGAATGCCCCCGTGCGGCAAAAGCCGCTGATGCTCGTCAACGAGGGGGCAGGAGTCTTCGAGCGAATCGAACCGGAGCGACTCGGCGGCTACTTTAACGAGAATTCTCTGGGGCGGGGACTGGCCACCGGCGATATCGACCGAGATGGCCTGCTCGATCTTGTCTTCGTAAATACAAACGACCCTGCCGTGCTGCTCCATAATCGCAGCCAGGCGACCAATGAAACGGGCCAGACTCGGGGACTTCATCTGCAGCTGTCCGGGACCATTGCTCCCAGAGATGCGATTGGTACGTGGGCCGAGTTGGAGACTGACGCCGGAGTTCAGGTGCGGCATCTCTGCGGCGGAGGCAGTTATCTTTCGACGAACGAAATCGCCCTGCACTGGCACTGGAAAGCGGACGTCGTCCCGAAGGAACTTCGCGTGCACTGGCCGGGAGGAACGGTTTCGACGATCCCGTGGAGTTCGCTCGAACAGGGCGAGCAAGCGATTGTGAGTTGCCTGATTGTCGAGTCGACAACGCCAGATGAAACTCCGCAACTGCATTTCCGGAATCAGTCCTCATCGGCACAGTGATCACAGCCGGTCAGCATCTCGCGACCTTCCCGCAGCACGAGCACAGCGATCACGATCGCGGCAACCGGATCAAGCCACCACAATCCCCACAGGTAGTTCGCCGTCAGCCCGATCAGGAGCGCGACGGTCAGCGACGTGCAGGCAAGTGTTTCCTTCGCATCCGCAATCAGACTTCGGCTGTTAATTCGCTTGCCGAGTCGGTATTTGAGCAGATAAAGGATCGGCATAATAATCAGCGAAGCGACCGCCAGAATCAGTCCGATTCCACTCGACTCCGGCGAGGACTGCTGCCAGAGCGCGAGCCCGGCATCGATACAGACATAGGTGCCGAGGATGAGGAAGGTGATGCCGACTAGTTGCTCGGCGCGTCGTTCGATCCGTTCCACTTCCGGATTCAGCGCATCGACTCCATGCCGACCGAATCGCCAGAGGATGACACCGCCGGAAAGGGATTCGATGAAGCTGTCGAGCCCGAATCCCCACAGCGCGGTACTGCCCGATAGTGAAGAAGCCAGAATCGCGATTCCGCCTTCCGCGATATTATAGATGACCGTAAAAGCCGCGAGGGCAAGGGCCTTCTTTCGATCGGAAATCTGCATGGCTGGTTCAGTTCCTTCCAGATATGTCGCGCCAGGTGTGCCGAACGATCGACGCATGCGGACATATCCGACATTCGATCCGCTTTACGGTTGCCTCAATGCCATCACGATGGGAGTCCGGGCGGCCTGAATGGCCGGGACGATCCCCGCGAGGACGCCCACTCCGGCAGACACCATCAAGCCGGCGGCTGCCAGTTGGATCGACGGCCGAAATGCTATCGTGACACCTTCCGCACCAATCGCAAGCCCTCCCCAGCCGAGAATCGCCAGCGCGACCGCGGTTCCCAGAATCCCGCCCGCAAAACAGAGCAGCAGACTTTCAGCGATCACAATCCGGAACACACGAGCCGGTCGCACACCCAGCGTCTGCAGCACGGCGTGCTCCTTGATGCGATCCTGAACCGCCATCACCGTCGTGGTGGCCACGAGAGCCAGTACGAGACCGACGCAGGCATAGCCGAGGTAATGGGCGAAGCCAATCAGGTCTACGAGATCGGACAGGGTACTCGTCTGAAAGGCCCCCTTGCGGCGTGTCGTCGTGGCGACTGGTCCGGCTCGCAGGGCTTCATCGATCGCGGAGGCGACTTCATCCGGATCGGCGTTTTCGGTTAAATGCACTTCGTGCTGCGTCACCAGACCAGCCGAATCGAGCCCCCGTGTGTACTGGAGAAACTCCAGTCCGGTGTAAATGAGATTCTCTTCCGCGGGAACGGGAGAAGAGAAGACGCCTGCTACCTGAACATCGAGATCGCCGATCGAGAACTGGTCTCCCTTCTTCAGATTCCTGCGAGTTGCGACATTCCGGCCGACGATCGCGGCGTCGCGTCGGCTCTCAAATTCGCTCCAGTTGCCGGAGTTGAGTTCAAGCTTGCGAGCCGTCTGGAGCTGTTTCGGGGGAGCGCCGTTGAACACGACAATATCGAGGCTGGCCCGGCAGTTGTTGGTCCACACCTGCACCGGCATCACATCTCTCACGCCGGGGATCTCCGCGATCCGACGTGCATAGTCTTCCGGCAGACGGCTGCTTGTCGGACAGAAACGGTTCTCCTGAAAGACGATCAGCGTTCGCTGCGCATCTTCATCAGAGGTCAACCGCTCCAGCCCTTCCTGCACCGACCCTACGAAGCAGAAGACGAACATGGCGACGGCTGCCCCGCTGACGGTCAGCATGGTCCGCGCCCGATGCCGCCAGATCCCTTTTATCACATACGAGCTCAGACGAAACATCACTCCCCCCTCACCAGTTGGGCCGGCTGCCCGGGATTGGTTCCATTCGAATGCGTGATCTCGACAATCTTTCCCTCATCGAGAATCATCTGTCTCGAAGCAATCGTCGCGGCCTCACTGTCGTGCGTCACCATCACGAGCGTGATATCAAGTTCTTCGTTCAGTCGCTGCAGTAGAGTCTGAATCTGATCGCTGGTCTTCGTGTCCAGACTTCCGGTTGGTTCATCGGCCACCACAACTTTGGGATGAGCCACGATGGCTCGGGCAATACCAACGCGCTGTTCCTGCCCCCCGGACATCTGCCGCGGGTAGTGATCGGCCCGATCGCTCAGTCCGACGGCTTCGAGGGCGATTTCAACCCGGCGGCGCCGCTCGGCTGCAGTCAACGGCAGTAACAGAATCGGCAGCTCGACGTTTTCATAAGCGGTTAACACCGGAATCAGGTTGTGCGTCTGAAAGATGTAACCGAGGTTGGCGGCACGCCAGTCGGCGAGTTTGCTGCGGGACAGCTTCGTCACTTCCACGCCATCAACGGTGATCGTCCCCTCGTCCGGTTGGTCGATACCGCTGATCAGATTGAGCAGCGTACTTTTTCCAGTCCCGCTGGGGCCCATCAGCGAGACAAAGTCGCCCTGCTGGATGTCGAGATCGACCTCGATGAGCGGCGAGATGACTTCATCCCCTTTGCTGAACGACTTCGACAGATTTCGGATTTCCACAAGTGCCATTTGTTTGCTCCTGATGTGCGTTTCCTGCCCCGGACTCAGTTTCCCGAGGAGGCTTCACCGATGATCTCAACGGCAGTGCCCGCTTCGAGCCCCTGCCGTCCGGTCGCGATGACTTTTGACGTGGGATCCAGTCCGGAAGCAACTTCCACCAGTTCTTCCGTGCCGGCTTTACCGAGCGTGACGGGCTGCAGCACTGCCGTTCCCTCCGCCGTGACGATCCAGACTGAAGTTCCCTGTTCGGCCGTCGTGACCAGATCTCGCGGAATTAACAGCCGCTCGGCTTCCTGAACTTCGTCGAGCTGAGACTCCGGGGTCGGCGGCGCCAGAAACGTGGCGGTGACCAGCATCTCCGGACGAATGGTCGCGGGGGGATCTTCGACTTCAACCTTCACTTCCAGTGTGTTCTTCTGGATGTTTGCGGTGGATGTCGGCAGCAGCACGCGGCCTTTGATTGGCTCTGAAGAGGATGCCGTTTCGATTTCAACCGGCTGCCCCGGCTGCACCAGAGGGACATCTTCGAGTCGCACATCGGCGCGCACCTGCAGCCGTGCTGGATCGTACATCGTGACGACCGTGCTTGAACTCAAGGCTCCAGAGGACTCCAGGCCCATCACGCGCGAGCCCGGACTCGTCACGAGAGTGAGCACGCGGCCCGCGATCGGAGCCCGCACGATGGTTCGGTCAACATTCAACTGGGCCATTTCGACCGCCAGCTCAGCTTCCGCCACGCGACTTTCAGCAACCTGCCGCTTTGCATGTGCGTCCTTCAACTGTCGTGATTCTTCAATCAGGAGTTCCAATTGCGAGTTGAACGCAGTCACCTTCTCCTCGAGGGTCGACACTTCTTTTTCCAGATACGGCTTCCGCTCCCGCAACTCGGTGAGCTGAGCCTCGGCGTCGGTGAATTCTGACAACGCCTGTTGAATCAGCCGGCCGGCGATAGCGCCTTCAGCGGCCTGTTTGCCTTCGTAATTCTGTTCCGCATACACTGCCCGCGCTTCGGCAGCCTTGATTAGATGAGGCAGCCTCGCCAGATTGGTCCTTGCCTGGGCCAGTGACGACTCGGCGTCGGCCAGAGTCGCTTGAAGATGCACGGGAAATTCCACACGCAGTTCAGCGGCATCGACTTCCGCCTTCGCACTCTCCAGTTCCGCCTTACGAAGTTGCAGGGTGTTCTGTGCCTGTCGCAACGCAAGTCGGGCATCGATATTGATCAGGCGAGCCACCGGTTCGTCTATCTCGACGGGCTGACCTTCCACCACCAGTAGTTCCTCAACCACGCCTTCGGTCAACGCGGCAACGCTGATCGGCGTCGGACGGGGTTCCACCCAGCCTGCGGCCTGAAACAGCGGCGTACCCTGTTGCTGAATCTCCGCGCGACGGACAAGAACCGGCACCACCGAGACTTCGTGGCGGGGCAGCAGTTGATCGCTGACCGCAGCGGCGAGCAATCCGAGGAATCCCAGGACGATGCCGCCGGGAATCAGATACCGTGTCAGCAGCGGCTTCCGCCGCACCTTCGGCTCTGTCGTCGCCTTACTGGGGCGATCGATCGCAAGCTCACGAAGATCAAGTTGAGGTCGGGTTGCGGATGTCATGATTGAATTCCAACGAGTAGGGAAGGAGAAGCCGCCCGCTGATCCGGGCGACTTCCTCAACCGAAGTTCATTTACTCCTTGACGTAAATCTGGTCGGCAAGAACGGACAGGTTCCCATCGCCGTCGCGCTGAGCTGTCCCTTTCACGACCACCATGTTGAGTTCCTTGACGCCGAGTAGTTCCCGGGCGTCTTGAGAAACCGGTTGTCCCTGCTCGTTAACGACCTTCACCGTCGCGATGTTGGTCTTCACCTGATTCTGCTCGCAGCAGTAATCCCAGGGTGTGGGACAGCCTTCCTCATCAGCACAATAAGGCACTTTCGGGTCGACAATCGTGAACGCGGCGAGGCCGTCGATGAACGGCTTGGCCGATCCGCCGATCCGTCCCATTAAAACGACTTCTTCCTTGTCTCCACTCGCCTCACGAGCTTCGCCGACGGGCAAGGCTCCAACTGGTTCCGTATTGGTCAGGTAGGGCGTATCGGGGATCCCCGTTGATGCACTCGGAGCCGCCTGTTGATCAGCACAGCCAACGAGCAGCAGAGCTGACAGAGCAGCAACACCGAACAGAGCGAACAATTCCTTTTTCATGGTCTTCCTTTCAATCCTTCTTGAGAGATCTCCCTGCGGAGATCGTAAGTACAACGTTACGTTCAAATGGCTTTGAGACTTTCTGCGACGGGCAATCGCAACGCCTTGATGGCGGGAGGTAACGCGCCCAGAACTCCAAGAAGCAGTCCCACTCCGCAGCCGACAAGGAGACAGATGCCGTCGACCCGCAACGCGAATGCTCCCATCGTAAAACGGACTGCCAGCCCATTCAGAAAGAGCAACGCGATCGCAGCTGCCAGAAGCGAACCGGCTGCCGCCATTAGCGCTCCTTCCTGCAGAATGCTGACCAGAATGGCACGGCGACGATATCCGACCGCCTGGAGTGTGGCGATCTCCCGGATTCTTCCGGCAATGGCTCCGTACATCATGTTGAGTCCGGCAAAGACGCCGGCACCGGAAACGAGCAGCACCACCAACCAGGCGAGAATTCGCATCGGCTTGTAGTGCTGCTGTAACGAGGCGTAGTACTCAACTTCGCCGACGGCCTGCAGCTCGAGATCGGTTCGTTCTTTGCAGAACAGCGAGACGGTCGCGGCTGACGACTCAGGCGTCAGTGCGATTGCGACGACGCTGAGATCCTGTCGCTTCAACACCTGTTGAAAATCGGGGAGACGACACCAGATCTCTGATTCATAAGCCGCCCCCCCAGCGGAAAAGCGACCGCTGATTGTCCACGATTTCTTCTCGATCGTGATCTGCTGACCAATCGCCAGATCTTCCGGCGAGCAGCCGAGCTTGGCCGCAACGAGCTTCCCGACAAGCACTTCTCCTGGTCCGGGCCAGCTTCCTTCGACAAGTTGAACATTCCGGCGAACCAGTGGAGCGGTGTGGGTGACGCCGCGAATTAAACCGAGACCGGTTCTCTCGCTGGTCGCCGTCTGCACTCGGGTTCCGAGATAGAGCTCCGGCGAGATGTAGTCGACACCCGACCGCTGCTGAATTCCGTCCAGACTCGCTTTGAGAAGCGAAGGCGTTCTTGCGGGCACGGCGGAGTTCTCGATGTTCTCTTCAGCTCCCAGCGAATAGACGAGCACCACGGAGGGATCGCCGCTCACGGCCAGCGAGCGTTCCAGTCCACGGATGAATCCAACGACCACGAAGATCAGCAGAATTACCGTCGACAATGCTCCCAGCGTCAGCAGGGTTCGCGTTGGCCGCCGCAGCAGATTGCGGACGCCATATTCCCAGGGAAGAGCTCGTTTCCGAAACATCACGGCGTCCTACCTTTTTGGCTTTGAACGGTAGATCCCGTTGGGACTGACGAGCTTGATCGGCGTCTTCCCGATCTCGTCCATCTCAACCCACAGGTAACGGGCCGAAAGGGATTCGCCCTTCGGTGGATGGAAGGTCACGGTCTTGTCATCGACGTCGCATTCAAAACGGCCGACCTTCTCGTCATCGTCAAAGCGACGATGCACTTTCTTGACGCAACCGCCGCACATTTCATCAACGTGCACTACGGTCGGCATTGTCTTCAACATCGTCTTCGGCATCGTCTTTTCGTGGGCTTCAGTCGTGGCGGGGGTTCTTGGAACCAGACCGAAGACAAGCGCTATACCGGCGCAGCAAAGGAGGCGAATCATGGAAAGTTTCCTTGAATCGAGATCGAAAGGCGGATGCACAACAGCATCCGCTCAGAAGCAGGAAGAATCGGCCGAACCGTTTGACTGAACGCGCATCGCGAAGAAAAGCAGCATGCCAATCCCGGAACGTCGAGACGGATCGCGATACTCGCGGAAGCGCAGAATAGAGGGCAAAAGCAGAGCCCTCAGCAGATTAGATCAACAGCAGTTGATGCTGAATGCAGATGGAATATCCGCTCAACGAGCGGGCAGGCGGAAATTCGTCCCAGCTCTCGAGGGAATCGCCAGCGATCTGTTGCAAGCAGACCATCAGCTCCAGCGACGCGAGAAAGTCGATGAACTCGTCCAGGTCCAGATCGATCTCTTCCCCGCCCACGACTGCTCCGTGGCAGAGACAGTTGGGGCATGATTCTTCATCCTGCGGAGCATTGGGAGTTTCGTCAGGATTCTTCTGACCACAGCAGCTGCAGCTCTGTCGCGCTTCAGACTCTGCGGAATTCCCCTGACTGGCCATCGCCGACATGCAGCGGAACGGGCAGGCGAGAATCGAGAAAATCAAAAGTGGCAGGAGGCAGAATCTCATACCTTCAGTATCGAAGGGATGTTCTCGACTGTCAACCGCGGTTCTTCGCCAGTTGCTCCGGCTTCATCTCTACAGACGCTTTCTCCAGGTTTCGACATCAAGCACTTCACTGAGAAGCATCTGTTGGGCACAAAGAATCGAGCGATGCAGTTCTTCCGCCGTTACTTCTCCCGCCTGGTTCGACAGATCAAGGGTCCCGGTCGCATCGTTGAGGAATTCGACGTTGATTCCCCGGTGCACCGCCTGGCGGGCTGTCGTGTCGCAGCACATGTGCGTCATATACCCGGCTACGGTCACTGTGTCGATCTTCTGCTCACTCAGCCAGTCTTCGAGATTCGTTCCCGTGAAACTGCCGGGCATCGTTTTCTCGACCAGCAGATCCCGCTTCCTCTTCGCGATCTCCGGATGCAGTTCCCAACCCGGCGTTCCCTTCTGAAAGAACGGCTTGTCAGCGTCGGCGAAATGATGCTGAACGACAACGACGGGAATCCGCCCGGTCGCGGCGTCGACCGCTTCGAGAATTTGTTCGAGATGGCCGACCGGATGCGTGATCGGCAGCGCTCCCGTGAAGTACTCGTTCTGAACGTCGATGACCAGTAGAGCGCGATTCATGTTCATTCTCCCTCTCCGCCTGAAGCGGAGTTGTTCGATCCTGATGTGGCAGGACTCAGTGTAGTCGCTTCTCCGGCAGAAGTTCGAGGACGGCGAAAATTGCCCGATGATCCGAAGCGATCGCCTCGGGCAACACCTCAACGTTCACGACACGCCAGCGTTCCTGCGGTTGGAAGAGTACGTAGTCAATCTGACGCCGTGGACGGTCGACCGGCACCGTTGCCAGCGGATCACTATTCGCTGAAGTCCAGGCCTGTTTGAAGATCGCGAGCGTCTCGCTGTCTGGTGTCGCGTTCAAATCGCCCGCGAGAATCGCCGGCCCCTCTGCCTGAGATGCCAGATCGTTAATCTTCTCTGCAGAGGCGAGTCGTTCACGTTCGTCGGCACGATAATCGAGATGTGTGGCGAAGAACCGCAGGGATCCGAGTCCGTCGGACAGACGAATCTCCGCTTCGATGATCCCCCGTTGTTCGCCAGCATCCACATTGGGCAACTTGTGATTCTCATAGTCGACAATTGGCAGTCGAGAAAGCACGGCGTTGCCGTAATGACCGCCCTGCAGTTCGATGTTGGCCCCGAAGACGACGTTCAGATCCGTCAGCCGGGCCAGTTCAGCCGGCTGGTCGATCCCTTCCGTGCGGTCCACATTCTGATCGACTTCCTGCAGCGCCACGAGATCAGGTTTTACAGAACGGATGACTTCCGCGATCCGTTCGAGATCAAGTTTGCGATCCACGCCCTCGGCGTGATGGATGTTGTAGCTCAGGACTCGCAGTCGAACGGGGTCGGCGGCCTCAGTACCCACAGCGGAGAGGAACACCGAAATCACGACGAGAAACAAAGGCTTCATTAATCGACCTTTCTACAGGCCCATCTGACGTTTATTACGGACACAACCGATTCGGGATCTTTGAAGTCTAGAGAGACCGACGTCACTTCACAAACTGGCCACGACCGCCGGTCATGATTCCGAGACATCGATTCACGGTATGATGTTTGCAGGTCATTGTATTGACTGCCGAACGACTTTCCATAAGGTTGACCTACCATGTGCGCGCGCAAATCTTCGGCTTCCGCAGAAGCGTCATCGGCTGCGGAACACGAAAAATCGATCTGGACGATCGGTCATTCCAATCGGGAGTTCAACGAGTTTCTGGGCATGCTGCAGGGTTTCTCAATCGAGACCCTGGTCGACGTCCGCCGCTTTCCGGGATCCCGACGCCATCCTCAATTTCAACAGGACTCGCTAATCGCGACTCTGGGCGATGCGGGGATCGAATATTCGCATTGGGTCGGCCTCGGTGGCCGACGTAATGGCCGGCTTCCCGACTCGCCAAATGGGGCCTGGCGGGTCGAGTCTTTCAATGCCTACGCAGACTACGCCCTGAGCGACGAATTTCAGCAGACCTTATCGGAACTCGAGTCTCTGGCCACTCAACGGCGGTGTGCTCTGATGTGCTCCGAAGCCGTCCCCTGGCGTTGCCACCGTCGCCTGATCGCCGATGCTTTGATTGCTCGCGGCTGGACCGTGTGGGACATTTTCTCGGCGACTCGAGCCCAGGAACATCAACTCCCGGACTTCGCGGTCCAGCAGAAGGACCGCGTCATCTACCCGGCCGAAGCCACCGAATGATCCATTGCCGACAAATCCCCCGGCGCGAGCGTGGGCTCCGGTCTCTGGATCAGGAGTCCCTCACTGATGGTTCACGTTTCGTATTCTACGGACTGCCAAAATGGTTCGAGACTTCACGACACGTTGGCGGTATCCTGATGGGCGAACATCCAATACCCTACCGTTTTGAGAACCGAGCCGATCTGTATGAATTCCTCGCGTGTCGATCGCCCACTGCAGGCTTCGGACGGAATCGCTCCGTGGCTGGTATATCCGGTCACGATGACGCTCTGTCTCGGGTTGTTCTTTGCGTTCGAACAGATGGGATGGCCGACCTTCTGGGCTTCGTTCGTCCCGGCTCTCCTGGGAGCCGGCCTCGTGCAACTGGCCGAGCGTAAGATGCCGGCGCGGATCGAATGGATCCCGGATCGCCAGACTGTCTCGGCCGATGTGGCCTACATGATCCTCGTGCAGATCCTGTTGCCTCAGGGGCTGGCCCTGATCGCTGCACTGGCTCTGCAGAGATGGCTGACTGCACAGCAGTGGACCGCCGGGCTCTGGGTGCATCACTGGCCGATTCTGGTGCAGGTCGTCCTGATGATCCTGCTGGCCGACTTCCTCCGCTACTGGCTCCATGTCGCCTGCCACCGAATCCCTTTTCTGTGGCGCTTTCATGCGGTCCATCATTCGCCGCATCGGCTTTACTGGCTGAATGTGGGACGCTTTCACCCGCTCGAGAAGTCGACCCAGTTTCTGTTCGATGCATTCCCTTTCATTCTGCTGGGCGTTAGCGACCGCGTGCTGGCTCTGTACTTCGTCTTCTATGCCGTCAACGGGTTCTTTCAGCACTGCAATATCCACCTGCGTTTTGGCTGGCTGAACTATGTGATCAGCAGTGCGGAACTTCATCGCTGGCATCACTCTCACGTTCCGAAAGAAGCCAATGCCAATTATGGCAACAATGTAATCGTCTGGGACGTTCTCTTCGGGACTCGTTTTCTGCCGAAGGATCGGCTTGTGGCGAAGCTCGGACTCAAGAATCGCGAGTACCCCTCACGGTTTTGGACTCAGATGAGGACGCCATTCGTTCCCGGTCTGGATCAGAAATCGACAGAGACATTCTCATCGGCACGGCCCGACCTGCTGCTGCGTCTCCGGATGGCCTGGATTGAACGGCGAAACTGGAAGCCGATTCAACGCAAGACAGACGATCCAGAAGAGGCACAACGGAATGTGCTGCGAGCAATCATGAACTCGCATCGCGAGACAGAATTCGGCCGAATACATCAGTTTGACAGGGTCGACTCGCTCGACGACTTCCGCCGAAATGTTCCATTCAACGACTACGACAGCCTGCTTCCTTACATCGACACTCAGGAACGCACCGGGCAACCCGCGCTCAATCCGGATCGGCCCGAGCTCTACAATGTGACCAGCGGAACGACCGGGGCGGCTAAATACATCCCTATTCGTTCGCAAACGCTGCAGGATCTGCGACGGACTCAACAACTCTTCGCGCTGTTTCAGCACCGAGCCGATGAACGAGCATTTGCCGGCAGGATCATCGCCATCGCCGGGGCAGGAATTGAGGGACATCGGTCATCCGGCATTCCCTTTGGTTCAGCCTCCGGAGTGCTCTACGCTTCGATGCCGCGGCTCATCCGTAATCGTTACGTGCTCCCGCCCGAGGTGTTCGAGATCGACAATTACGAACTCAAGTACTACGTCATTCTGCGGCTGGCCCTTGCCGAACGCGACGTGACCTATCTTGGCACGGCGAATCCTTCGACGATTCTCCGCCTGCTCGATCTTCTCGAGGAGCATCGCGATCGTCTGCTGGAAGACATTGAGCGCGGAGTCGTCTCGGCAGCAAACGGCGATCTCCTCAGGTTGGACCGCGCCATCATAGCCCGCTGCCGGCCAGACCCTGAGCGGGCCGAGACGCTGCGTCGCATTATGGATGAGAATCCGCCTCAGTTATTGACGCGGATCTGGCCGCGACTGGCCATGCTGTCGACCTGGACGGGAGGCAGTTGCGGCATCGCCCTGGGAGCGGTTCGCAAGCGGCTCGATCCGCAGGTGTCCGTGATGGGACTCGGCCTGATGGCCAGCGAGCTGACGGTGACGGTTCCCATGAACGCCGATGAGGAATCAGGGCTACCGACCTTCTGGAGCAACGTTTTCGAGTTCGTCGAACGCGAAACCTTTGACCAGGGCAACCAGTCCTGTCTCGGCCTGCACGAACTGGAACTCGGTGAGCAATACTATTTGTTTGTCACCACGCCCTCGGGATTGTTCCGCTACGCGATGAACGACATTATCGAAGTCACCGGATTCTACGGCCGCACTCCGCTGCTGCGGTTCGTGCAAAAAGGAGCCGGCATCACGAATATCACCGGAGAGAAGCTGCACGAGTGCCAACTGATTGAATCCGTCCACCGTCTCGAATCGGACTGTCGGGCCGAGGCAAGTTTCTTTCTCGCGGTCGCCGATGAAGAAACAGCCCGCTACCGACTGTTCATCGAATGGCAGACCCCGCCGGCTGACGGATCGAGCGAAAAGCAGTATGCGGACGTTCTGGATCGCTTGCTGGGAGAGGCCAATCTCGAATACGCCGCGAAGCGAGACAGTGGACGCCTCAAGCCAGTTGTCGTGGTCTCTCTGCAACCGGGCTCCGGCGAACGTTTCAAGCAATTCGAACTGAGCCGGGGCCGTCGGGAAGCACAGTTCAAGACCGTCGCCCTGCTCTACGCCCGAGAGCTGAACTTCGACTTTGCGGCCTGCTCCTACTCGGAAGTTTGACCGGCCTGCGCGGGAATGACGGGAAGTTCGATACGCGACGCCGTCTGTCCACAGCAGTAGAGCGTCTGTCTTGCGACCACACTTTCCACCTGGCCCGGATCAAATTGGCCGGTATTCAGATTCCGTTCATACCGTGGAAAATTGCTGCTGCTGACTTCGATCCGGATGCGGTGCCCAGGTAGAAACACATTACTCGTGGGCCAAAGTTCGACGGCGACTTCCATGGGTTCACCTTCGGCGTTTTCCGCGAGAGCTTCCGGTTTGATGCGGACGAGTCCGTCGCAGATGTTCCATGCCGAGCCGTCAGGATAAACGTCTACCAGTTTGACCGTGAAATCTGTCGAGGCGGCCGACGTTCGCACATAGAGGGTGGCTCGCGGTACGCCGGTGACTTCAACTGGCTCTTCGAGAACGTCGGTGGAGAAGACGAGGACGTCAGTCCGCGTCTCGAGGTCATTCTGCTGGCGGATTCCGGCCCGGGTGCCGAGCATCGGTCCGCCCTGCGTCGGAACGGGATCGTCTGGATCATACGTGTAGGGAAACGCCGTCGTTTCGGTTCCCGGGTCATTAGTTCGAAGCGTTCCTCCGCGATGTGTCTCTCCTTCTGGAGTCAGAAAATATTCGACCCGCTTCTCGCGTTCGAGTGGCCATTCCTGTTCATCCCGCCATTCATTGCGGCCCATAACGAATATTCGGACCGGCGCCATCTCTGGAGTGGGCTTCCCTTTCAAGTGCCGGTCGAACCACGAAATCGTCGGGGCGAGGCTTTCGATGCGGAAATGAGTTCCCTGAAACCCATTCGGGAACTCGATCGTCTCGGCATGGATCCACGGACCGATGATCAATCGTGTCTCTTCGGCGACTTCACGCTTCGCTTCGGTTTGGATCGTCCGATAGTCGTTCAACTGGGTCGGCAGATAGGGATCGTACCATCCGCCCATTAGCAGCACGGGAGCCTGCAGCGTTCTTACCCGGTCGAGGCCATCAACCTTCTTCCAATATTCGTCACGCGTTCGATGTGTCACCCAGTTGTTGAAGAACCCGATATCAGCTGACGCCCGGTCATCTGCTTCAATGACCGGCAAGGTGCGAGTTCCGCGTTCGAGCATTTCATCCGGCACGGTATAGTTGACCGGTCCATACGAGGTGAGTGCCCAGTACAAAGCACTCTCGAGAGCGAACACCCCCTGCGGATAAAGCATTCCGTAGTGATCGGTGCTCGACTCCATCACAATCATCGCATCCAGCCCGGGATCGCTTTGATCGGCGATCACCCACTGCGTGTAGGCAAAGTACGATCCGCCCCACATTCCCACCTGACCGTTGTACCACGACTGCTCGCTCACCCAGTTCAGAGTATCCAGACTGTCCTCTCGCTCGTGCTCGAACGGAACGTGTTCTCCACGTGAATCTCCCCGTCCACGTACGCCCTGAATGATGGCTGTGTAGCCGCGCTCGGCCCACAGACGCCCGACAATTGAGGCAAACAGATCGACTCTCCAGTTATGAGAAAACGGCAGCCGAACGAGGATGGTTGGCGTCTTCTCCAGCCGATAGGGTCGGTAGACATCGGCTTTCAGCTCAACGCCATCCCGCGTCGTCAGCGGCACCGCTTTCTCGATGATGACCGCATATTCCGAGCGCCTCGCTCCTAACTCACTGGCCAGATAGGAAGGCAACAGCAGATACGCTGTCCAGACGAGCGTCGCGGTGAACGTCAGGAGAATGATTCCGACCCACGTCACCGCCAAGCAGACGCGTCGAAACATCGAAGAGCCCGATTGCTCACTCGCCGGGACTTTCGCCCGTCGTCGAAAGTATCCACCTAGTGTCAGAACATAACACGCCAGCACCCAGTGAAAGAAAATCGGGATGGAACGACCGGTCCAGCGTTCGGCGGGATAAAGACTCATCCGCACGGAATAGCGGATGGCCATCACACTCAGATAGACGATCCCCAGAAACAGGAGAATCTGAGCGAGTGCCCGATGCGGTCTGGCGTACCAGGTCCACTGCCGTGTAATCCCCAGATTAATCCGTACCATCAGCCCGATGATGAGCACCTGACTGGACAGCAGCCAGGGATACGGAATCAGACCTGAAAACCATTCCGGGGAGGGGGGAAGGAATGGCGTCAGCCCGGTTTCGACAAGAAACTGTCCGAGGACTCGCATGCAAAACAACGCCAGCAGCCCCCAAAGCGCGATCCGCGTACTCCGTCCCACTTCCAGAGCAAGGTCGTTCTTCGCGTTCATACTTCCTCTGTTCCGGCGAGCGGACGAAGGAATTCACTCGGGCGGCTCACTGGAAGGGGGCCTCGGCCATACGGAACATCATGCAGATTCAGCCGGCCACCCGGTCCGAACATCAGGGGAGGTTCCACCACATCGTGCTGCAGCAGATGAGTTCCGAAAGCTCCTTCGTGCCCCACGAGAAGGTCTCTGGCAGCACTGGCCGCCGTGATCCCCAGACGGGTCAACAGACTCGTCTCACCCACCTGAGCTCCGACGATCACGCGAATTCCTCTGCTGCGAGCCTCTTCGATGATCTGCAGCGTGCGAACGATTCCCCCCAGCTTCGAGACCCGCAAATTCACGATCCAGCGATCGGGATCTCCCTGAAGATGCGAAAAGTCGTTGCGACAAAGGAAGCTCTCGTCGAGAATCACCGACCGGTCCAGTTCCCGGGCCAGCTGTTCGAGCCCTGCGTACTCGCGAGCCACAATAGGTTCTTCGATCGCTCGAAACTGATCCTTCCAGGGACCAAGGTATCCCACGGCTTCTACGCAACTTTGCCAGAGGTTATTGGCATCGACTCGGATCCGCTCAGCATCAATGCCTGCGTCGTTTAGCAGATTCCACTTCGTCCTGTCGCGCTCGGCGTCTCTGGACAGCTTGATCTTAAACTGCTCGAAGCCGAACCCGACGTACTGCCGCAATTGCTTCTCGAACGACTCGGCAGAC
The DNA here is from genome assembly GCF_022267515.1 of Rubinisphaera margarita. NCBI lineage: Bacteria > Pseudomonadati > Planctomycetota > Planctomycetia > Planctomycetales > Planctomycetaceae > Rubinisphaera > Rubinisphaera margarita. Next base: position 236,750 of record NZ_JAKFGB010000021.1, on the reverse strand, counting down.
TGATCGCCAATCACTGCGGTGTATCGAAACGAACCTTCAACTGCCGGCAGCCCCAGCAGGTCTTCGACGGCCAATTGTGATCGGCGACACAACAGATCAAGCACCGCGGATTCGATTGCACACCAGCACGATGGCGAGTGATCGATTTCGGCCTCTCGCTCCGTTCCCAACTGTCGGAGATCGTCCAGGTCGTTGACACTCTCGACGACGGCTGCGTGGATTCGATCGAAAAACGTTCGGCAAGTTGTCAGATCCTCGCCAGTCACGTAGGAACGCGGGCACCCCTCGCCGTAGCCGATGTTCCCCTGTTCGTCTTCCGCTTCCGTCCAGATACTCAGTGTCTCGGAACGCTCTGCTCCGGCATGCCGGAACGTCACCGCGAACGGGACCCTTAAAGCGATTAACTCGAGACGAACGATCTTCACGAACAGACTCCTTGGCTCCGCTTCCGAAAGGGAGAACCTGTTCGTCAATTCTCACGAAATCACCGCCGCATCACAATGGTGCGAAGATCGTTGCCTTCAGGCCGAAGCGACATTCAGGCGAGGACGTTCGTCCGTGAGCACTCCAGCGGTGATACGAAGTTTACGTTCAGCCGTATCGGCGATCGAGTTGTCGTGGGTCACCAGGATGATGGTCTGATCGAACTGCCTCTGACAATCCCGCAACGACTCCATCACCATCGCCCGCGATTCCGGATCAAGGTTGCCGGTGGGCTCATCGGCGAGAATGAGTCGGGGAGTAGCAATCAGAGTTCGGGCCAGCGCTACTCGCTGCTGCTGTCCGGCGCTTAGTTCCGACGGTTTGTGATCGGCTCGATCCGAAAGTCCAAAACGCTCCAACAACTCCAGAGCTCGATTCCGCTGGACGGACGCCTCCGCCCGGCCGATCGTCAACGGGAGTTGAACGTTCTCCAGTGCGGTCAGCCAGGGAACCAGGTTGAAATTCTGAAAGACAAAGCCGATCTTCTCATTCCGAAACCGCGAGCGAGCCGCGACACCGAGCTGATAGAGATTCTCGCCCAGAATCTGCACCGTCCCCGACGTCGGAGCAAGCATTCCGCCGAGCATCGAGAGCAAAGTTGTCTTCCCACTGCCGCTCGGCCCGACAATGGCGATGAACTCGCCCTGCTCTACCGACAGTGTCGTGGCGTGAAGCGCAGTCACTGTCTGTCCACGCCGCTGGTACTGTTTGAAGACGCTATCGATTTGAATCATGATTCACCCTGTGGCTTACAGATCCTGAAAGCAGACGGAAGGATCGAGATGGCCGGCCTTTCGAGCAGGAAAATAGCTGAACAGCATAGCGACGACGAGAGCCGAAGCGAGCCCCCAGCCGATCGCCTGCAGGGAAAGGTCAAGCGGAACGTCGACGACCATCGGGCCGCAAACAAAGGCCAGAACGGCTCCAAACAGCAGCCCGACCGCGCCGCCGACAATACCGATCAGCGACGCCTTCATGAGGACGAGTCGCTGCAACAGTCCTGGAGTCGCCCCCAGTGCCAGCAGCGTTCCGAACTCGCGGCGGCGTTCGGAAACGTTGGCGAACATGACACTGGCGATACTTGCTCCGCCGACGAGCATCAGAATGGCGAACAGCAGATACGACAGTCGGCTCATCAATCGATTCATACTCACCTGGGCTTCGACGAGTTGCGAGATCGTGATCACGCGAGCATCCGGCAGCAGTTCTTCGAGTTCCGCCACGAGTCCATCGGTCACGTCTTCACAGCAGCCCATGACCTCAATCACATTGACGACCGGTCCCATCCCCGAAAGATCCTGCACGGTATGTAGATGCGCGAACACCCGCTGATCATCCACCGTTCCTGAAGCCGGCAGGACCGCTGCCACGGTGAAGGTCTCGCCAAGAATCTCGACCTCGTCTTCTTCTTTGAGTTCAAGCTCGCGTGCCGCGTCAGCTCCGACCAGGATCGAGAACGGAGCAAGGTCGTGCACAACGCGAGTCTTCGCGTACGACTTCAGATCCCGCATATCTCCGCTGGTTAACTGACACGTCCGCCCCGTGCAGTTCTGGTGCTTACTTCCCAGTTCGGTTTGCTCCATCTCCTGGAACATCAGGTCGACACTCTGCCAGGACGACTTCTGAAAGAACTCGGTCCGCGGCAGAATACCGGTGAGTGTCACTTCCTGATCATCAATCGACGTCGGTAGACAGAGCTTGGGCGCCATTTCTTCGACGCCGACTGCCTGAGCTAGAATGATGGTCGTCACGTACTCTTCGGGCAGAGTCTCGTTGTGGAGATCAGCCGCGTAATAGTCCTGCAAATCCGCCGACTTCGGAAGAACGAGGAGATTAGCCCCCAGTTCGTTCATCTGCCGAGCCACCTGGGCTTCCGACGAACTCGCAATGCTCTGAACGGAGACCAGAGCGGCGACGCCCAGCGCCACGGCGAGCAGAGCCGCAATTGTGGGCGCGGGCCGTTGCAGGATCTCTTTCCAGACCAGAGATCGGAATGTCATGATCGCCTCACTCAGCTAAAAAGGAAGGTCGAATCTCTTAGCGACCGTGTGACTTCTTGCACTTCTCGCAGTTGCAACTGCCTGACGCATGGACCTTTTCGGCCAGGACGTCGAAAGTCGCATCGTCATCGAACGTGCCAAGATGCCGGCCCGGAGGAGCGAACAGAATCGTCTTCGGCTGCTCCAGATCCGTGCTCACCTTGACTCGGGAGAAGAAGTCCTGTTCAGCCGGGTCCTTCGCCGAGACGCGAATGTCCTCGGAACGGTCGGAGAAGTCTTCGCTGTCCAGGAATCGCTCGGCAGCCGAACTCGGCCTGGCGCCATCACTCGGCAGCAGGCTCACGACTGCGATCTTTCCATTCTGCAGGGCCAGGACCACATCGGCGTATCGCGGCGAAAGAATCGACCGGCTCAGCTGTGTGGACGAGACGCTCCGATGGTAGATGCACGTCACGGCTCCGTTTGGTGCCACACCGATCACGGACGGCAGTGGAAGCCGACGGGCATCGAACTTTTCCACAACAGCCGACTCGCTTTTGCTGTAGACATGCACTTTCTGCCAGGCTGCTCGATCAGCATGGTCTTTCACATGCGATTCCACCGCCGATTCCATACGGCGAGTCAGCGAGTCGTCGTTCCGGTAGAAGACGAGATAGGTGTACCGCCCGCTTGCGGCATTCTGTTCGAGCAGGTTCGCCCCGCTTAATTCTGCACCGAAGCCAACGGAGCCTGAGCCGGCCAGCAACGTCATCGCTCCGGTCCACACAAGAAACTCGCGTCTGTCGATGATGTGATTCATTGAACTCCTCCTGCAGAAGTATCGGTAGAATGGGAATGTAAGCATTCTTCAGATTCATCGAAACATCACTCGGCTGTTCGCCAGCCAAGATCGGAAACTCCCGCGGCTTGTCGAACTCGCCGAAGCTCGCCCGGCTTGATGTAAATGTGACAAAACCGCGGTCGCTCGTTTTTTGAACTCAATGCCGGTTCCTGGCTCCGATGGCGAGGACACTCCCGGGGCAGCCCTCGACATTGAATTCGGCCAGCACTTCGAAGCTGATCAGAGAGATCAGCCAGAGAGTCCCGTCGCCCGAGTTACTGAGACAGGCATAGGCTCCGTCGCTATCAAAAGCGATCGAATGATGCCCGTAGTGACCATCGATCTCTGTCGGCCCAACGACGATCGTCCGGGCGACTTCGGCATCGCTGAAATCGCGGTCTCCATTGGGATCGAGATCCACAATCGTCAGCAGTTCCTCACCGTCTCCCACTTTCCGGTCCTGAAATAGGATGGCCAGCCGCTTGCCAGCTGCGGTGAGAATCGGTTGCGGGGTCGTCAGCGAAAGCCCGTCGGCCACCTCAATCGGCAACTTCATGACTTCAGGATCATCGGCTTTCGAATCAACCAGGCAGAGAGCAGAAGACTCCCCTGCTCCAGTACTGAACAGGACATAATTGCGATGCGTGGAAAACGCCCCCGTGCGTAACGGCTTCTGCGTTTCCGGATCGGCTCCCAGATCGAGATGGTGAATCTCCACCCCCTCGGGACTCTGCTGCGCTTTCGAATCGGTCTCGACCCAACAGACTCCTTCCGCCGGAGCAAAGAAGACGCGCCCGGAATTGGCCGTTGCTCCATGAATCGTCCCCGACGGGAGCGTGAAGGAATAGCCACTCTTCCGATTCCCCGATTTCCGCAGGTTCACAACATCGACCCGTCCGGCATTCGGGCCTCCGCCGTCAATCCAGGTTGAATATGCGACCCGGTTCTTCACCGCGGCCAGAGTAATGTGATTCCCTCCCCCCGAAAAGAACCGGCCGGCTTTCTTCGAGCGGCTGGCGAGATCATTGGGAAAGAACTGCGTGAAACCATCGTTGGTGTCATTGGCCAGGTAGAATGCCCCGTCGTACGTGTAAAGGTGAGCGGGATTTCCCTGATTGGTATCCAACTTTTGTGTCAGGACTTCCGGGGGATGCTCGAACTGCCAGTCGTAATGGTCTCCGTGTGAGTGACCGACCACTCCAGTGGAGACCGCAACCCAACCACTTTCATAGCCCCCACCATCATCGTCGCGAATACCGACGAGGAGCTTCCCGTCGAGAATGTCCATCTGGACGAGGTTCTGTCGTTCAGGATCAAGTTCCGGAAATCCTTCGATCTCAGCGGGCGCCAGCGACCATTCTTCCCCTTTGGTCACGTCCGCCCATTTGAGACTCGCTGTCTCGCGATCCTGCCAGAAGACTCGCACCACGGGATCCGGGCGTTCTCCCAGATCGTACTGACTCAGCGGAACAGGAGGAGCCGCGATGACCAGAGATGGCAGGAGCAATCCGCCCCAGCACGCCAGCGCAAACGAGGTTCGCCGCTTCAGACTCAGCAGACAATTGTTGAATGTCATTGAATATTGCTTTCAAAAGAATCCATTTTCTACGGACGGGTTAGGAACAGAAACTGTTAAAACGGGCCTCCCTGCCCTTCTTCGTAGCGACCTTTTCGCGATCCGATCTCGACCAGACTCCATTCGACGGGCGAACGTGAACGGTCGATCCAATAGAAGCGAGCCGTGCCACTCGAACTCCGGTACACCAGCGGATTCCCTGAGATGCGAGGGTTCTCTGTCAGCGAAGGATTGTCCGCAAAGAACTCCTCCAGCCGTTTCTCGTCAGACGACTGCAACTTCAGATCCCGCGTCCAGACCTTCTCCCCAGCGGAAAAGCTCTCCGGAAGGGCTGGCCCGATGGACTCGGCCGTTTTCGCCGCTTCGTGGCCGCAGCCCGCCAGGGGACTCGCGAAAATCATCCCCATCGCAAGCAGCCGGATCCGCAGGTGGTGTGATCCTCTAGAACTCACCGAGGACCTCCCCGTCGTTGCGACTGAAAAGATTCCTCAATGTCTCGCCGTGAACGTTCTCGCTGATGAATCGCACACTGCCATCACACAATGAGAACTGCGCTCCTCCCTGATGAAGACTGCGGGGACCGGAAAGAACTTCGCCGTGATGGGTCACGTCGGGCACTCGTGAGTTCGGCGTGAGATAGCCGTGAATGAGCGTGTGATATCCCGTACTGCTGATCCAGGCTCCTGCACGACGTCCTTCGAAGACGGTTGAGCTCGCTGCGCTGGTGAGCATCGCATCAGCATCGACAGTGCAGGCTCCGCCGCCGCTGATACGGGCCATTTGACGCTGAGAATCGACCAGCGACGTGGTATCGGACTGACGGAGTCCGAACAGCGTCTCCGCGATCAGAGCCGTGTTGCTCGTCCCGTCGGTCAGATCCCGGAAGCGGGTGCGGGAACCACGCCAGAAGAGCCCGTCGTTCTCGCTGCTGCAATAGTTCATCTGTCGGCCGGATCCGCCGTTGAGCAGGTAATTGCTGCCCGCCCAGACATCGGAATTGTTATCCACCCAGATCGGATTACCGGCGTCACTCGGGCAGAGCAGCACCTGCAGTGGCTGTCGGGCAACGAATTCGATCGCTGTGTTCTGAACCGGAGCCCACGGGAGCCCCGTATTCACCGGTTCGTCGAAATCAATCAAGTCCTGCAGGTTGCCCTGTTCCACAAACGGCAGCAGCTGAGCGAGGGCCGAATAGGCGTAGAGTGAACTTCCGGACTGATTCGGCATCGCCGAGTGCGTGTCGTGATAGTTGTGCAAAGCCAGCGCGAGCTGCTTGAGGTTGTTTTTACAGCTGGATCGTCGTGCAGCTTCTCGTGCCTGCTGAACCGCCGGCAGGAGAAGCGCGACTAGTATGGCGATGATCGCGATCACAACCAATAGCTCGATCAGCGTGAAACCATAACGTTTGAAGGGCATTCGTTGGCTCCATGGTTTAAGGAAGGAATCGGTCGATGTGCCGGAGTTCGTGCAAGAAGCCTTCGCCGCGAACGTACCGCCCTCTCGGACTGGTCGGGTTCGATTACGGACCGCACGTCGCGGACGAAGGGACTTCTCACATGAGAACGAGCGCGTCTGACCAGTCAGCATCAAAGGCTGACCGGTTCGCACCAGTCGCAAAGCGTCAGGCGCGGGCGCAAAGCACACGTGGTAGAGCATTTTCATGCTTCGTCTGCAGTCGCATGGGCGGCAATCCCCCGGCCATGCTGAATTTGCTCCTGCAAACACCTGCAGTCGTTTTTGAATTTGCTCTAGAAAACAGAGGTGCTGGATGCCCAGGCGGCGTCGGCGTTTCAGAACCCCATCTGAGATGCGGTCCAGAGACGCTTCGTGAGGAGATTCGTCGCGCAAAACGCTATAAAATCAGCCTCAGACCGGCGTTTGAGCAAACCATTCAGACCGATTCCGGTGGAGCGCGGGGCTGGCAATAGCGAACCAGCTCGCCGGAGAGCAAAGGAACTGCAGGCAACGCGGCCTGAGTGCAAAGCAGTTCCGTCGATTCCAGTTCGACGGTCGAGATCACCGAAGCATGATGCAGCGTGTACCACTGACAAACCGGACAGGAGTCGTGATCATGATCGGGAGCGAGCGGCGTGTCGCTCGATTCCTGAACGGGGGAACCGTGCGAATGATGACAGCACGTCGAATGTGAGCAAGCCGAATCCGCAGCATCGGACCGACCGTGATCGTGCAGGCCGCACGTAATCGCGTGCCACGCATTTCCGCCGGTCCACAAGGAAAGAATCCCCGCGGTCAGCAGCATGATCAGGAATGGTCGGTGAGCGAGGCGCATTGTCTCTCGTTTACTCTAAGCGTCCGACCAGTCGCTTCGCGGATTATGCGAGGCATCGGCCAACTTTACAAGTGAAAAGTTCTTGAATTTCTTTGCGATGAAAGCAGAACGTCTTCACGTTGAGTTACGAGAAAGCGACCGACTCTGTTGAACGAAATGATCCGTTCAACAAAGAATCATTCAGATGGCCATCGCCTGCAAAGCACACGCTTGTTGTTATCGAGCGTCGATGGCATCCAGACAAAAGCGATTACCGGATTCGAGAACGACATTCCTGGCCAGCTCGAACTGGTGTGATCGACTTTCCAAAAAATGCATCAGGTAGCCGGCCGTGTTGGGCAGCACGATCAGATCGCCCCGCCCGATTCCATTCGGGAAACGAAAGCGTCGCATGAGAATCGAATCCGATTCCGTGCAGTAGGCTCCCACGAGATAGCCTTCGCATGGACTCGTGGACTCGGCGTTCGGCTGCCGCAGCAGTATCGGATCGACGAGAAAGTCGTCACTCCCCGTACGACATTGCGTGCGATTCATCGCCAGCCCGATGAGATGTTCCCCGCTGGGATGCCTCTTACAGAACTCAACCCGGGCGACTGTCATGCCACCCCCATCGAGCAGGCTGCGCCCCGGTTCGCATCGCAATTGAAGTTTTCGTTGACGAATCGCGTCCGCAATGGTTACCGATGCCCTCATCTCGCTCGCCAGAATGCCGTCGAGCCATTCTTCGCGGATCAGTTTCTGATAGTACGGATAGAGATTCCACCTCCCCACGATCTTGCCATCGATTGCCTGTAGCCCCAGCCCGTGATTTCGCCACGTGACAGATTCCCGGCGTCCGCGGATTGCCTCTTCGTGAGTTGCCCAGAACGTGTCCCATTCGGCTTCCGAGTCGAGGTAGCGCATCGGAAAGCCTCCGCCGATATCGAGAAATTCGATCGGAGATCCGAGATCACGCAGGCGATCGATCAACGGAAGGCACTGACAGATTGCTGATACTCGCTGCCTCGGACAATATCCGTCGAGATGAAAGTGGACTCCGACCAGTTGCACGTCGGCACTGAGCGTCGCCAGAACGGCGGCGAGATCGTTGATTTCCTCGATATCGAAGCCAAAGCGGGAAAACAGTTTTTCACCTTCATGTTCGAATCCGCTGATTCGTATCGCGATGGGAAAGGTTCGCTGCAGCGCGCTCGCAATTGAACAGGCCAGTTTCAACTCGTCGACGTTATCGACGACAATCGTGACCTGATGTTCGATGCAGAGCTTGATCAATGCCTCGGGCTTGATGGCCGCGGTGCAGACCATATCGCTGCCCAGGCTTCCCCGGCTCAAGGCTTGAGCACATTCGTGCTCACTGGCCACATCGATTCCGGCACCGGCCTGTAATGCGGCATCCACGAACGAGAGACACTTATTCGCCTTCCGAGCGAAGAACACGCGGAAGTCAATCTCGTGTCGTCTGGCGACGCGATCGAGCGATTCGATGTTGCGAACGAATGGCCCGGTCGCCACCACGTTCAAAGGGGAGCCAAACTCCGCGACAGCGTTGCGAATCTGCTCAGGTGCGTCCTCCAGAAGACTGCTCATCCAGCCTTCAAGCCTCGCTGTCAGAGGTGGCGTACCGCGACAATAGCTTCGAAGTTCGGCGGCTTCCTCGGAGTGAGGCTGCGGATCAGATTCAGGGACCGACATCCAACTTCCTTCTTGCGTGCATGCGGGCGACAACTTCCCGAGCCCAGTGCCGGGGATGTTCGTGCAGTTTGCGACTGAGTGTATCATTTCCGAGAATACAGCCTTCGGTCGCCCGACCGAAGATCGCCAGATTTTCCGTCAGTCTCAGTCCATCCCGCATTGGCCGTCCGGCTCGGTCGACATCGATCCCTTCGGCTCCGCTCCGTCGACTGATCATACCAGCGTCAAGCAACTGCCGCATTGGTCCCTGTGGAGAGATCTGTTGAGGGGAAGGAATAACGGCATTCACACACGCATCCAGCATCACTTCACTCTTCGTCGTGGAGAGGAGCAGAGTATCTTTCGATGCGTTCAGCGAAGCCGTCAGGTAATTGAGGTCGACCAAGTCCGCTTCACAGAGCGCCAGAATTCGTCCAAGGTTCTCGGCTGGCGGTCCAAACGCGATCCGCTCCATCTCGCAGGTGATCTCGCGAAAATCGGACCAGGCAGCCGGGTTGAGCCCGCCGTGACTCACGGCTGAGACAATCGCCGGATAGAGATTTCGCCACGCCGCCCCCAGTGCCCAGCTGATCTCCGGAGCGGCCTGCCCTGTTGCGACACAATATGATTTCTGCATCACAGAAAACGCAGCGTCCCCATCTATTTTCGAGCCAACCCATCGGTCGAACCAGTTCCGAACGGATTCCGATCCCGTCGGTGCTCCCGCCGAAAACACGTTCAGCGCCGCCGCCGCTGCTTCGAGAACAGGTTCCCAAAGTTCCTCGGCCGTTCGAATCGATTCACTCGATCGCGAAACCTCGATGATTCGTTGTCGCCCCCCATTCCAGACGTCATTCAACTCCGGTGGTTGGACGAAACGCGATTCATCCGGCTTGGCCACCATCGGGCGGCCAGTTCGTGAGAACGGAATGATTGTCGCCGGTTCTCGCCCTGACGGCTGGTAATGCCAACGGCCGTTATTCTGATGGAAGTGCCCTCCTCGTCCTTCCGTCAACGACAGGGCGGCATCGATCCAGGTCAGACCAAATCCTCGCACTCCGACCACCTGCCCAGACGGGGTTCGGGACATCGCCAGTTGCTGAGTCACGGGAAAGACTCGCACCAGACGATCAATGCACGAGTCGTCTTCAACGGGAGGAGCTCGCCAGCCTTCGTGCCCGACGGTCAGTACGACTTCATCGAACTCATACTCTTCCCCACTGGCGTTGAGTCGCCAGCGAGTCCCGAGGCGATCCATCCCCGTGACCGGACTTTGGACCGTACGGAAGTTGACGCAACACTGCAGTTGCTCCTCAATGTGCCGGTAGCACTCATGGAGATATTCCCCCACGATCGCACGGGGCACATAACTGTGTTCATTAAACCTGCCTGGGGTCCTCTGCTGGAGCCAGTCAACCAGAGTGAGCTTCGAGGAGTTTGCTTTGATGTCTCCCTCGCTTCGAGGCCACGCGTCGATCCGTCCGGCCGAGAAGTTCATCCGGAGATGATGGGGCTGCCCGGGATCATAGATATTCCCCGCTCCTGGAAAAGACGCTGGCTCGAACACGATCACAGAAGAACGGAGCGTGACTGGATCAGCCTCACGGAGTCTCTCGTGAAGCGACTGCAGACAATAAAGCCCCCGCGGCCCGCCCCCAACAATCGCAATTCGGAACTCTTCCGGCTTCTCAGCGAAACGAGTGCATGAATCGCGTTTCTTCTCTGAAAACGTGATCTCGCTCATTCCGTAACCTTGCTGGTCGGAGCAAGTGCGGGTTCATTGATGCGATTCGATACCTCATCGCGCGAAACACCCAGGGCCGCTTCCACCCACTCATCGTTAAAGATCGTATCGAGATATCGGGTTCCCGAGTCGTGAAGAATGGCCACAACGCGCGAACTCCCGACTTCTTCCTGCAACGATCGGACAGCTTCGAGCACGCCACCGGCTGAACCGCCAATCAGCATCGCTTCCCGTCGCGAAGCCCGGCGGCAACCGGTAACGCAATGAAGATCAGAAACCCGCACAATGCGGTCGAAGACCTGACCTTCCGCCAGCTCGGGCAACTGTCCCGCCCCCAATCCCGGAACGAGGCGTTTGCCGGGCGTGCCACCGAACAGAACGCTCCCTTCGGCATCGACGGCTATCACCTTGGTTCGCCGGCCCCGCTTCCTCAGATAATCGCGACACCCCTGAGCTGTCCCGGTACTGCTCGTGGCGACAAAAAGATAATCGAAGTCGCCGCCAGTCGCTTCGTCGATCTCCTGGATGGTAGCCAACTCGTGCGCCATCGGATTGCAACGATTGGCGTACTGATTGGGCCAGAAGCTGTTCGGATTCTCTTCCAGAAGCATCCGCACGCGGGCGATTCGGGCGGTTAGAAAATTATCGTTGATGGGAGTCTCGACGCGAACCACCTCTCCGCCAAGTGCCTGAATGATGGCGATATTCTGGGATTGGGCGTGCGGATCGACGACGCATAGAAACCTCAGTCCATGGTATCGACATGCCTGGGCGAGCCCGATACCCATATTGCCCGATGACGACTCGACAATCGTGGTCCGCTCATCAATGAAGCCTTTCTCAAGAGCGTCCGCCAGCATCAGAGCGGCTGGACGATCTTTCGCACTTCCTCCCGGATTTGCCGACTCCAGCTTCACGAGCAGCTCCGGCGACTCGTAATCCAAATATCTCGAAAGCCGGACGAGCGGAGTCTTGCCGATGCAATCGAGAATCCCTTCGGACCACCTTCCCGCATTGGTCGAATGTGTATCAATGCCGGGAAGACGCCGAGCCCGCTGTCCAAGATCAATCATATCCGCGAAACCTGTGCACCAGACCGTCGATGGCGTGAATTGAATGCCTCCTGCTGTCACGCCTGTCAGCAGACCGGTCAACTAACGCAATCGTTGTGCCAATGCTGTAAGTCGCGTGGAGACATCTGTTTGGAGTGTGAAAGAATGATCGAATCGAACGTTCGCGGTTGACGGTGCACCATTCCGCTCGCGAAACGAGCATGGTACGGCCCTGTCTCCATAGAGTTGTCGGGGCTACTCAGACGTCATCTCGAGAATGACCCGGAACCCGATCGACGGGTCGACAATCTTCGACGGGGCGTAGTGGCGATAGGCTGACCGACTGAAGACGGGACGTCCCTGAGCATCCCCGCCGCGAAGGTTGCGATAGTTGTCGACCGGCGTCACAAAGGGGTCCGTTCGTGTTCTCGTCGAATAGGCTGTGCGACGATAGGAATCTCTACACCATTCCAGTGGAGTGCCATGCATGTTGAGCAGCCCCCATGCATTCGTGCCTCCCTGCAGAAATTGCGAATGCGACGCAATGGCTTCCTCGGGGCTCATGGTGAACAGCGCTTGCCTGTCGGCATCGACCACCGACCAGTCCGTGGTAGTTCCCGCTCGACAGGCATGTTCCCACTGAGCTTCCGTGGGCAATGTCACGAAGTAACCGGATTGCTGCTCGTTCAGCCAGGTACAGAAGAAGGTCGCGTCGTCCCACGAGACCCGCGTTGCTGGTTCCGAGAGTTCCAATTCCTCTTCATCCTCCGAGAGGTTCATCGCCTGGACATAGCTCTTCCATTCCGTCCATTCACGCCCCTCACTCCTAAAAGCAGCCAGGACCTGCTCGTGAGTAACTTTCTCGACGCTCATATAAAAGGGCCGCGTGATTTGCACCTTGTGACGGGGAGACTCTGCGTTCAACCGCTGCCGCTCTCCTTCCGAAAGCATGCCGTCGCCCGCTGCTAAGTACATCGACAACCCGGCGGCATCAGTTCCCATGGCAAACTCGCCGGGCGGAACAAGTCGAACGGAAAGAGGCGACGCTCCTGGAACGGGCATCTCCTGCTCCGCCGGAATCGACAAGGCAGCCGCCCAGTCGGCCTGGACGCGCTGAGCTTCCGCGGTGGTCAGCGCAGCAATCGCAGGTTCTGGGAGATTCTCATTCCACTCAAACTGAGGAAGCGGATTGAGACCGCGAAGGTCCTCATCATCAACCCAGGTCGCACCGATGATGGTGCCGTGCCTGTTGTTGCCGCTCCGATCCAGCACGGTTTGGGAAGAGTCGTTCTGATCATCAATATGATAGAGGACCTCAGTCGCCTCGTCAGATGGCAACTTCAGCTGCGGCGTAAACGGTTCGACGTAACGGACGCCAGACGAAAGGCGAAATTCATGAATCAGACCTCGGAAGCAATCTCGCAGAGTTTCAACATCCCGACCGACCAGCTGGGGATCCGGGTTTGCCCCTAAATGCAGCGGAAGCGGTGAGGCCCGATGACGGTTTCGGAAGGGAACTTTCGTCCCATGAGGACGCCCATTGACGTACAGGGCCAGAGAGATGCCATCATAAACAGCCGCGAGATGAACTCTCTCCCCGAGATGCACCTCTTCCTCAGAAGTCGCTTCGACGTAGGTCCCTCCGTCGTGCAGAAGAAATCGGAGGTAACGATCCTCTTTCAGTGAGATCGAGATCCCGGCAGCCTCGGCATTCGAGATCAACTCTTTTTTGCGTTGGTCCAGCGTTCCAAATGGTGTGAACCACATTTCCATCGTGAAGTGATATTCATCCTTCAGAACGAAAGGTGTGCGGATGCAGTCGTCGATGCCGTCAAGAAAAAGAGCGCGTGCAGGGTTCGCTCGACGATCCCCCTGCAACTCACCTCTGTCGAGCCGGAGCAGTGTCGCCGAGATTGGTTTCGGAGCCGCGGCTTGTTCTGCTCGCTTCCCGGGAGCGACCAATAACAGTGCGGCAGCGATCACACCGATGAGGGCCAGCACCACTCGTCCAGCCTTGCGCGAATCGAGTTTTCGAGGAGCCGCGTCGTCGCGGAAAGCACCCGTCGGGACGTCTCGTGGAACCAGGTCGAGCGTACTGCTCTCTCCATCGACAGGATCTGCTCTCAGCCCGCAGTATTCTGCGAACTTTCCTGCGAGGTCGAGAAGCTCACTCTCCTCTGAGAACTGGGAAAGTCGATCGGCAATCTCCCGTGGGGAACTCCCCCGCTCATTGGCCGACTTACTCAGCAGCTCTTCAACGAGCCGCTCAAGGGACTCGGGAACCCCGGCCACAAGCGTTTCCAACCGGGGCGGCGTCTTGTAAAGATGAGCATGAAGTTTCAGATAGGTCGTGTTCGAATCGCGAAACGGCGACCGTCCACCAATCAGATAGTAAAGAGTACACCCGAGCGAGTAGAGATCGGCTCTGATGTCGACGTCAGCCCCTCGAATCTGTTCGGGAGCTATATAGTCCTCTGTACCGATAATCTGACCATCGCCGGTCAGTGTCTGATCGGCAGCCGTGGGACGAAGCCGGGCCAATCCCAAGTCGAGCACCTTCACCTGACAACTCGCGACCGTCCCGTTTTCGTTCAGTTGAATATCAAGGAAGAGATTGGAAGGCTTAATGTCGCGATGGACGAAACCATGGCTGTCGAGATGGTCGAGAGCCAAAGCCGCCTGCCGGGCGATTTCACAAGCCGCAGCGATCGAGACCGGAGCTCGCCACTTCAACAGTCGGCGCAGATCACCTCCCCGAAGCAGTTCCAGAACAAGGACTGCCTCACCGTCGATGAATCGGGCATCATGAGCACGAACAATATGGGGATCCGCAATCACACCGCTGGCCTGCATTTCCCGGCGAAAGCGCTCCTGCGCTTCCGTGGATTCGGCCAGATGCGAATGCAACCTCTTCAGGGCGACAGATTTCCGAAGCTCAACGTGTTCCGCCTCGTAGACGGCCCCCATGCCTCCCTGGCCGATCTTTCGAATGATCCTGTACTCGGCGAGTCTGCTGCCGAACGGCAAATCCCGGGTGAGCTGGACGAGTTTTCGAGTGTTCGACGAACCGCTCTGAAAAGCCGCACCGAGTTGCCTGCGAAACTGAGACAGGAACTGCTTTCGAGAAGACATAGATGCGTCCGAAGGCGTGCGGCAAAATCAGCTGGCCCGTCTCGCGTGCAGAGAAGACCCTGGATCACCGAGAGATTGATTACCTGGTGGTCAGTTCCAGGTTTCCGACGGAGAGGTGTTCGGCGAGCAGGAGATCGCCAAGCTCACCATATTTACGAAGCACGATGGGGCGGGCCAGCTCCAGCTTTTTTCGCACACGAGAGGCGGCGGCATAGGTTGCCTGTCGCGATGTCTCTTCACGCTCGGCGTTCGAGAAATCAATCGTCGCCAAAAAGGCCTGCCATTCCCGATCCGTCACTCGGGCTATGGACTTGATATCGGACAGCATCAATTCCGTATCTTCAGCCAGCACCTCTCCCATCAGCTTCTCCGCTCGCGCTTCAAGTTGCTGAAGGAAATCTGTCCTGACCTGAGCCCCTTCCCGACGTCGCTCGTGTCGGGCGAAATCTCGAGCCGCGTTGACTGCTGTCACTTTCAAGTACCGACGAAACCGGACACGCCCCTGCTCTCGATCTTCACGGAACTGGCGAATGCGAGCCTGGACATACTCGGTCATCAACCGCTTTGAAAGGGTCAGGAAGAAGTCATGCATCGCGTCTTCCCGCTCATCCGCTCTCAGAAAATGAAACTCTCGATCGAACCATTTCTTCACGCGATCATAACTGCGTGCGGTGAACTCGGTGCACGCATCAAGAAATCGTTCCGGATCGTCGATCGCATGCCTGAGACCGCTGAGGATCTCCGAATCGATATCCAGTGGGTCGGTGTCCATGAAAGGCCCTTAACGATTCAGCGTTGTACCTTTGAGGCGAGAATGCCCCTACCTGGCCGAGTATGAAGCTGCGGTCATGGCAAGTCCACAAACTATCAGATAGTGAACATCAAAAATAGTCAGTGAGATTGCGATCTGTCCGTTCGTCCCACCCCTCCGACGATTCGCTTCTCTGCCGGGAATCCAACCGGCAGACTTCGCAGCGGGTCTCGCCAGAGAACAATCGGCCGCCAAGTACCAGAACCGTCGTTGCACAAAAAAAGCAGCACGTCCCTGGACGTGCTGCTTCGTTTCAGCCGTTCGTCCTGACGAGACATTGTCTCGTCAGAAGATGCTTCAAGCCTTAGTTAACATTGTGCAGCAGATCGAGGACAGACGAGTCTCCGAACGTATCGAAATCGGACGCCAGCTGAGAAGCCGGTGGTGTCGCAGCCGGGGCTGCACCGAAGCTGCCAATCTTGACGTGCTGCCAGTTGGCCGAAGACCCCCACTGCTCGATTTCGCGAGTGACGAAGGTAGAACCGGTCGATTCAGCCGACTGCCACCGGCTCAACGAGTCGCGGAACAGGATATCGGCACGACCATCGCCATTGCTGTCGCCAATACCGATGTCTTCGATTGAACCAGCGTAGCTGGTGGTCCCCCAGGACGACAGAGCGAACTGAGAACTGCCCGGACTGGACAGACCGACGGTCCACTGCTGCTGACCAGTCAACATCGCGAAGTCATCATTGTTGTCGGCGTTGAAGTCCCCAACCACGACAGCATTCAGCGAGCCCGAGAGCGTAGCCTTTCGCCAGACGCGTGAACGGAACCGGTTTCCTTCCGAGACGCCGACCACGAACGATCGATTATTCGGCTGTGACGGGATGTTGAAGACACCAAAGATGTCGTCTTTGTCATCGCCGTTGAAGTTGCCGACCTGAATATCGGTGATCGTCCGCGACGGGTTCCATTTCTCGAATGCGGCTCCGAATCGGAAGTTCGACCCGGCTGCATCCGACTTCGCGACCCACCAGATTCCACTGTCGTTGAAGATGGCAAGGTCGTCACCGTTCACACCGTCGAAGTTACCGACGAGCGTCGTGACGATGTCGGAGTATCCGCCGTAGTTACCGTATTCATCGGGCAGGAACTGGCTTCCGGTCGACTCGTACACCCAGAGACGGGAGCGAGTTCCGTTCTGCAGAACAGCCGAGATGTCCGCCAGGCCGTCCGCATTGAAATCGCCGACCTGCAGTGCCTTGACTCCGGTGGTCCGAATGTCGCCCCAGAGGCTGAAGTTGAACTGACCATCCGGCGTCGAGGTACCGACGTAGACTTCACCGTTGGTGAGATGGAAGGCGATGTCCTCGCGTCCGTCGCCATTGAAGTCTCCCTGCAGCGATTGCAGGATTCGGTCGTCCGGGAACGCGGTGGCGGCGGCCAGATCGGTATCGTAGTTACCGAATTCATCTCGCTGAGCCAGCCAGAGGTTCTCATTGACGAATCCGACGAACGAAGTGGGGAGCTCAGGTAGTTGAGCAGCCGTGGGATCGGTGATGATCATCGAGATATCAATCACCGACTCCGGTCCCGATCCGACGCCCGGGTCATCCAGCACGAGAGAGACATTCAGGATCGGATTGGTCCGCGAGTTCAAGCCCGCGTTGGCCTTCAGGAAAACCTGGTTGCCAATGACTTCGAACAGGCCGGCGTCCGGACCCGACACAGTGACGTTATTCATATGCGGACCGGCGTCCACATCCGTCACAGTGAAGTCTTCCACGAAGAGCCGCGTCGAGTTATTGACATTCTTGGGAATCGTCGAGGTGACATTGGTAACGCTCAGCGAGGCAGCCTCATTCGCATCGCCAATGTTCACGCTCAGAAGCGCCGTGTCGTCGGGTGTCGATCCGACCGAGCTGTCATCGACCTCGACAACCACGTCGAGAACGGGATTCGTCTCGAAATCGAGTGAGGCTCCAGCGATCAGATAAAGCTGATTGCCATCGATCTCGAACAGCGAAGCATCGCTGCCTGAAAGACTCAGATCATTCGTGCCAAGACCATCGTCATTGATGACGATGTCGGCCACGTGCGTGCGAGTCGACGTGTTGGCAGATTCGCTGATCAGCGTGGTGGTGTTGGTCAGCTCGACCTGCGGAGCTTCATTGACATCGTTGAGGGTGATCGTGATCGTCGCCGAATCAGTCTCCATCGCTCCACTGTCGTCGGTCACTTCAACAGTCAGGTTGAAGACCGGGTTGGTTTCGAAATCGACTGCTCCTGGAGTGGCGACCGTGATCTCGCCCGTCATCGCATTGATGGCGAACGCTCCGCCGGTGTTACCACCAGTGATCGCGTAAGTCAGCGAATCGGCGTTATCGTCGTCGGAAGCAACAACGGTTCCGACCGACGTACCGACCATGGCATGCTCGTCGATTCCGAACGACTGATCGTTCACCACCGGAGCGGCATTGCCAACCGTCACGACGACATCATTCCCGTCACCGCCCGTGTAGGAGATGATGTAGGTCTGACCGTCGTGCAGGAAGCTGTCGCCTTCATTGAGACCAGCAAAGGTGCCCGTGACGGCGGCCATTCCCGTGTTGTTGATGATGATGAAGGAGTCGCCGGTCGTGACAGCGGAAATCTCGACGTCGAGATCGAGCGTCGCCCCGCCCAGATCGACTGGACCGGCGATTTCGAGCTGGCTGTGGCCGCCCACCACGCCCGGGCCGGCTGTGCCGTCAATATTGACAAGCAGCGAGGATCCGGCGATCAGATCCAGTCCGTCGGCGTTCATGACACCCGGCTCATCGGTTCCTGGCGAAACAACCGCACCGGCGGCGCTTGTACTCAGGGTCCCGTTGATATCGGGTGTTCCTTCGATGGTGCTGGCATCGGCAATGTCAACGTTGCCCTGGAACTGGGCGGTGCTGCTGAAGACAATCACGTTACTGGTGACCGTCCCCACTTCGTGACCGATGGTTCCATTCGCTCCATCGACGTAAGCCGCCCGGTCGAACGTGTTGCCGCTTTCACGGGCGATCTGATCGAGCGTGTCGTCGTTGTTCTGGACAAAGATATGCCCCGCGAATTCTCCGAGCCCGGTGCTATCGAACGTATTGTTCGTGATCGGTGTCCCGGGACGTCGCACCCGAAGGCTGGTGCCGAAACGAGTCGTCGTACCGGAGAACGTATTGGAATCGATCGTCGAATTCGCCGCGTCGATTGTCACCAGCGTATTTCCCTGCTCGCTGGTGCCGTCGACAGAGCTGATTCCGCCAGCAGTTCCGCTGATCAGGTTATTGGTGAACGTGATGTTGGTGGCACTGGCCGACATGGCGTCGCCACCTCCATTGCCGATCGTCACGAGCTGTCGTGGGACGTTTGGTGTGCTGAACTGTGTCCCGAATCCGATTCCGCCCGGCTGCGCTCCCTCGAACGTTTTGCCGGAGAACTCGTTATTGTCGATGACGAAGTTCGAGATCAGCACCCCGTATTCGGTAAGCAGGCCGGCTTCGCCGTTCGCACGGATCTCATTATCCCGGATTGTGGCTCCGGAATGCGGTCCCTGGAAGTAGACCGCGGCGTTCTCGAGTCCGGGCGTCCCATTGTCGATTCCAATAATCGTGAAGCCCTTGCCGGTATCGCCGATCGTCACTCCGGTCGTATTGTTGGTGATCTGAACCGTTCCCAGACGCCCGACGCCGGGGATGCCTTCGATGGTCGTGCTGGCCCGGCCATTCACGGAGAGCAGCGTAAGGTCCTTGTCGATCAACACGTTTTCGACGTAGGTGCCATCGCCAACATTGATCTGGCCGCCGACGTCAACCAGGTCGACCGCGCCCTGAATGCGGCCGTCACCCACCTGTTCGCCCAGTTTCGTGACGTTGACAACAGAGAAATCTCCCTGGAAGCCGACGGTTCCCGGGTCGGTGTCCGTGCCACTAAGCAGGTAGGTGCTGAAATCAACAATTCCGCGAGTCAGCAGGTTGTTGATCAGTGTGGTGTTTGTGGTTCCCCACCAGTTGCCACGTGCTTCAACTCCTGTCGACGTTCCATTGTCGACACCGACAAAGCTGCCATCGGTCAGCGAGTTGTTCGTAATGACAAGTCCATCGGCTCCGGTGCTGGTCTTCCCAGGCTCCCCAACGCGAATGGCGGTCGTGGCATTCGTAAAGACGTTGCCGGAAACAAGAATGTTGTTCACCGCTCCCGGGTTGGCACTGTATGACGGAGAATCATTCCGAGCTTTAATGGCCAGGGAACTGGACGAATCCAATCCGCCGGCGGACGTAGTGAAGACGCCGCTGTTGTCAAAGGTCGAATCCAGAATCTGAATGTTCTGGTGATTCCCGTACTTCACATTGATGTCGATGCCAGCATTGAACGCATAGCCGGCGTCGGTGCCACTGTTGGTGACCGTCAGCCCGGACAGCACGGCATTGTTGAGCTTCTCGAAGTACAGGCCCTTCTTGAGATTGTCCGAGATCACCGTATCGGTGATCAGGATATCATCGAAGCGATTCTCGTTGTCGGTATAGCTGGACGAAGCGTAGACGTTCGCACCGAACTCATTGTTCGTGATCAAGCTGTTCTGAATGGTCAGCCCCACCACCGCCGATGCCGTCGACACGCGAAGACCGGTGGTGTTGTTCGACAGCGTGACGTTGTCGAGAATCAGATCGGTCGTCGTGCCGCTGCCCTGGAACTCGATCCCTCGCGTTGTTGCGTCGGCCACGACATTCTGAACCGTCGTGAACGAGGTCGTCGTTCCGAAGTGGAGCCCCTGCTGCAGGCTTCCGGTCACCCGGAGATTCTCGACGACCAGGCGATCCATGGCGGAAGCGCCGCCGGCTGTGAGCTCAAGAACGGCCTGATTCCCATTCGCAGCCGTAATCACGGTATCGGAAGCGGTGTCTCCGCTCCCTGCTCCGCTCAGCGTGACCTGCTTGTTGAGGGTCACGTTTTCCACGAAGTTGCCAGCGGCAATATTGACGGCTCCGCCGGCGATGGCCGCTTCGATTCCGTCCTGAATACTGGCGGACGCGTTGACCTGAACAGTGTCTGAGCTTCCGGTCACGGTACCGGTGAGATCGGAATTGAGCGTCAGCGTTTCCGCGGTGAGGTCGGCACCGTTGCCCGGATCACCTGTCACACTGATGGCGTCCGTATCGCCTTCACCGTCAACGTTCAGCGTAAAGTTCGCGACTCCCCCGGTCAGATCGATCGTGAACGAGTCATTTCCGGCGTCACCCGTCATATTCAGGGAAGTGACGGTGGCCAGAGCGACGCGATCGATTTCGACGCTGTTTCGTTCAACGACCAGATCTGATCCGTCGACGAAGACGTTGAAGTTCTCGTTGGTCGCATCGCCAAACACATCGACGGCCGTCAGCAGAGTCCGAGGCTCAAGCGATTCGCTGCGGAGGTGGTTCGCAACATCAAACGCGGCTCCTTTTCGCCGCCGACGGGATCCCTGCAGCATTGCCCGCATAGCAACACCGCGGAATAGAGAATTTGACAGAACTGAGCGCGCAAAGCGATCGAGACGCAACATTGCATCTGGCCCTTTTATTAGAGTCATGAAGACAGTTAGACACTCTCAAACGACGGGGGAGTGGTCCCACTGTCGCCGGTTTTCTTTAGGCATACTGCCCGAACACGCCTCTATGCATATTAAGAACGCGACAGTCTGTAGCAAAATTCGACAAATTCGACATTTCCCCTTCAATCCGGAGATTCTGCGCTGTTTTCACAGCCCTTCGGACAAGAATCGATATCCGTTGTGGAAGGATCGCTACAGGAGGTAAAGGCGGGCAATCAGGGAAGACAGGCTTTGGTGATACCACGGCCATACAGGCCATGCAATCGTTATTTTTCCGAAATTCCGCTCTTTAGCTGCGATTCGGTATTTATACCCACATGGAACCACCTGTGTTCGTCCGTTAACACATCAGGCTAACATATTTGGATTTGTCGTTTTGAGTGTCTGTTAACCTGAGGATTGCCCTGTTTTAACTGGCATTACATAAGGCCTCTCCCGATTTCCTATAGGCGACATTACTCAAAGTCCTATCACAGGAGAGCACGCGGGGGAGTTGGACCAGCTAAGCAGAGCTGGTGTAAAGCAGACGGCCGACAAACAATCGAAGAACGAACGCACCACCTGACTGATGCGTCTCGGCGGAAATCTTCTTTAATCATTCCCAAGTCGGCACCGGGAATGAAAGCCGCAGACTGCCTACCCTACTGGAGTAGACATCATTCTGACCATAGTCCAATGATTTTTCACAGGGCCCCAACGCCGCGTCGCCGGGTCCGTGTGCGCTCCTTTCGCAGGATTGGACTCCGCCTCGTGCTGTCCGTCCCAGAGAGTACTGAACCACTTTGAGCAAGTGTACCCAGGAACACGACCATACTTCAACCGGACTCGGGACAGAAAATCTCGCTTTGTTCACTATTCTGCGATCGCCCAGCTGCAAGCGAACTGCCCCTGGTGTTTGAAATGTCGGTTCAGTCGCTGGCTGCCGGAGAATGCGACAAGCACGTCCAACTTCGGAGGGAAACTTCATCCACACTTTTTCAGGGAGAGTCGTCCGGCTGAGATTCTGATCGAGGCAAGTGGGCGAACGCTTGCCAATTTTCAAGTTGCGGATAATCTGCTGCGAATATTGATGCCTGATCAAAGGGTGCAAAATGCAGCGGATGACGTTGGTGCGCTGGCTCGTCTGTGCGACGGCTGCGGTTGGGTTTGCGTTCGATACATACGAACTTCTGATGCTGCCGCTGGTCCTGAGACCCGCTTTGCAGGAACTGATCGGGGCGTCTCCGGGCAGTCCCGAGTTTCAGATGTGGCTCGGGCGGCTGTTCTTTATCCCGGCCTTTGCCGGCGGGATTTTTGGCCTGCTGGGAGGCTGGCTGACCGATCGCTTCGGGCGACGCCGTGTCCTTGCAGGCAGTATCTTCCTCTACGCTGGAGCCGCGTTCGTCTCTGGGTATTCAACGTCGGTCGAGATGCTGCTCTTCTGCCGCTGCCTCGTATTCATTGGCGTTTGCGTCGAGTTTGTCGCTGCGATCGCCTGGCTGTCCGAGTTGTTTGATGACCCCAAACTGAGAGAAGCGGTCATCGGCTATACACAGGCATTTGCATCGGTCGGTGGCCTTCTGGTCGCCCTGGTCAACAGCTGGCTGGCGTCGATGGCAACAGACGGGCAACTGCCCAGCATGCCCCTTCTGGGGACAATGGCGTCTCTCTTTGGAGAAGTCGGAGATCCGAACGCCGTCTGGCGATATACGTTGATGTCCGGCCTTCTCCCCGCCATTCCGCTGGTCATCGTTCGTCCCTTCCTTCCGGAATCGCCCAAGTGGAAAGAGAGAAAACAGGCCGGCACGCTGGGACGTCCTTCCATCACCGAGCTTTTCACCCCGGCACTTCGACGCACCACCATCGTGACCACGCTGCTCGTTGGCGCCAGTTTCGGGCTTGCCTTCGGGGGTCTGCAGCAGATTCCTCAGATGGTTCCCAATCTCCCGGAAGTCAAAGCGGCCGCCGCGGAACTCCCTCCCGACAAGGCGAGGGCGTATCAGCAGAAGGCAGCAGCCGAATACACGAAGGTTCAGGAAATTGGCGGCTTGACCGGACGCATTGCCCTGGCGACGCTCGCTGTCATGATTATCTCTCGACGGGGACTGCTGGCGTTCTTCGCCATCCCGGCCCTGTTCGTCCTTCCGTATCTGTTCTATCAGATGGCCGGTGGCAATTCGACGTTCTACGGCGAGTTCCTCACGCTGCCCCTGTCCTCGATCAGCTTCTGGGTCTTTCTCGGCGGTTTTTTCGTCGTCGGACAGTTCAGTTTCTGGGGAAACTATTTGCCCCGGGTTTTCCCGCTCCACCTCCGCGGAACCGGCGAAAGCATGGCAGCCAACGTTGGGGGACGCATGCTCGGCACGAGCTTCGCCTGGATCACCACGAATCTGGCCGCGACCAGCCTGATTCCCGGCCAACCCGGGCCCGAGAAGATGGGTTATGCCGCCGCGATCGTGACACTCGCCCTGGCCGTCGTGCTGGTCATCCTGCTCTGGGCACTCAAAGAACCTGGGACCACGGACGAGGGCTAGACGCTGACTATTCCTGAAGTGTGTTCGCGGAACCACGTCAGGAGGATCTATTTCTCGTTCAGATGTTCCTGGAAAAATCTCCCGGCGACATCGAGCATCTCGTCGAACCAGAGTTGCTTCCCGACAAACGCGTGAGGAGCTTTGGGGATCACGGTCAGTCCGTGATCGATATCAAGCTCTTTCATTCGCTCGCGGAACTGCTCGGCGTGGGTACTCGGGTCGTCGGTCTCGCCCGTGATGAACCAGCACGGAGGATCGTTGCGGTCGAGATGTTCGAGCGGGGAGGCGAGGCGATACGATTCAGGATTGTCCGCCTGGGAACCGCTGAGAAACTGGCGCCAGATGGTCCCTCGTTCCTCGACGGCAGAGACGATCCGCGTCCGCTCCGAAAGCAGATCAGACTGAGCCCCCATTGGTACGGCGGCCTGAATCGCACTGCTGTACCCGTCATGACCTCCGTTTCCTTCCAGTTCCTCGATTCCTTCCGAGGTTGCAAGTAACGCGGTCAAATGACCGCCAGCAGAAAGACCGATAGCTCCGATGTGCTCAGGATCGATTCCGTACTTCTTCGCGTGGGCCCGCAGGAAACGAACAGCCGCCTTGCAATCATGAATCGCCGCCGGAAACGGAGTTTCTCCACTAAGTCGATACGAAATGGTCGCGGCGACAAAACCTCGGGCGGCCAGCGCCTGGGCGATCTTTGTATGGCTGGTTCGATCCCCTTTGGCCCAGCCGCCGCCGTGGATACAGACAACGGCGGGCAGCGCGCCCCATGCCTCGCGGGGACGATAGATGTCCATCTCCAGCGTGCGATCACCATAGCGGGCGTACGTGACATCGAGTTCCGCGTTCAGGTTCTCCAGAGTCGCTTGAGGAATTGTCGTACGTCCCTCCGGCCGGGTTTCGACCATTCCCGCCGGACGGGCGTCCAGCCGCATCTCTTCCTGGAACAAGACCGCCATGCCGCGAAGTTTGCGGAGGACCTCCCCGTTGCGGACCGGTGTCGTCTCGCCCGGATCCTTCGACAGGTCGTACAACTCGAGGCTGGGGTTCAGAAACAGCTTCCAGTTCCGCCAGCGGACAGCCGCGAGTGCCCCTTGAGCGCCGTGATAGAAGAAGGCACTGTTGTACTCGTAACGATTGATCAACGGCGCCCATTCCCCGGGAGGATCCCAGCGGCGTCGAAGTGGCACCAGGGCGTTCAGCGATTTCTTCAGACCAGGCGGCGGCACGGTTTTCGTCTCCCCCTTAAGGAGCGGACTCATATCACGGCCGTCAATCACACGCGTTTCAGGAACGCTGATGCCGGCGAGTGTCGCCAGCGTCGGATACCAGTCCATGGCGTGCACCAGTTCCGATGATCGCACGTTTTCCTGCAGCCCGACGCCCGGTCCCCAGGCAATCGCTGGAACACGCATTCCGCCTTCGTAGGTCGAAAGCTTTCGTCCTTGAATCTTTTGCTGCGGCGTCCGTCCGGGGCCACGACCATTGTCCGAAGCGTAGACGACAATGGTGTTCTTCTCGATGCCGTACTCGTTCAGAGAATCGAAAAGGCGACCGACGTTATGATCCAATTCCTGGATCGCATCGCCGTACTCTCCCCAGTTCGAGCTCCCCTTGAACGGTTCACTCACTCCCAAAGGAAGATGCAGCATCGTATGCGGTAGATAGAGGAAGAAGGGATCGGCGTGGTGGACTTCAATAAAGCGGATCGCTTCGTCGGTATAGAGTCTGGTTAATTCCGAGGGATCGGCCGGGCGCGCGACGACGTCTCCGTTGCGGATCAGCGGCACGCCGCCTTCTGCTTCGAAATAGACGACTTCGACCGGGTCCAGATTGTGCAGCAATCCGAAGTAGTGATCGAACCCTTGATTGTACGGCAGGAACGGCTCGCGAAACCCGAGGTGCCACTTGCCGATGCACGCGGTCGCGTAGCCGTTCTGTTGGAACAGCTCCGCGAGCGTAAGTTCGTCGGGATGAATACCCGACGGCGAATCGGCTCGATGGACCCAGATCGCGTTACCGACGCGGCGGGGATAACACCCGGTCAGCAGCCCTGCTCGCGACGGACTGCAAATCGGTGCAGCCGCGTAGTAATCGGTAAACAGCGTCCCCTGTTCGGCCATCGCATCGATACGGGGCGTCTCGACTTCGGTCGCACCGTAGCAACCGAGATCGTAATAGCCCTGGTCATCGACCAGAATGAAAATTACGTTCGGTCGAGATGCGTCGGCGGCATCTACCAGGCCCCAGTGGGACAGCAGAATCAACAGGGCTGAGACGATGGTTGCGAACGCTTTCATAAATCTCATCTCGACAGGAGTGGGGGGAACAGGGACGCAGGGCCTTCTCACTGATTCCCAGCGGCGATTGCTCAGCCGTGACCGGTTGGAATGACAGAGCCTCTCGACCATCGCGAACGATGTCTGGACGACTCTTCGCGACGTTGTGTTCTTCCTTGGGATCTGACCTCGGGTCGAACAACTGTCCGCTTACTTCTGAAACAGATCGGGGCTGGGCCAGCGGTCTTCGAAGCCTCGGACTCGTTCTTCGACGGGCGGCTTGACGTTCGGCCAGTTCTCAGGACGGATGCGGACGATTTGGCCCGGTCGGAAGCCTTCGAGAATGAGTGGCACTTCGAACTTGATTTGTAGTCCACTGCTGCCGAGTGGAGGATCGTTCTCCGCCCGGTCGACAGCGATGATGCGGCCGTCCATTCCGTCGTGATCGGGCCACCAGGTTCGCAGTGTATTCTCGGCGGCAGCCATTTTGCCGCCGATACCAGGTTTGAAGTCGGCATACAGCGTTTCATCCATGCCACCAAACAGAGTGACTGTCACGACGGCGTGTCCGAATTCGCGATGGTCAGCGGAGTCGACCATCGCGGGCATCCAGCGCGTGCGGATATGGCGAATGTGTCGCTGACGTTGACGTTCCGCAGCGACGTTCACTGCTGCTTCATCGAGCCACAGATCGGACACGTGAAACTGCTGATAGAGGTATCTCGGATGCCATCCGAGCGCCAGCTGCACCGCCTGTCCGGCGAACTGCTTCTTTCCATCAGCAGGCCAGTGGCCTTGCGCGACAAGGTCATCCAGGCCGAGCAATTCCTTACCTCTCCAGATTCTGGTCGATGAGTCGATCGTCATGGTGTGCTCGCCGTCTAATCCGATGCCCTCGCTCTTGCGTTCAAGGGTGGCGACGAGATTCCCCTCCCCCTTGTTGAGCTCCACTTCTTTCAACTGCCAGGCTTTGCCTTCGCGCATGCAGAGACTCGAATCATCTTCTAGCAGAATGGCGTGGTTCTCCGGCGGAGCAGTCGGGTCGTCTCGTGTGACATTCGGAACGGCGGAAATCTTCGGCTCCGGCGGAAGATAGAACAGACCATAGAGCACCGTCCCGACTGGGATATCCCGAAGATCGGCGGGCGCTCCCCGATAGCGGATCACCCCGTAGGGAAGCATGGCGAAGTGGTGCAATCGCCCTTCGTGAAAGTGGCCGTCGACGTGCAGACGCAGACTTCCCCGACGATTGACATGGTCGACAAAAACGAGTTCGCCGCGATACGCCTTCGCCTGTTCGATCGGCGGAAACGTACCGGGGGAAGGACGGAACGGCTCGGCTGCCGAAGCGACCGAGGCCCAAAGTCCCAGTATCAATAAAGACAAGCAAGCCCGTCTTCTCATCCGAGGTCCAGTTCACTGTTACTGTCTGCGAAGCGTTCGGTTTCGACGCCCATCTTCTGAGCCATCGTCAGCAGAAGATTGCTCATATGAGCGTTCTCGTTGGCCGGACGACTGCAGAGGCGGTAGTGCTGCCCGGGCTGTTCCAGCTGATAGCCTTCGAAATGCCCCTGGTTCAAATCGATATGACGTCCATGTCGGAAGCCGCACCCTGATCCACCCGCCAGCACAAGCGGCAGGTTCGCGTTTCCATGACTGTGTCCGTAGGCCATTCCGCTGCCAAACAACGACATTGTGGTCTCGAGCATCGGTCGTCCCGTGACGTCCGGCGTCTCGGCCAGTCGTGACAGAAAGTAGCTGAACTGTTCGATGTTGAACGTGTCACTCTGGGTCAGCTTCTCCATGTGTCCTGGGTCGCCGTTATGGTGACTCAGTTCATGCCGGGATTGCGAAATCCCGAGCTCCGGGATTGCCAGTCCCTGCCCTTCCAGTCCGCTGCTGAAGGTGACAACACGAGTCGCGTCAGTTTGAAACGCCAGGACAATCAGGTCGTAAACGGTCCGGAAGTACTCCCCGGCCTGAGTCTGCGGCACGTCGCGATCGCCACGCCGTCGATCGGCTTCCGCAATCTCCGGACGGGGAACGTCGAGCCAGGCATCCGCCCGCCGCGTCCGGACTTCGGTTTCGCGCACCGCAGTCAGATACTGATTCATGCGTCCTTTGTCTTCCGCTCCCATCCGTCTCTCAAGCGATCGAACTTCTTCCAGGTTCGCATCGAGGACGCTCCCCTTACGACGCAGGGCCCGTCGCTGAGCAGCGGTCCCGTCTTTCGGCTCTTCGAACAGGTAGGCGAAAATCTCACTGCAGCGGCTCATACCGGGAAGACGGATCCCATCGGCCGTCCACGCGAGCGACTCTCCTTTGTTTGAGATCTCCAACGAATGGAATCGCGTATGTGGCGAAGTGACTTCGGCCATCCTCTGATCGATCGAGATGCTGTTCCGATCGGTCGGCCCGAGATGACCTCCGGTCAGCCAGATCTTCTGACAATTGTGGTGATGCCCCAGCCCCCCCGGGTGATGCAGGCCGCTGATGGGCGTGATCACACCGCGATGCTTCTCCAGCGGCTTGAGCGAACGGGAGAACTCGTAGTCCTCGCCGGCCGAGAGAATCTGATAGTCGAGCGTGTTGACGCCGTTAGGCAGATAGATGAACGCGCTGCGACGCGGAGCCTCCGTTTCCGCCGCTCCCAGCGGTTGCATACAGTTCAGCAATGGCAGCGCGACAAAACTGCCGAGCCCCCGCAAAACATGACGGCGATCAATCAACCACGAATGTTTCATAGTCTCGTTCTTCAGTTCTCAGCGTTTCTGGAACAGGTCAGAGAGGGCGACGGCACGAACAATCTCCCTCAGCCGATAATCCTTCGCTCTGGCTTCAGCGACAATTGTCTCGATGTCTTTCCGGTCATCGACCGTGAGCACGCGACGTAGTCCGTAGGTACAGAGATGTTCGACAAAGGCACGCAGAAACTGATCGCGGTCTTCGAGCAACAGTTGCTTAAACTCTGTAGCGTCCGCAAACCTGCGTCCATCTGGCAGCATGCCGCTCGGGTCGACCGGAGGATCCGCTCCCTGTCCAGTTTCAACGCGTTCATGCGTTCGCCATTGTCCGATGGCATCGAACTGATCGAACGCCAACCCCAGCGGATCGATGTTGCGATGACAGGCGGCACAATTGGCATCCCGAGCGTGGGCTTCAATCTTCTGTCGAATGGTCGCCTTGGGGCTTTCGGGCGGATTAGGCTCGATCGGATCTACATTGGCCGGCGGAGGCGGCGGCGTCTTTCCGAAAATGGCCTCACTCACCCAGACGCCTCGATGAACCGGCCGATGTCGCGTGCCGTCAGACGTCAGTCCCAGAATCGCGCCGGAAGTGAGCAGTCCACCACGGTGGTCTTCAGGACGCAGAGAGACTCGCTGAAACCCGGAAGTCTGAAGTTCCGACAGACCATAGAATTCGCAGAGCCGCGAATTGGCCATTGTCCAGTCAGAGGCGATCAACTGATCGATCGGCCGATTGTCCGTGAACATCTGACGGAAATACTGGACGACCTCCTCGTGCATGCTGGCTTCCAGCCAGACATCGTAGTCCGGATAAAGCTGACTGTCCGGGGGGAACATGCCGAGCCGATGCAGTTGGAGCCACTGACGCGGAAAGTCTTCGATGAAGCGATCGATCTTGCCGTCGGTCAGCATGCGGTCGACCTGAGCTTCGAGACCACCACCGGTCAAGCTTCCTTCGCGAGCCGCTTCCAACAGCGGATCATCCGGCATCGAGCTCCAGAGAAAATACGAGAGTCGTGAAGCCAGTTCCCAATCGGTGAGCCGTTCACGTGGCTCTGCTTCACCTTCGACAAGATAAGTGAAGTTGCGCGATGTCAACAGTCCCAGGAGGGCGACGCGATATGCCGAAGCGACACTTTCTCCGACCTCGCGTTCTGCTTCATAGGCTGTCAGATACGGCTGAAGTTCTTCATCGGAAACCGCACGTCGCCAGGCCCGCTCGGCAAACCGCCGCAGATGCTGAGCGACGACATCCTTCGGAGCATTCTCGGGAGGCAGGACATTGGTCCTGGTTGCGCGTTCGGCGTCTGTTTCGAGTGGACCTTCCCATTCGATCCAGTCGAGCAGGACGAAGGAAAAGATTGCGTGCCCCTCCTCATCGAAGAGCTTCGGCCCGGTTGGATTCAGCAGTCGAGTTTCGCTGGTATGTGTGAACACATAGGTCTGCCCACCCAGGATGTTCCGGTGATGCCCGCCTTTGGCCCGCGAAATGATATCCGTGGCGATGACGTTGAACTCCAGGCTGGCGGGCATCTCGAGAAACACCTCGAATTCAATCACTTCCGGTTCGTCTTCCGGAGCCAGCACATCAAACTCAACCAGTCCTTCATTCGTTCCTTCGCCAGTCCGTTGTCCAATCCGCAAATGTGCTCTCTGCCCACCTGCAGGACGGATTCCGCTGGCCTGTAATCGAACCCGATAAAGACCACTCTGCTCCGGGCCCGGGCGGCCGAACCAGTGGGGTCGGAGGGCCTGAAGCTCGCGGCCGGGAAAGATGAGCGCTCTTAGCGGCCGTTCGATGCCGAATCGCTGGAGATACTCTTCCTGCTGCTTTCCTCCGTTGTACCGAATCTCAGCCGCAGTCTTGCGAATTGTTCTGCTCTCGATCGGCTGCTCGGGAAAAGCACGATTCAGCACGATGTCGGCGGCCCGGTAGTACCGCTCAACGTGCGAGGGAGACAATGAGAGAACTGATCCGATCCGTTCGAAACCGTGCCAGCGGGGATCCTCGTTCAATTCGCCCGGTTTTGTCGGATCGTAGCGAACGCCCAGAAGATCGTAGACGGTATTCTGATACTCTTTCCGGCTGAGTCGATAATGAGCGACTGGAGGCCGTGCCGCCATTCGAGCAGCCCGCCCTTCACTGATCAGTCCATTGAGTTGACCAATCACCGTGGCGATTTCATTTTCCGAAGGCTGGGGCTCATCTTCCGGCGGCATCTCTCCGGAGTTGATTCGCTCCACCACCTCCGCCCACAGGTGCCCGTCGATGCCCGATTGAAAATCCCGGGAAAGCTGATCGATCCGCAGATCACGTTCGACCTGCTCCGGCCCATGACAGCGAACGCAGTGCTTCTCGAGGAAGATTTCGAACGGTTCCTCAGCGGAGAAAACCGACGTGTTCAACAGACACGCAAGCACGATCAGACAGAATCGCTTCATGAAACAGCCCGCAGCAGAACGATTTTCAGGCTTTCCTCAGCTCTGCTGTGGAGCAGCCGCTATAATATCAGGCACGGTCGATATGTTAGCGGGAACCTTGAGGCAAATGATAGTCTGAAAACGCGTTCGGCTACGGACTCTGCGCGTCTTACAACCTGCTCACTTCTTTTTCGCAGCCTTCCGTTTGAAGTAACGTTCGTAGGCTTCAAAGCGGCCCCTGGCGATCTGAGCTCTGCAATACCCTTTATTCTCCCCGAGCGAATGATACGTGGGAATTGACGGGTACTCTGTGGCACTGTTGAGTTTTCGGAGATCGCAGCTTCGGGTGTCGAGCATTTGTCATTCCTGTTGCTTCGTCTTGATCACGTATCGTCCTCCGTCCGCGAGAACAAGGCTCCGTGGCTAAGGCGCGTCAGGTGCTCTCTGGTTCGCGACGCATTTCCGGTCTCCAGAGAATTCGTCTGACCTCGGCAAACTTCTTCTAATCAATCAATGACATCGGCCAACTTTCCGGTCATACTGAAAGCCGACGATGATCGACTTCTCGACTCATCGAACTGAAGTTCACCTTGTTTTGTTCTGACCAAGGGGATTTCAAGGCATGCGAGTTCAATCGCGGGTTCAGTGGATTGCCTTTGGCGTCACATTGTCGCTGGTATTGCCCCTGTTGGGCAGCCTCGTCTCTT
Source organism: Rubinisphaera margarita (assembly GCF_022267515.1). Taxonomy (NCBI): domain Bacteria; kingdom Pseudomonadati; phylum Planctomycetota; class Planctomycetia; order Planctomycetales; family Planctomycetaceae; genus Rubinisphaera; species Rubinisphaera margarita. Next base: position 204,944 of record NZ_JAKFGB010000021.1, on the reverse strand, counting down.
CTGTCTTTCTTCCCGACTCCCGCTTCGCGAACCTTCCGATCCATTCTCTCTTTGAAGCCTGCGGTGGTCTGCTGGCAATTGCTATTGCCGCGATTCTCACCGTCGAACAGTCGGGAAAAGAGGACAATGCTCACTATCCCTGGATGGCCGCGGCACTGGCCGGGATGGGAATCCTGGATCTGTTCCACGCCGCTGTCGACGTCGGCAACACGTTTGTCTGGCTGCACAGCACGGCGACTTTCGTGGGCGGATCGTTGTTCGCCCTGGTCTGGGTCCGTCGGCTGCCTGCGATCAATCCGGGACCGAGAGCGTTTCCGTTCGTCGTCGTAGCCAGCACCACGATTTTCGGTGTCCTCTCATGCGTCTCCCACTCAACCATTCCCGCCATGGTCGTCGATGGAGACTTCACTCTCTTTGCCCGATTACTCAACATCGGTGGGGGCATCGGCTTCCTGATCGCGGGCAGCTTCTTTGCGAAGCGCTTCCTGGCGAGAAACAGTCACGAGGACTGGTTGTTCGCCGTACATACCGTTCTTTTCGGCGCGGCCGGCATCCTCTTCGAGTTCTCCGCTCTTTGGGATGCTGCCTGGTGGTGGTGGCACATCCTGAGAATGGCAGCCTATCTGGCCGCCCTCGCTTTCGCCGTACGAGCTTACCTCCAAGCCGAGAACGAGATCCTCGAGATGAATCATCAGCTGCACGAACTGAACCGCACGCTGGATCAGACGGTGGAAGAACGGACACAAGAACTCAGCCACGAGCGTTTCCTGTTGCAGAAGCTGTTGGAACATCTCCCCGATGCGATTTACTTCAAGGACAGAGAGGCCCGCTTTACACGCGTCAGCTACACCCTCGCCCAGCGACTCGGCTGCTCGCCTGAAGATGTGATTGGACACACGGATGCCGATTTCTTCCCGACCGAATACGCCGCTCAGGCGAAGGCCGACGAAGAGAAGCTGATGCGATCGGAAGAATCGCTCTTCGGAAAAGAAGAACATCCCCACTGGCCGGACGGCACCAGTTCGACAGTGCTCACGACAAAGATTCCCCTGCGAGACAGCGACGGGAATGTGGTGGGATCATTTGGGATCTCGCACGATGTCACCACGATCAAGCGAGCTGAAGAACGCGCCCGAACTGTGGTTAACGCCGCTCCGACTCCGATTCTGCTCGTCGATCGGGATGGGCTTATTCGCGTTGCCAACACGGCTGCGGAGACGACCTTCGGCTATTCCTGCGAGGAAATGATCGGACAACCCGTCGAACTGCTCGTGCCGCAACATCCTCGAACAGAGCATGAACAGAAGCGAGCCGACTACTGGAGCGATTCGTCGATCCAGAAGATGGGCTCCGGACAGGAGCTCATGTGCCGGCGCCGGGATGGCAGCGAGTTTCCCGCTGAACTCGGTCTGAATCCGATCATGCTTGACGACGAACAGGTCGTGCTTGTCACCGTGTTCGAGATAACGCTCCTCAAGCAGGCCGAAGAGACCTTGCGAAGAGCCAAGGAGGCGGCCGAGCAGGCCAATCAGGCGAAGAGCGATTTCCTGGCCAATATGAGTCACGAGATTCGTACTCCGATGAACGCGATCATTGGGATGTCGGAACTCGTGCTCGATACCGATCTGAATGGAACGCAGCGTGACTACATCACAATCGTGCTGGAGTCCGCTGAAACTCTGCTCGCAATCATCAATCAGATTCTCGATTTCTCTAAGATCGAAGCCGGCAAACTGGAATTGGAATCGATTCCTTTTGATCTCTGCGAAGAGGTCGGAGACACGCTGAAATCGTTAGCGCTCCGCGGACATGCGAAAGGATTGGAGATCGCCTGGCGAGTTCAACCGAGCGTACCCAGGTACCTTCGCGGTGATCCGGTACGACTCCGACAGGTCCTCGTCAATCTGATTGGCAACGCGATTAAGTTCACCTCCGAAGGAGAAGTCTTCGTCGATATTGAACTCGAAGAGCCCGTTCACGCCGGTCGGGCTCGCTTGCGCGGCTCGGTTCGCGATACCGGCGTGGGAATCTCTCCGGAAAAACTGGACAGGGTGTTTGCTCCTTTCGAACAGGCCGATACATCAACCACGCGGCAGTACGGGGGCACCGGTTTGGGCCTGGCAATCACGCGGCGTGTCATCGAGGCCTTCCATGGCGAGCTCTGGGCCACAAGCATCCCCGGGCAAGGGAGCACGTTCTCCTTTACGGCTGAGTTTCCCGTGTCCGAACAGCCGGAGGACGCCATTCCCCTGGAGCCGCCCGATCTGAAAGACGTTTATGTCCTCGTCGTCGATGACAACGAACTCAATCGGCGAATCCTGAAGGAGATGCTCGAGAGCTGGGGAATGCCCGTGACCACCGTCGAAAGCGGAAGAAAGGCCATCGAGTTGTTACGCGACCGCGTTCGGAATGACGAACCGATTCCACTGATTCTCAGCGACGTCAACATGCCCGAGATGGATGGATTCGAGCTGGTGCACCATCTTCGCGGGATCGAAGGTCTGGAGGAGACACGGATCATTATGTTGACCTCCGGAGGGCGAGCCGGCGACATCGCCCGCTGTGAGGATCTGGGAATCGACGGACACATGATGAAACCGGTGAAGCAGTCGGAGCTACTCGAATCCATTCTCGAAGCCGTCGGAAGGAACGTTGAGGCCGTTCCGGAATCGGAAACGAAGCCCGATCACGAGCGGATTCCTCCGCTGCAGATTCTTGTCGCCGAGGACGGACTCGCGAACCAGCTTCTCGCGCGCTCCCTGCTCACGAAGTGGGGACATACCGTCACGATCGCCTCGAACGGGAAACTGGCTCTCGAACAGTGGAGGCAGTATCAGTTCGACTTGATTCTCATGGATGTTCAGATGCCGGAAATGGACGGTCTTGAAGCCACGCGAGCCATTCGCGAGGAGGAGCAGAAATCCGGTGAGCACATTCTCATTATCGCGATGACGGCCCGCGCCATGCAGGGCGACCGGGAGAAGTGTCTCGACGCCGGAATGGATGAGTATGTTTCGAAGCCAGTGCGGAAGAACGAACTGCACGCCGTTCTGGTCCCGCTTTTCGGGGACAAGGATCCGTCAACCGATTTGAACAACACAGGCCCGCCCGCAGCGAACAACAATGTCCTCGCGAAGTCAACTGTCGTGAACTGGGACCATGTGCTGAGAGTTGTCGATGGCGACGAAGATCTGCTGCAGGCGTTGATCCTCACTTGCCTCGACGAGCTACCGAAACTCAGCGCGGGCCTGGTGGAATCCATTGAAAGCCACAACGCAACCGAAGCGCGACGGTACGCGCATACCATCAAATCAGCGGGAAGGAATTTCGGGGCCAACCGGTTGCAGGAATCGGCTCAAGCTGTCGAACATGCCGCCGCCGAACAGAACCTGGAAGAAGCTGGACGCCTGCTGGATTCGCTGCAGGCGTCCATACAAGAGATGTCTGAAGCCCTGGGCTCCAGACTCGTTCCACAGAATTGAGAACCACAACATGGAGAGACAGCCGTGAGCAGGGTATTGATTGTCGATGACTCCGCACTGGACCGCCAGATCGCGGGCACGTGGGTGCAGAAAGCGGGATGCATTCCGCTGTATGCTGTGGATGGTCAGGAAGCGCTCGACAAGATTCGCCAGGACCGTCCGGACATCGTGCTGACCGATCTGAATATGCCCAAAATCGACGGGCTGGCGCTGGTCAAGAGCCTCAATGTGTCTCATCCGGCGCTGCCGATCATCCTGATGACCGCGTACGGCAGTGAGCAGATTGCCGTGGAAGCGCTGCAGGCCGGCGCCTCGAGTTACGTTCCCAAGGCAAACTTCCGCGAGAACCTTCAGCAGGCTCTGCAGACCGTGATCTCGGTGATCAGCGCCGAACAGCAGCGGGAGCTCGTTCGTCAATTTCACCAGACAACTGAATGCCGCTTCATTCTCGGTTATGAACCGGGTGGCTCTCAGGCTCTGATCAGCTTTATCGGCGAGAGCATGACGCGACTCGGCTTCTGCGACAACTCGACGCTGCTCCGAATTTCGACCGCTCTGGCGGAAGCTCTCATCAACGCCACCGACCATGGCAACCTCGAACTCGACTCGAAACTGCGGGAAGGTGGGAACAACGATTACCACCAACTCGGTCAGGAACGAATGAGGAAACATCCGTATCGGGACCGGCGGGTCCACGTGACGGTCAACCTGTCTCCCTCCGATGCCCGGTTTGTCATTCGAGACGAAGGCCCCGGATTTGACCCCTCCACGCTCCCGGATCCAACAGACCCCGAGAACCTCCTCCGCCCCAGTGGACGTGGCGTAATGCTGATGAGATCCTTTCTGGATCACGTTTCCTACAGCGCGAGCGGCAATGAGGTCACTCTTGTTAAAAGCCGTCCCGACCTTGCAGGTCATTGCTCGTAGTCATTCTTGTTCAATAGAAATCGCGGCCGCCCGGTCAGCTCGGCGTTCTTCGATCAATCGCGAGCGTGTGCGACGTTTCCGGTGCCAACCGCTTCAGCGACGCTCTCGAAGCCATCGCGTTTCAACAGTCGGACGAGTTCACGGCAGATGGTCTTTGGAACAGACGGGCCTTCATAGATGAGGGCTGTGTAAAGCTGAACCAGCGAGGCTCCCAGACGAAGTTTGAGATAAGCCTCTTCCGCATCGAGAATTCCGCCGGTTCCGATGATTACGTACCGTCCCTGATCCATTTCGCGATAGAGCCGTGCGATACAGCGATTGATCAGTCCTGCGACAGGAGCACCAGCCACCGCTCCCGGACGGTTGGCCAATCTGTCTCTGGCAATCGTCAGAGCGAGTGAATCCGGTTTGCCGGCGGGGAGATTGAAGCAGAATCCTCGAACGAACGGGAATTCCTCACACTCTTCCAGCAGCCGCTGGATTCGGGCGGGACTGTCGTTCGGAGCCACTTTCAGAAAGACCGGACAATTCATCTCCAGCGGAACAAGGCGATCGAGGAGAAGTTTGATCGTACCGGACTGATCGAAGAATTCCCGCCCCCCTTCAGCGTTGGGACAACTCAGGTTGAGCATCAAGTAGCTGGAATGCTGATGCGTCAGCGATGCCGAGTATGCGTAGTCATCCAGAATCTCGTCGGCACTGTCAGCCGATGCCTCGGCTCCGCGATTCGTCCTGACGAGATTCACTCCCAGGGGATGCTTCGGACAATGAGCTTCCAGTCGCTTAGCAATGCACTCTGCACCGTCGTTCGGCAGGCCATAGTTCACGATGATCGCCCGCTCCTCGGGAAGACGGAACAGGCGGGGCCTGGGATTGCCCGTTGAGGGTCGCGCCGAGACCGATCCAATTTCGGCAAATCCGAAGCCCATCGCATCAATGATCCGCAGCGCCCGTCCGCTCTTGTCCCATCCCGCCGCGAGACCGATGGGATTACTGAAACGAAGTCCAGCGACGTCTGTGTGCAGCATCGGTTCGTCAACTTCGAAGCACGCCCGCATGACGCCGACAGTCCCCGGAATCCGTCCTGCGACACGGCACGCTTCCACGGTCAGGTGGTGCGTCCGTTCGGCATCGAGACGAAACAACAGCGGACGAATCATTGCGGAATAGAACGACATCGAACTTCCTCACCCCAGCCGAAGAATGCTCAAAACGGGTGATTATGGAAGATGTCTCAGACCGCGTCTACAGGAAGGCTCCGTGCACCTGCGAGGCCGAAAGACTACAGCCGCTCGCGGCGGCGCACTCCGATCATGGCTGGAATTGGACGATGAACATCACTGGAAGGCCGATTCACCGTGACCGGGACTTCCGATTTCTGCTCGCGATGCAGCATGATCGAGCTGCCGCCGCCGTCCAGATTGATGGCGTGCCGGCAGCCGTGATCCTGCAGCAACCTGGCCAGTTCATGCATCGTCATGCCATCGCTGTAGCCATCCCGGCGTCCATCGACAACAACCAGCAGCAGAAATCGATCCGATTCATCGAAACCCAGAGCCGTCCGCGGATGACGAGGTCCGCCTTCTTCGGGAATCAGCTGCCCGTCCTGAATAAGAACGGCACAGAAATCTCCAACCGCCTGTCGGACGTCGACCGACTCGGCGGGGCGGCTGATCTGCGGCACCCTCAACGCATTGATCCAGAAGGCGACCTGACTGTTGGAATACCGAGGGTTATCGAGAGGGCTGCAGAACTGCCCGTCTGACACCGCCATGCCGATCATGTTGACGTGCATCCCCTCGCTCCACGGCAGAAAACGATCTTCCGGATGAACTTTGCTGAACGCGTTGGCGTTGACCGCAGCCAGAGCGTCCCCTTGATTCATCAGGTCGACCGGCATGGTCAGCGTCGCTTCTGCCGGTCCGTCTCCGTCGGGATCGTCTCCGACCATCACGAACAGGTCGATCAGCGAAGAATGCAGATCGACCCGCATATACGAAGTGGCCAGCGGTCGCGGTTCCTGTCGCTGCTCCGTCCAGATGACGACGGGAGGGAGATCGATTGAGATCTCTTCAAGGGGACTGTCGAGTTGGACGATCAACTCTTCAGGTTCTTCCGCTGCAACTGGTTGTAAGCAAAGCAGGCACCCTGCGAGGATCGAAACTTTAGTGACGGGCAGGATCACCCTTCCGAATCGATATCTATTCCTCCCGCTCATTCTTTCCTCGCTCGCTTCGCTCGTCGACCACAGCTTCGTCGGGACCGAAGCTCTTCAGTTCACGCGTCCGGGAACGCGAACAGACGCCCGGCATTTGTATCCCGGTCCGCACAATCTGTCGCGAACGAGCCGAAATCGTTAGCAGCCCATCAGAACTTAATCCAATCTTCATTTTCATTGCCAGAATACGGGGCCGGGCGAGTTTTTCTGTTAACGATTCTCCTCTTGAAGCGACCATCAGGACGAGCCTTTGCCCTCCAGCCAGCACACGAGAACGATGACGACGACAGTTCTGATCCCCGCGTCTGAGAATGAGAAACGTGGCGAGCATGCCGCTACTGCGATGAGTCGAGACAACGCGTCGACCCTGTCTGATATTACCACAAACCGCAGCTCCCTGAACGAACTCTGGTCTCAGGCGGAGCCGGTCGTGAAAGGCTTCCTGCTGGCGTCCCTGCCTCAGTCCTGCGATGCGGACGACGTGCTTCAGGAAGTCGCTCTGGAGGTTTCCCGGCGATTTGAAGACTACGACCCCAGTCGCCCGTTCGCCCCGTGGGCATTGTGGATCGCGAAGATCAAAACGGCCGACTTTTTTCGTCGCACCTATCGGGATCGCCATCTGCTTGTCGGGGATGCGCTGGAACCGCTCGCGGCAGCGGCCTGTCGAGCGTCACTCAAACTTCAGGAGCAATCCGATGCTCTTGAAGAATGCCTGAAATCGCTGAGCAGCAAGAACCGGAAACTGATCACCCTGCGCTATCGCGAAGGCTTGTCTCCGGCTCGAATCGCCGATGAGCTGGAAACGTCCTCTGGAACTGTTCGAGTGCTGCTCCATCGCATCCGCACGGCGCTGGGAAAGTGCATTGAAAGTCGGTTGCAGCAGGAGGGCCAGAAATGAAAGAGTCGGATGCTCTCCGCGTCATCGATGATCACCTCGACGGACAGGACGAGTTCTCCGCCGAAGTGACCAGCGAACTGACAGAATGGCTGCACGACGATCCCGAGAACGCCGATCGCGCATTCCAGCGTATCATGCTGCACGTTCTTCTCAGCCGCAAACTGTCGGAACAGGACACTCATCGAGTCGCCGGAAACGGCAGCGATATCGTCTTCATTCAAGCACCGGCAGAAAAACAACCCAGTCCGCGCTGGATGGTTCTGCTGGGTATGGTCGTGCTGATCGCCGCAGCTGTTTCCGGAATTACGACTTCGCTCGTCTTACTGCTGCCACAGCACCGAGGCCTCGGTCTGGATGCGGCCAAAGATCTCGAACACCTTTCCCAGCCGCCGCCTGTCCGTCTCGAGCATCGCGTCTCCTCAACTGTCCGTTGGACGTCCGCCGCTCCCGCGTCGCGATTCGCCGACTGGACTCCGGACGAACCATGGACCCTGGCATCGGGTCTCGTCGAGTACCGGTTCGACGGCTCATGCCAGTTCGTTCTCGAGGGACCGGCTCGCTTCGCCCGGCTCGATTCTTCGATTCTCTCCGTAACGGAGGGGGCATGTGCAGTCAACTGGACTCCTGACAAAACTCGTCCGGTCTGGTCGCTGCGAACCGCCAATGCAACTATTTTCATCGAGAAGCGAGCCAGCTTCGTCCTGCGGACATCGCCAGAAACGGGAACCGTGCTCTCCGTCCTCGAGGGCGAAGTTCGGTTTCGGCAACAGTCAGAGCGGGCAACAGAAGATGGTCATTCGCTTCTCGCCGGACAGTCGGTCTGGGTCGAAGGAGGAAAAGTGATTGTGGTCGAGTCGGACTGGGTCGAACACAGAGTAGGCCGCGTGCGGTCCGCCTTGAACGCATCTCCTCCGCGACTGCTTGAGGCACCATTGGTGTACGAAGGCTTCGACTATCCCGAAACGTTGCCGACGTCTGCGGAGTTCACGCATGCGGGGATCAGTCTCGAACATGGTGGCTGGGGTTGGGCCGGATGCTGGCAGGAGAGTGGCAGCCTTGCTTCCAGTATCGATCACGCTCCCCTTCGCTGGAATGTCCCCGGGGATCGCCGAGGCATTGAGAGTTTGAGCTTCCGAGATCAGGCCGGCCGACTGCTTCGCACATCCGGCGGCCAGTTGCGAACCTCTTACGGACAGACGAGTCGCGCCGGGCGAAGCATCGATCCGGACGCCTGGCCTGCCGAGTTTCGCGATTCTCAAGGGGTCGGCGCAGACGGATCCGAAGTCTGGTTAAGCTTTCTGGCTCAATCTTACGACAGTGAAGGCGGGAATCGATACGCGTTCCTTCGCCTCGGAGATGATCAGACCGGGATTCGTCTCGGTCGACTCCCCGGCCCGGAGAAATGTGTCTGGAGTGCGGAGATCGATCGGACGAACGGCGAATACATCGGACCGTATGGAAGTGAGATTCCAGCTGACGAGGCGGTCCTCTATGTTGTCCGAATTCGCTTCCAGCCGAAGGCCGAACAGGTTCGCGTCTGGTTGAACCCTGAACTGTCGACGGTCCCCGAAGAAACGGAAGCCGCGTTGGAGTTCACCGCCCCCAATTTCCGATTGCACGAGATTCTCATCGAAGGACGTTACTCCACCGACTTCGACGAGATTCGCATCGGCCCCACTTTCGCGTCCGTCAGCCCGTATCGTTCTGAATAGCGCAACGACCTTTATGAAACGTCTCACACCGGAATCCCCTGTCTCCGGAATCGCAATGTGTACCGCTCTCGTCGTGTCTCTACGACGTGTCGTCCGACTGCTCTGCGGCTTATTGGCGTTGTTCCCCTTTCGTGGAGCAAACGCTGCCGATCCGCTCCCGCAGCCGACCAGACAAATCGAACTGGCCCGCGGAGTCGACCTGCGGATCTGGAAACTTCAGGATCCGACGCCCCATACGGCCTATGCTGTGACGCTCGATCTGAACGAGTCACACATTCGGCCCGGCTACACGATTGGAGGAGTCGATCCTGATGGGACCGGGGAGTTCCACACGACCAACATGACCGTCCTTGGCGCAGCCGAGCGTCTGCGTTACGACGTCGCTATCAACACGGGCGTCCTTGTCCAGCCCCCGGAAAGCAGTGACGCCGGTGATGGCTGGGGGAAAGCCTACCCCGCCACGATGGTCTCCGGGAAATGGCTCACCGCACCGCCGGACGACAGCAAAGCAACGGTCGTCGTTGTTCATCGAGACGGTCACTTCTCGATCGTTCCTGCCCTCTCGGTTCCCGAAGATGCCTGGCATGTTTTCCCCGCCCATACCGGTCAGCTGGTCGATGATGGGGAGCCCTGCCGCCTTTCCAGCAGGAACACGAGCACGACGATCAGCCGTCATCCCCGTACAGCAATCGGCGTCGATGAAATTGGGATGCAGGTCACGCTGCTCGTGGTGGATGGACGAGACTCGTCGGAAGCTGTCGGCGTTACCACGGACACACTTGAGGACTGGATGGTCGGCCTTCGCATTTATGACGCCGCCAATCTCTGGGGAGGGGGCAACACAACTCTTGTCCTTCGCGAACAGACTCAGGGCCCTTTGCGGGTGTTCAACGAGCCTTCCGATCGGACCGCTCAGGGCTTCATCAAACTCAGAAGCGCTCAGACCACACTCGGCTTCTCGGTCTATGAATCGGGAGCATTCCCGCGCTGATTGAACGCCCTGGCGGACCAGCATTCTGCTCGCAGGAGTCGCCATTCCCCCGAGGCGTCGCCGAGATGCGAACGGACGCTAAAACGCCCCGCCCTGACCGCGATCGTATAACAGATCCAGCATCTCATCGTCTCCAAAGGCTGCGAAGTCGTCTGGCGAACTCCGTGGGGAAACCGAGATATCTGAGATCGGCGGGGACGGCGATTCAGGAGCAGCAGGTCGAGGCGTGGTGAAATTGCCGATCATCACATGCTTCCAGATCGCCGACGCTGACCAGCCAATCACATATCGATCGGCAAAGCTCGAACCGTTCGATTCCGCGGTCCGCCATTTGCCATTTGATGTTCGTCCAAGAATATCGGCGAGGCCATCGCCGTTGATGTCCCCGACCGCGACATCGACAATTCCGCCGGCGACTTCACTCCAGTCGAGCCAGAACCGCATTTCGAATCGACGGCCATCGGAGGCACCATACCAGAGTTTCGTTCCATTCAACAACGCCACCACATTCGAGCGTCCGTCGCCATCGAAATCGCCGACGACAACTGCATCGAGCGACTGGTTGACCGTCCACTCGCTCCACTTACTGCTGTAGAATCCCATCGCCGGACCGATGGACTTGGCAACGAAGACACTCCGGTTGACTCCAGTCCCAAACACCGCCAGGACATCGTCGCGGTGATCTCCATTAAAGTTGCCAACCTGAACGAACTCAAAGCCGTTCGAGAGATTCCAGCGGTGCGAGTTGAGATACTGAAAACGGGTGTTGCTCGTCTTCACCATCCACACCACGCCGGACGTCGCGATCACGGTGAGATCATCGCCCTTCACACCGTCGAAGTTCCCCACGAGCACAGTGTTAATTCCATTGTAGTTTCCGTAGTCACCCCAGTGGCGATTCGCGAATCGACTTCCATCGGACTGAGCGACCCACCAGCGACCGCGATCTCCACTCCGGAACAAACCGATGATGTCATCACGTCCGTCGTCATTGAAGTCGCCAACGTGGACCTCTTTGATGTCTGCATGAGTCCACGACGTCCACGTTGTAAACGTAAACTGCCCCGCTCCATTCGCGAGTCCGACACGCCATTCCCCATTCAGCAACCAGACGGCGACATCCTGCACGCCGTCTCCGTTGAAATCTCCCTGCACAGCTTCCCGAAACAGACTGGCCGGCCCCGATGCGGAGACGGCACTCGTGAAATCGCCGTTAGCGTCCGCACTGGAAAGCCACCAGTTTCCATTCGCAAAGCCCAGGAGGGACGAAACCGGAATCGGAGGCGGGCCTTCCAGTACGTCGTCGACGTTGATCTCCAGCGAAACGTCATCGTCCGGTCCCGTGCCGAGAGTCGCATCATCCACCTGGACGGTGATATTCAGAACCGGGTTGGTTTCGTAATCGAGAACAGCACCAGCTTTGAGATAAAGAGCTGACCCGACAATCTCGAAGAGAGGCTGATCGATGCCGGTCAGCTTCAGTGTGTTCGTCCCCAGAGCGTCGTCGGTGATGACGATGTCGGCCACCTTCACGCGACTTGACGTGCTGGTATCTTCCGGCAAGGTCCGGACCTCGTTCTGAAGGGCCACGCGAGGCGGATCATTCACATTCGCAATCGAGATGGACAGCGACGCCAGATCGCTCGTTCCGTTTCCAACGGTCGAGTCATAGATCTCGACCGAAAGACTCAGTTCGGAATTCGTTTCGTAATCAAGCGTCGTCCCCGCCCGCAGAAAGAGGACGGTGCCGTCGAGTTCGAAGAGTCCCGCATCGTCTCCCTCCAGCCGTAGAATGTTCGTCCCGTAGCCGTCGTCGTCGATTAGGATGTCGGCGATTCTGATCCGGCCCGAGGTGTCGGTGTCTTCGGCCAGAGTGGCCACCGTATTTTGAAGCGAAATCCCGGGTGTCTGGTTGATCTCAATCGACAGATCTACCGTTCCATCCGGGTTTGATCCTACCTCGGCATCATCGACCTGAACGGTCACAGCGAGCTGCGGATTCGTCGCCTTACTCAAACTTGAGCCCGCCCGCAGGTAGAGTTCGCCGCCGTCGATCTCGAACATCGCCGCATCCGCGCCGCTGAGGCTGACGACGTTCAGCCCCTGAGCATCGTCATTGAGGACAATATCGCCGACCTTCAAGCGACTGCTCATGTCGGTCCCCTCTCCGAGGATCGTCACCGTATTCAGCAGCGATACGCTGGGGGCGTCATTGGCGTCAGTCACGCTGATTGTCAGCGTAGCCGTTCCATCCGGATTGCCTCCCACGCCGGGATCGTCGACTTGTACGGTCATCTCGAGCGACGGCTTCGTCTCGTAATCGAGCTTAGCACCGGCAATGAGGTAGAGTTCGGTGCCATCAATTTCGAACATCGTTGCATCAGCGCCGCTCAGGCTCAACACCGGCGAACCGCCATCGTCCGTGACAACGATATCGGCTACCTTCCGACGAGCCGTCGTGTCCGCGTCCTCGGCCAGACTCATCATCTGATTCTGCAGCGCGATCTGCGGCGGAGAATCGGTTCCCGTAATGGTGATGGTCGCCGTCTGATTGACTCGGCTGCCGAATCGGTCCACCACGCGATAGGAATAACTCAGGACTTCAGCAGCCCCGAATGGAAGCGAAGCGTAAGCGGACGGCGTGATCGTCAGGCTATTCGAGCTTACAGTCACGCCCTTCGCGTCTCCGGAAATCAGCTGCAGATTGCTCACGTTGAGAGTCTCGCCGGGATCGACATCCGAAGTTCCGGTGAGCAGGTCGAGGACAAATTCGTTGTCACTGTCAATGGCGTCCGAGGAGACCGGCTCCGTGTTCACCGGAGTATGATTCACATCGGCGATCCAGAGTTCATAACCACTTTCGTCGCTAAAGGCGCGGAAGACCAGCGAACTCTCGAACGGCGTCAGGTACTGCGGATCGACGCCGAATGCTCCTTCGAACAGACCGTCCACCAGTCGCGTGCCCGTCGCCGTACCGTCGGTTACCCACAGCTGAAAGCTGTCTGCTTGAGGGAACTCTCTCTCCTGCTCCAGTACCCGAAAGAAAAGCTGATCTCCAAAAGCGGTGAAGGACATCGGATTGGATGATTCTGCCCCAAGTCGGACATCTTTCAGGAGCCGCGTCCCGCCTGTGGTTCCATCGGTCACCCAGAGCTCGGCCCCTGTTACTCCATCGCTGGCCGAAAAGTAAATCTGATCGCCAATGAGGGTGAGATACTCAGGAGTCGAGGACTCATTGCCGGAGCGAATATCTTTCAGAAGCTGAGTCCCTTCGAGTGTGCCATCACTGACCCACAACTCGGTTCCGTTGACTCCATCGTTCGCCTGGAAATAGACCGAGCCGCCCAGTGCAACAAGGCTCGAGGGGTTCGAAGCATCGGCTCCCGCGTCGATATCCCTGACCAGCAGCGTTCCCTCGGTCGTTCCATCACTCACCCACAGCTCACGACCGTTGGAACCATCATCAGCGGAGAAGAACAGCTGCCCGCCGACCGCCACCAGATCTGCCGGGGACGAAGACGCACTGCCACTGTTGATATCTTTCACCAGGACCGTGCCCGCACTGGTGCCGTCGCTCACCCAGAGTTCGGTGCCGGTTGCCGCATCGCTGGCTTGAGAATAGAGCAGATCCCCGACGACCGTGAAGTTGTTCAAAGTGCCGGTCAGCGCGCTGGCGTTGATGTCTTTCACCAGTGCAGTGCCCGCACTGGTGCCATCGCTCACCCAGAGGGAATAGCCAGCGGTCGAGTCGTAGGCTTCAAAGAACAACAGATCGCCAACGGCCGTCAGATCACGCGGAGTCGAAGACGCGCTGTCCTGCCGGATATCTTTGACCAGCTGAGTCCCGGCGGAGGTCCCGTCACTGACCCACAGCTCCTCTCCGCGCACGCTATCGTTGGCAACGAAGAACAGCTGATCTCCGACCACTTCAAAATTGCCCGGCGTCGAAGAGCCGGTTCCGGGATTGATGTCCTTGAACAGGACCGTACCTGCTTCCGTGCCATCACTGCCCCAGAGCTCGCGGCCGTAAACAGGATCGTACGCGGAGAAGTAGAAGCGGTCGCCAAACGTCACCACGTCGGTTGGATTCGAGGATTCGAGGCGGGTCTGCACGACTTCGATCGTTTCCCCGTCGAGGTAGCGAAGTCGGTCCCCATCTCCATCGTCAGCGGAGAAGTAGATGCGCTCGCCGACCGGGGTGAAGGATGTCGGATCCGAAGATCCATTGCCCGGGTTGAGATCGTTGACCAGGGCGGTCCCGATCTCTGTTCCATCAGTGCTCCAGAGTTCCACGCCCGTGGAGCCGTCATCAGCCTGAAAATAGAGTCGATTGCCGATCACGGTCAGGCGCGCAGGCGTCGCCGAGGCCACTCCCGGGTTGAGATCGGCAAAGAGGGTCGTTCCCGGCTCGGTCCCATCACTCGACCAGATCTCACTGCCGTTGATGCCATCGTTCGTGACGAAGAACAGACGCCCATCGAACGCCGCCAGACTTTCGAACGACGATGAGACACCTCCCGCCATGATGTTCTTAACCAGCCGCGTTCCGACCCCGGTCCCGTCGGTTACCCACAGCTCGACTCCGTTGACTCCATCATCAGCCTGGAAGTAGACCTCATCTCCTACGACCGTAAGCTGGGAGGGTGTGGAACCATCTGGGCCCGGATTGATGTCGCTGAGCAGTGTCGTCCCCTGAGCCGTGCCATCTGACACCCACAGTTCGGCCCCATTCGTCCCGTCGTTCGCCTGGAAATAGACAAGATTGCCGACCGCCGCGAACTCTTGCGGAGAAGACGCTGTTCCTCCCGCGTTGATGTCTTTGACCAGATACGTCCCTGCTGCAGTCCCGTCGCTCGTCCAGAGTTCATCCCCCGTTCCCGTTCCCGCCGCCTGGAAGAAGATTCGGTTCCCAGCGGAGAACAGCTCGCCCGGACCAACGGGTTGCTCGTCGCTCGCGTTGCGGACCAAAGTGGTTCCCGCTTCCGTTCCATCCGATACCCAGAGATTCGAAAGCGAATCGACAAAGAACAACAGTCCGTCCGCGACCGCGCTTTCAACCAGAGTTGTGCTCTGAAGTCCGGGCGTCAGATCGCTAACCAGCACCGTACCTTCACTCGTGCCATCGGTCACCCAGAGCTCTCGGCCATTCTCGGCGTCGATGGCCGTAAAGAAGAGCTGATCCCCGACAACGGTCAGATCCTCTGGAGTGGAGGAGCCCGCACCGATGAGGATGTCTTTGAGAATCGTTGTTCCCGCGATAGTTCCGTCGCTCGTCCAAAGCTCTGTTCCATAGGGAGAAATCGAGGCCGTGAAAAAGAGTTGCCCTCCCATCTCGCGGAGGTTGCTCCCGCCAACGGCTCTCTGATCGGAGATATCCTTGAGCAGCCGAGAGGTGATGAAGACGTCGACATCCTCGACATCGATCGACACGTTCACTGACGCATCCGGAGAGCCCCCGACCGACTGATCATCGAGGTCGATATCCACCGACAACGTCTGCCCTGCGTAATCTCGCAGGTCAACTCCTGCGACCAGGAAGAGAACATTGTCCTCCAGCTCGAAGAGAGCCGCGTGCGCTCCCGACAGCGAGAGCAAATTTGCCCCCAGGGCATCGTCGACGACCATCACATCCGCCACCGCTGTTCGCTGACTCACTCCCTGCTCGTCTTCCAAGGTCACGCCGTAATCGTTCAGCGTGAGGCTCGGCGTTTCATTGACGTCGGTCACGGTCACCGTCAACGCAACTGAGTCATCGGGCGTGTCGCCAACCGCGGTATCATCGACCGTAACGGTAACATCCATTGCTGCCTGTGACTCGTAGTCGAGCGTGGTCCCTGCGGACAGGAACAGCTCGAGCCCATCGATCTCGAACAGTCCCGCATCGGCTCCGGACAGTGCCAGCGTATTCACTCCCGCGTCGTCGTCCGTGACGGCAATATC
Source organism: Rubinisphaera margarita (assembly GCF_022267515.1). NCBI lineage: Bacteria > Pseudomonadati > Planctomycetota > Planctomycetia > Planctomycetales > Planctomycetaceae > Rubinisphaera > Rubinisphaera margarita. Next base: position 188,776 of record NZ_JAKFGB010000021.1, on the reverse strand, counting down.
GGCCACTTTGAGGCGATTGGTCGTATCGGTGTTCTCTGGGAACGACGTCGTGGTGTTCTGCAGCGCCACGGTTGGGGGATCGTTCGGCGCATCGTGCAGCCCGACGGCGTCGACCAGTTGCTGCACGTGATTCCGAGGCGCGTCTTCGTTCTGCCCATCAATTCCCGAGAGCGAGAACTCACGATCAGTAATTCGATCCTGGTTCGGCAGATCGATCGCTCCCGTCCCCATGAGCGGCGAGACTCCCGAAGTCGGCTGCGTCGACCCGGCTTTGTTGATGTGAGACAACGACAGCGTGTGCGCAATCTCATGGGACAGCGTTCCCGTGATCGCGTGCGTCGTGTATTCGAGATTCCCTGATGAAAGTGCGCTGGATGGCGTCAATCCCCCCATGCCCTGGATGACATCGGTGAAGATCGAGGCGACGATCGCTCCATTCTGCAACCCGTAGATGTTCGCCGTTCCGTTCTCGTCACGCACGGCAGAGGCAGCGGCCACACCCAGGATGCCCCCATTCGTATGGTCGCCGGAAATCCCGGTGCCGATCTGCACGTAGTAGTATTCGCTGGCGCCGGCGTAGAGCGTTCCGATATCCCCGACAACGAAGTCGATTGCGAGATCCTGCTGCGACGAATTGGCGACCGTGCCGATCAACTCGTGAAAGAAGTCGTCGTCGACTTCCTCCATGATCGCGTCCACAATCATTCCGAAGTCGCTGGAATTGAAGCCATACGCGGTGACGTCGAACTCACCAACGACGTTGTCGAACAGATCGGTAGACTGCGGATCGTCGGAGTCTTTGAAGTCGAGGACGATCGTAAGCACATCGGGTTCATGTCCGCCGTCGGGCTGAGCCTGAAACTCGCCAGCGGGGGGCATTCCAGGTGGGACGGCGAACTCCGTCGACTCCAACTCCAGAAACTCTTCCCAGGTGTAGTAGCCTTCAAGCACATCGACGCCGGCCGTGTGATGATGCCCGTGATCGTCGTCGCCAGAAAGTAGCACCCGCACTTCGAGAGGCTCAGCGAACTGCAATCGGGCATCGCGTCTTCGTCGTGACGACTGGTGGCCGGCAGATGTTCTCTTATGCGGGAAATGACTCGTCGTTCGCTTCAGAAGAACATTCAACCAGTTATTGACGAGCATGACCGTTCCGTAGATGCAGACGTTCAACGAAATGACGTGGGAGCAATGCAGACCGAGCCATCTTCATTCGGAAGTTCGACCGAGGCTCCAGACCGGGGGCTCTTAGCGGATCTTCGACGCCTTCCGGCATCGGCTTCTCGGGCGTTCTCCCCACTCGCAGGAGGCGCTGGTCATCCTATCCGCAGGTACAGCTGAGTCAATTAGAGAATCGGCACGTCGTCCGTACGGAAACCATCATTAATCATCGAGCTGCATAACCAGTTCGATTCCGCTCACGACGCACTGCCGCAATGCAACGGATCACTCCAATCCCTCCTTTCGTTCGTCGCGTTCGAAACCGCATCCCCGGTCGATCGCGAATTCGTCGCATCCGGCAAGTTCGGCATCATCGAACCTCAATTCGGTTGGCAACACGTGAGCGCCTGCCAGCTCCATTCGCGAACTCGTGATCGACAGCGGTATCGCGATCACACCGCTCTCCGAAAAAAGAGCGGTGTTCGCAAGTCGTAGTGGTCGACCTCATCGCCGGAAGGCCTGTCGTCTGGATTCGCCTTGAAGATGCGGTCGGGCCACATGTTGCATGGCTACCAGCCGTTACCTGAACGTAGATACGCGTAGTCGTCCATCGCCGAAGCGACACTGCTTTGGATCACACTTTCAGGGGCAGGCCGATCCGAATCGCACTCGCGTTGACTCAACCGGCCGGTCAAAGATCAACACGGATATTTAAGCATCAGAAGCAGGCACACTCCGGAATGGGGTCAAACCGCCTGGGAAACCGGAAACGACTCAAATTCTGATATCATTCCCCGGAACAGATCGTTACGCTTGGATGGGTTTCCCTTCTGAAGACATTCGGCCTTCGCCTGTGAACCATCATGTTGGATCTCTACCAATCCTGCGCGCTCTGTGAACATCGCTGTCTGGTCAATCGTCAGGCCGGCGAACGAGGAACGTGCAGAGCGGATGCCAACGTGCGGGTATTTCGGCATCGCATCGAATACGGCGAAGAACCTGAGCTGCTTCCGTGCCACCTCTTCTACACATCAGGGTGCGACCTCCGCTGTGCCTTCTGCATTGCCGAAGAGAACGCCTTCGATCCGTCGCGGGGAACAGTGCTCACTCCCTCATTCTTAAACGAGGCCGTCCAGTGGGGCATCGAACAGGGGGCCAGAACACTGCAATGGGTCGGCGGCGAGCCCACCATTCATGCCCCGGGAATCATCGACTGCATGCAGAACGTCGACCGGTTGCCGCCCGTTGTCTGGAAGTCTGATTTCTACATGACGCCGGAGACGATTACCCTTCTCCGTCCCTGGGTTTCGTGGTTTGTCGCTGACTTCAAGTTCGGCAACAACAGCTGCGCCGAACAGATTGCCTCGGTGCCGAACTACTTCGAGATTGTTACCCGGAATCTGCTGCTCGCTTCGCAGTCGACGGATCTGATTATTCGCCATCTACTGCTCCCGGGGCATTTTGAATGCTGCGTCGAACCGATTACGCGCTGGCTGAGCGAGAACCTTCCGGAAGCCCGCATCAATCTCCTTTCGGGTTATCTCCCGAAGTGGCGTGCTCAACGGGATGCAACGCTCAACCGCCTCGTGACACGTTCGGAGTTCACGCGGGCGAAGAATCACCTTCTCTCCGCCGGTTTAGCTTTGGTACACTGATCAAAGATTGTTTATAATGAAAAAGCATCTCAAGGCTGATGATGAGACGGCGATCTCGGAATTGCACATCACTCCCGATGGTCGAATTCTTGTTTTTGGCACGTCGCGGGAAGTTCTGGAAGTCCTGAAATCTTCAGGGCTCGTTTCTCCCGACGAGCCGCACGATGCCAGCCAGTCGAGTGCCAATCCTCCTCTCTCAACGACCGACTCTTCAGAAGCCGGCGTTCCCGTACGTGAAATATGAGCTCACCGCAAGAAACAGCTGCGACGGAACAACACAACGGTCAGAGACCGGCGAAACCGGCCGCGGTCGAGAGAAAGCGACGGAGTCAACCCGGGCGACTCTCTCCAGCCGAAGAGCTTGAGGTATTGATCCGCGCCCGTTATCCGATCATCTACGTCACGAGCTGGGAGGAAGATCGGGTCCAGAGCGTGCTGGAAGAGATCGCCAACAAACGGAATAAGAAACTCTTCACCTGGACAATCACCGAAGGCATCGTCTCAGCCGAACAGGAGATCCAGCGGTCGAAGCAATCGTCTCGCACCGCCGATCCAGTCGCCGCCCTCGATGCCGTGATCGATCAGATGGATCCTTCCATCTATCTCTTCAAAGACTTCCACCCGTTCACATCGAACGATCGCTGTAACATCTCGATTCATCGCCGGTTGCGCGATGCAGGCAATCGACTCCGCGACACCTACAAGACGATCATCCTGCTCTCGCCAATCCTGCAGATCGCCCCCGGTCTGCAGAAGGAACTGACGGTCGTCAACTTCGATCTGCCAAAGCCGAAGGACTTCGATGCCCTGCTCAATCGCATCATCGACGATGTCCGCGAGACGAGTCAGATTCAGATCGAGATCTCGCAACCGGATCGCGAACGCCTGCTGCATGCGGCCCGGGGCCTGACACTCCGCGAAGCCGAGAATGTCTTCGCCAAGACGATCGTCATGGACGGCAGCCTGACCGCGGATGATATCGATATCGTCTATAGCGAGAAGCAGCAAATCATCCGCAAGAGCGGCTTGCTCGAGTACTACGAAACCGACGAGAAAATGGCCCATGTAGCCGGGCTCGAGAATCTGAAAGACTGGTTCAGGAAGCGGTCGATTGCCTTCACTGAGAAGGCGGCTCGCTTTGGCCTGTCCGCTCCCCGCGGTGTCCTGTTGCTCGGAGTTCAGGGCTGTGGAAAGAGTTTGAGCGCCAAGGCGGTCTCGGCGATGTGGCGGCTGCCTCTGCTCCGCTTCGATCTCGGCCGCATGTTCAGCAGTCTCGTCGGCTCCAGTGAAGAAAACATTCGCCAGGCGATCCAGACCGCCGAAAGTGTGTCTCCAGTCATTCTCTGGGTTGATGAAATCGACAAGGCCCTCTCCAGTGCAGGATCCGGGGGTGCGAGCGATGGGGGCACGTCCTCTCGAGTCTTCGGCACGCTGCTCACCTGGCTTTCCGAGAAGACCTCGCCGGTCTTCGTCATCGCCACGGCCAACGATATCAGCCATCTGCCGCCCGAACTGCTTCGCAAAGGCCGACTCGACGAGATCTTCTTTGTCGATCTTCCCAACCGAGCCGAGCGCGAAGACATCTTCCGGATTCATCTGCTCAAACGCCGACGCGATCCGAAGTCGTTCGATCTGTCGGCGCTCGGCTCAGCGAGTGAAGGATTCAGCGGGGCAGAAATCGAAGAAGCGGTGATCTCGGCGCTGTTTGACGCGTTTAGTGAGAAGAACGAACTCACAACGCAAACTCTGCTCGCGACCATTGAAGGAACCGTGCCCCTTTCGCGGACCATGAAAGAGGATCTGCTGCGACTGAGAAGCTGGGCGAGCGGACGAGCCCGACCGGCCAGTCGACCTGATGCCCAGCAAGCCGCCGAGCCGCGCCGCAAACTCGAGATGGAATAGTCGCTCCGTTACTTCTGCCTGTTAAGGACGTTCCAATGAGCACTGTCATGGTTGTCACGCCAATCATCATCGCCAACTGGCCGGTGATCTCCGCCGCAGTCGCCGGCGCTGTCGGCAGCATGGGATTCACCCTGGCCGAAGCAGCCGCGGGAGTCGACGTGCGTGTCAGTTCAAAGAACGCGACCAGGACTGAGATCGAACTCGACGACAGCGAGATCCTGTCTGCCGGAACCGAACTCGGTGAAGAGATGACCGTGGTTCGAGACGGCGTCACGGCCCGATTCAAGCGGGACGCCCGCGGCTCCCTCACGCTCTGCATGGAAGGGGAAGGCTACACAAAAGCCGAACTTCACCAGATCGGCGAGGAACTGATGGGCCGCGTCACGCAGCAATATGTGTATCACCGTGTGATGACCGAAATGAAGAACAAGAACATGACGATCGTGTCGGAGGAAGTCGATACCGACCAGACCGTGCACATCCGCGTGAAGAACTGGTAACGATCGCGATTCGTCGCATGTCTCGACGGGGAGAACAATAAGGTGGCCAACGAAGAGCTTGAGATCCAGATTTCAAAAGACGGCAAAGTGACGATTCGCACGATCGGCATCAAAGGGGCCCGTTGCCTCGATGCCGCGGAGATGCTCGCCCTGATCGTCGGAAAAGAGGAACAACGGGAGTTGACCAGCGAGTACTACGAACAGGACCAGTCCCAGAGCCAGCATCTGGGGATTCATCAGAAGTATCAATAAGCGGCGTCCGCCATGCAGTGTCCGTCCTGTCAATTTGAGAACATGCCCGGTCAGACGCAATGTGGACGCTGCGGCTCGATGCTGGCCGGCGGACAGGTTGCGATCGATGTGCTCCCCCCGCGCGCTTCAAAGCGACAGAAATGGGCCCGCAGCTTTCTGCCCAACCTTTCAGGAGCCGGCGAAACCTTTCGGCCGATCCGCGACTGGTTCAATGATCGCATCGACGTCGGTTCGCAGGTTCCCATCCATGTGACGGAATTGGGAATCCTGCTCCGAATGCCGATTCCAGGCTGGCCTCATTTGTACTGCGGCTGGACAACGTGGGGGCTGGCTTATCTCTTCAGTTACTTTCTGCTGCTCCTGATCTCATTTCTCACCCTCGGAACTCCGACCACGGGGCTCTTCTTCGGAATGGCGATTGCGGTTCATGCCACTTCCATCGCCAGTCTGTTCCGGAGTCGCGAAGCCGATCCGCGAGAACGGGTCGTCTCGTCGTTGCTCTGTATTTTCCTGATCGGAATTGGCGTCTACCTGCCTCTCACCCACGTCGTTTACTATTGGACCAATCCGATCGTTCTGGCGATGGATATCCCTCCGTTTCGTGAAGGGGAAACATTTCTCACCACAGAAGTGACTGCGGATACTCCACTCAACCGAGGCGATACAGTCGTGTTCATCCCCAATCGGCTGGACATTTCACAACCCGGCCGAATCTACCGAATCGATGGTCCACACGTCGATCGGGTCATCGCCCTGCCGGGCGACAAGGTTAAGGTGGACGCGGGCGAACTTCTGATCAACGGAGAGCCGAGCCGGTATCAGCCTCTCAACAAAGCGTTCCGTCTGCCTGATATGGAAACAACGATCTCGCCCAATCAGGTGCTGGTCTTCCCGAGCTCGGAAACGGTCCTGAACAATCAGGAGCGTTCGGCTGTAGCCGGCATTGCACAAATCCCCCGCTCGAACGTGAATTCCGTGATCCGCTATCGCATCGCTCCGTTCTATCGGATGGGTCGAATTGACTGACTGAAACACAATCTATGTCCCGATTCAAACGACTGGAACTCCCTGACGAAGAGTCCGCACAAAACGAGCTCACACTTCAGGGAAATTTGAAAAGCGACTGGGCCCGCCAGGCCGATGATGCCCGGCGAGCCGGACTGTATGAGTCCGCGCTCAGGCTCTACTCCCGTTGTCTGGAGGCCGACAAATCACTTGTCACCGCCTGGTGCGGGCAGGTGCAGATGCTGATCTTTCTGGAGGAGTATCCGGAAGCCGAACTCTGGAGCAAAAAGGCGATTGAACTCTTCCCGGGAAGCGGGGATCTCGTCGCTTCGCATGCGCACTCGCTGTCGCGTCAGAACAAGAGAGCGGACGCCATGGGCGCGATCGATAAAGCGTTGGCAATGACCGGAGAGTCGGCTTATCGCTGGACCGTGCGGGGAGAGATTCTGACGGCTCGCCGAAGCAATCTGGCCAGCGACTGCTTCGACAAAGCGCGTCTGGCGGATCCCGACTGGCTCACGTCGGCGGAAATCGGGTTGATTCTGCTGCATTACTCGCAGACAAGTCGGGCGCTGATGAGCTTGCGGATTGCCATCGAGAACGGTCCCGATGCGCCTTACGCGTGGTATCTCAAAGGACTGGCCGAACAACGACTGGGGATGACGGGCAAGGCTCGTGAAAGCTTCCAGACGACTCTGGAGTTGAATCCCCAACACAGCGACAGCCTCAGTCGGCTGCGCGAACTTGACCGAGGTGAAGGTAAATTATGGAATCGTCTCCGCCGGCTGTGGAGTTAGCTCCCTCGTCTGAGCAAAGTCGGGCTTACTTCGATCGCATCCTCAAACTTGCACGAAAGCATGGGGCCAGCGACGTTCATCTGATCCGTGGAATCCCGCCGGTTCTGCGAATCAACGGCGATATTACGCCGATTCAGGCTCCGCCCGTCGAACCGCAGCAACTCCACGATCTGCTCGAGACACTGGCCAATCCTCTGCAACGCGAAACCTACACTCGCACCTGGCAGCTCTGCTTCTCGATGTTCTGGCCGAAGATCGGCCGCTTTCGCGCCAGCGTTTATCAGCACAGCGGCGTTCCGGAATTCTCGATCCGCATCTGCGAAGAGACCTTCCGCACCCGCGAACAGCTGGGACTACCGCCGGTCATCGAAGAGTTGACCCGCCGCCCGAACGGACTGATCCTCGTGACCGGGCCGACCGGCGTCGGTAAGACGACCACGCTCAGCTACATGATCAATTCGATTAACCACAATCGTCGCGCAAAGATTGTCACGATCGAAGACCCGGTCGAGTTCGTCCACGAAAACCGATCCAGTATCGTTGTGCAGCAGGAAGTGATGACGGACGTGACTTCCTTTCGCGCGGGCCTCACGCACGTGCTCAGGCAGGACCCGGATGTTATCGTCATCGGTGAGATGCGCGACCTGGAAACGATCGAAACCGCGCTGGTCGCCGCCGAGACCGGGCACCTCGTACTGGCGACGCTGCACACGCCCGATTCCGTCCAGACAATTCAACGCGTCTTCAGCGTTTTCCCGCCGTCCCAACAGAACGCCATCGTCCAGCAGCTCGCCAACAGCCTGCAGGCCATCGTCGCTCAGAAGCTGTTGCCTCGCGCCAATGGCGAGGGGCGAATCCTCGCCTGCGAAGTCTGTGTCGCCACTCCAGCAGTCCGCAACCAGATTCGCGAAATGCACCCGCACCTGCTCTACAGCGAAATGCAGACGGGCCGCAAGCATCACATGCAGACAATGGACCAGTGCCTGCTCGACTACTACCTCACCGGCGAGATCACCTACGACACCGCCATCTCCAACGCTCGCGAACCCAACACGATCAAGCACAAAGCCAAGGAGACGTGATCCGCTCCGGTGTCCCGCAGAAATGGGACCGAGCAGCTCTTACTGTTCAGCGAGGCTTCGATCGACTCAAGCTTTGCGCCGGTCGAGTCGGAAGTGGGTTCACTGGCATGCTGCCGAGATCGCTGACAATCATGTCCATTCCCTGATCGTTGAAGCTCGACCAGGCAGGGAGGTCGCTCGTGAGCGGACGCCGGGCGCGGTTCGCGATGTGTCGCTCCGGGCGAACCAGATCGCTCAAATCGCCGAATAGCGTCCGAAATGTTTTCGATCCCAATTGCATCATTCTGAATCCGTCACACAATCAAAGTTTTGATGGGTCAGCCAGCGTCGTCTGTGCTGCAGATCTGATGCCATTTCCAGGCTCCCTGACGAGCTGGGATGGGAAATCGAAACTCTTTGTGGAAACGGTCATCGTTGGTCCCGAAAGCCTTGCCAGATCAAAGATTAGAACGTTCGGTGGGATCCGGATGGCTCGGCGAGATTCGGCTGATCCTGCGAATCGCGTTGCCGCTGATCGCGTCGCTTGGTTGTTTTGCGCTCACGATGTTCGTCGATCGGACATTTCTGCTCTGGTACGAGCCGATCTCCGCCGGAGCTGCGATTGCTGCCGGGAACGCGTATTGGGCCTTCGCATGTATCCCGGTTTCGACACTCGGCTTCGTGACGCCGTTAATCGCCCAGGCAATCGGGCGAAACGACCGGCATCAGACCAGTAATCTCGTCTGGCAGTCGGTATGGATCACTGTGATCTCACTCCCGTACTTCGGGCTGGTGGCGTACTCCGCCGCATCGATTTTCGGACCAGACCACGATCCGGCCCTGCGAACAATGGAGATTCAGTATTTCCGCTGGCTGCTGACGGTGGCCCCCGGAGCGATGCTGGAAGCGGGGCTTTCGGCCTATTTCGTCGGTCGAGGACTGACCGGACGGGTCCTGGCAATCAATATCGCCAGCGCCATCCTGAACATTCCACTCGACTGGTGGCTCATCTTCGGCGGGCTGGGCGTTTCGGGAGCGGCGATTGCGACCTCCCTGGCGATGTGGTTCAAAGTCGCACTCTATGGATGCCTGCTGAGCCGGGAAGCGCGCAACGGTCGGTTTACCGGCTTTCCGATTCGCTGGCGTTTCGGCACGATGCTGTCGATTGTGGTGCCCGGATCGACGCTGGGGGTGCAACAGGTCATCAAATCGGCTCTCTTCAGCTATACGCTGATTTCGATCGGGCGAATTGGAGCCGTGGAACTGGCGGCGACGTCGGCTGCATTGAGCCTGTATCAGCTCTTCTGCACCCCTGTGATCGGCCTGGCTTCAGCCGTGACCGTTGTGTCCGCGCAACGCTTTGCAGCCGAAGGGCTTCTCCGCTCGGTCCGCTCGACCGCGGTCGGAATGCTGATCGGAACCGCCTATACGCTGACGTACGTGATCCCGTTTCTCGCCACCCCGGAACTGTTCACCGGACTGATGGGATCCGAACTGACCGAAACGGAAAAGCAGACCGTTCTGCCGCTGGCGAGCGACTTACTAAAGCTGACCACCATTTTCGCCCTGTTCGACTTCGTGTCTCAGATCCTCGCTGCCGGACTGAAGGGAATGGGGCGAGCCGTCATTCTGCTCATCGCAGCCGTCATCGCCGTCGCCCTGATCGCGGTTGGGTTTTCGCTCTATTCCCAGTATGAGCAGCCGACGTTGCTCGTCTGGTGGGGTGTTCTGATCTGGTGGCCGACATTGCAGGCGGCCGTCCTTCTCTTCGGCTTTGCGCGATTTCTCAGGCGAGAACGCCGCAGCCTCCAAGCCTGAGTGCTGATCCGACGGCTCGGCCCTCTTGTCGATCGGCATTCGACCGCGCCCATGCACTCGATCCGGTTCTGGCCGTTTCTCTCAGGGAGCGCCTGATTGCCGGGATTTCATCGCATCGGCAACGGAACAGCGTGAGTGCCCCGACCAACACATCGACCTTGATGGATTGGTATAGTCCTTGCTGAATCACTTCAATGTGGTCGCCTCGCGAACCCGCCCTGCGGCTCGTTACCGAGCCTTCCCTGCCTCTTTTGTTTCAGGATGTGACATTGTGAAGATCGGTCTCGTTGCGCACCTCAAGTATCCCATCTCGAAACCGTATGCGGGCGGTCTCGAGAGTTTCACGGCCAAGTTTGTCGAACAGCTGCAGGCACGGGGACATGACGTCACCCTGTTTGCGAGCGGAGACTCCGATCGAGGTCTGAATGTCTCCCCGATTACACCGACGGCGACGAAGCTGCTCCAACGTTCGTCGGACGATGATCGCGATAATCGCGTTGAACACCTAGAAGATCTCGCGTACGATCGGCTCTTCGATCGGCTGCGAAACAGCGATTTCGACCTGGTTCACAACCACTCAATTCATCCAACGCCTCTCAGACGCGCTTCCGAACTCGCCTGCCCGATGGTCACCACGATCCACGTGCCAGTTCTCCCGCGACTGGCGGAACAACTGTTCGACAAACCGGCTCGGGAGTGCGGGAGCTTCGTGAATATCTCAGAAGTCAATCGCAAAGAATGGGAGCCGCTGATTGGGGATCATGCGGTGATTCCGAACGGAGTCGACACATCGTTCTGGAAACAGTGTGCCCGTCCCCGTAACGGACGAGCCGTCTGGTTCGGACGAATTCTGGCCGACAAGGGAACGCACTGGGCCATCGATGCCGCCCATGAAGCCGGCGTTCCAATTGATCTGGCCGGACCGATTGCCGACGACGACTACTTCCGACAAATGGTGCTGCCCCGTCTGCGTTCTGCCGATCGCTATCTGGGTCACGCCAGCCATGAAGAACTCTGTCGCATCATCGGGGCAGCCGAGGTATGTGTTGTCACCCCCTGCTGGGACGAACCATTCGGACTGGTCGTGGCCGAAGCGCTCGCATGCGGAACGCCCGTGGCGGCCTTCGCTCGCGGTGCGATTAGCGAACTGGTCACGTCCGACGTAGGACAACTCGCCAGGCCGAACGACGTTCGCTCTCTCGCCCGGGCGATTCGTCTGTGCCGCCTTATCGACTCGTCGCAATGTCGCCACATTGCTCAGAAGCGATTCTCGCTCACAGCTATGATGGACCGCTACGAAGACTACTACCGACAACTTCTGTCCGGTACCTTTGCCTCTGACAATCGTCTCATTGAGACTTCACTGGAGCTGGCCCGTTGACGTTCCCCCTGATCGGATACTACACCCACTACCACGGCTTCGGACATCAACGCCGAGCGGAAGCAATTCTCGCCCACGTTCGTAATCCCGCCTGGGTCATTTCCAGCCGAATGAACCCGCGGGACTGGTGCGTCCCTCCTGGCACGCAGTTTCTGGATCTCCCCTGCGATGACGAGGATCTCCTCGAAGAAGGGCTGACGCGAAGCGGGGATGTTCCCGGCGTGCACTATGTCCCTCTCTGGGCTCCGAACTGCCGGCAGCGAATCGCCGACTACACCGCATGGATGGCGACGGAACGTCCTTCGCTGGTCGTGGTCGATGTTTCCGTAGAGATCTCTCTTTTGACCCGCATGGCAACGATTCCACAGATCGTGATGCGTCAACACGGCCAGCGCGACGACGACGCTCATGAGAACGCCTATCACGCGGCAGAACGTCTGCTCGCGCCGTTCCCGGAAATGCTGGAAGATGACATCACTCCTGAATGGGTGCGGCAGAAGACGCTTTACCTCGGCGGCTTTGCCCGTTCGGTCGCACCCGTCAGCCGAGTCGAAGCAAGGGATCAACTTCAGCTGTCGAACGAGGAGCGAGTCGTCGTCGTCATGACCGGTCGCGGCGGGCACGCACGAACGCCGTCCCAGATTGTGGAGGCCGCCCGGGCGACCCAGGACTGGCAATGGCACGTGATTGGAGGGATCGAGGAACACGACGCCGATTCGTCCCCCGACAATGTGACCTGGCACGGCTGGGTCAGCAATCCCGAAGTCTACATTAACGCCTGCGATGTTCTGGTGACCGCAGCCGGACACAACAGCGTGATGGAAGCCGGCCGGGACCGCGTGCGGATGATTGCGATTCCGGAAGACCGTCCCTTCCGGGAACAGGAACGGAAAGTGGCCGTTCTCGACCGTGAGCAACTCGCCATCGGCCAAACGCAATGGCCCGAGCCGCAACACTGGCCGGCCCTTCTGGAGCAAGCGATGCAACTTGATCTGAGTCGATGGGACGCGGTTTTCAACGGCAATGGAGCCGAGCAGGCTGCCCGGTTGATCGAAGAGATTGCAGACTGGTCGGCAGACCGCTTTCAACAGATTGATCAACCGGCGTCCGGGGTGATGGCATGATCGACGCAAGCGTGTTGACGATCGTCAAAGGACGGCGTCCACATCTCGAGAATCAACTTCGGGGACTGGAGCAATCGATCGTGTCGCCGAAGGAATGGGTCATCGTCGGAATGGACGAAGATCCTCCCCAGCTTGAGTCCGCTCACTTTCCGATTCGCCTGGGACGGGTGAACTCGAGTGGACAGGGCGAAATCCCACTCGCACAGGCCCGGAACCGAGCCGCTTCACTGGCCTCCAGTCCGCTGCTCGTTTTTCTCGATGTCGACTGCATCCCGTCGCCCGGCCTCATGGAAACGTTCGGCCGCGTGATTGCAGACTCTCCACAACTCTGGATGGGGACGATCGGCTATCTTCCTCCTGACGCCGCTTCCCGGGACTGGACTTTCGACGACCTTGCCGGGAAAGCGATCGAACATCCCCTGCTTCCGAAGCTCGACGGAGCGGACTGTCTGTCCTCGGACCGTTACGAACTCTTCTGGTCCCTGAACTTCGCGATCCCGGCTGAGCTGTTCTCGCGGATCGGTGGTTTCGACGAAAACTACGCCGGCTATGGAGCGGAAGATACCGATTTCGCGTTCATGGCTCGCGAACAGGGCATTCCCTTCGGCTTCGCCGCGGCCCGGGCCTATCACCAGCATCATGCCGTTTGCAAACCGCCCCTGAACCACTTCCGCTCAATCCTGATCAACGCCGAACGCTTCCGACAGAAGTGGGGACTCTGGCCGATGGAAAAATGGCTTCGCCAGTTCGACGAACTCGGCCTGATCGACTTCAATGCCAACTCCAATGAACTGGCGATTCTCAAAGATCCGACCGAGAGTCAGATTCGCGAAGCGACCGTGAATACCCCTGCAGGATTCTGACCCCCAATTGGCATGACGTTCAGAAAGTCTCTGGCAACAGCATCTCGGTGGCCCGTTCAATCTCAACTTGGCCCGAACGGGTTTCAGTTTTCGTCCCCCTCCAGAAGATACGCCAGCAAATCGCGAATCTCCTCCGGACTCAGGCGGTCGAGCAGGCCGTTGGGCATGACTGACGTCGTGAGTTCACGTCGCTCTTCGATGTCGTTCTTGTCGAGCAGGAAGATCTGGCCATCGGGGCCGACATAGGCCTGCTTCTGCCCTTCCCGACCGACAATAAGGCCGATACGGACCTTGCCGTCGACGGTGATGAGTTGTTGCGGCCGATAGTAGGGTGCCATCTCGGCGCTCGGGTTGACGATGTGTTTGAGCAGCCAGTCGGAAGAGACTCCGGTCTGATTCCGGATCGTCGACAGGTCCGGACCGATGTCGTGGCCTCGACCATTCATGGCATGGCAGCTGAAACAGTTTCCGAGTTTGGCATGGAAGAAGAGGCGACGACCGACTTCGGGATTCGGGCTGCCATCCGCTTCCCAAACCAGCTTCTTCCAGGCGGGAAGATCGCTGAGTTCGGGTTTCGGTTCGAGCTTTCGCTGCTGCGACTCAGCCGTGGAGAGGGTCCGGCTCGCTTCGGACGCGATCACTTCACTGGAACTGGCCGCCAGTTCATTGAGGATCGATTGATGCTGCTCGGCGAACGGGGCGAGCCCGGCGATTGCGTCGGCTCTGAGACTGTCATCGAGGGACTCGTCGGCGGCCACTTCCGCGAGCCGCTTCGCCCGGCCCGGATCGGGATGAATCACCAGAAGTCGGATCGCTTCCCGCCGTAGCAGTTCGTCCTGCTCCCGACTCAAGGAGTACAGCGTTCCGACCTGGAGCCGTCCTGAACTCGAATTGACACTTTGCAGCGCCAGGCCCCGCAACCTCGGAGATCGACTCGCGTCGACGGCGATCTCCGCCAGCTGGTCGTCGGGGAAGAACTCTCTCCCCGCTTCTCCCCCGATGCTCGCCAGTGCGGCGATGATCGCCCGCAGGTCGCGACGGGTCAGATCGGACCGATCAAGAAGTTGTTCCAGGGTTGATCGATACTGTTTGAGGTCCGCATCGGCGATCCATTTGATTCCGACGAAACGGACAGCGGAAGCCTCATCGGCCAGCAGGTCGGGAACAACCGCCGCGTTCTGGATGGGATCGATGCGTTTCAACGTCACGGCGGCGTGAGATCGAACTAACGGGCATTCAACGCTCTGCCAGTCGAAACCACTCAAGACGTCCGGATGACGGGTGAGAACATGCATCGCCTGTGTACGAACGTAAGGGTCATCGCTTCCCAACAGCTTGAGTGCCTGCTGTGGAGATGGACGAGCCGGCGTCTCGCGAGGGAATTCTGGATCGAGACGAACCGGCTCTTTGAACTCGATTCGCCAGATGCGGCCATGGCCGTGAACCGGGTACGAGATCTTCACCCAGTCGGTGAAGTAGAGATAGCGACCGTCGTTTGAGTACGAAAAGTGCACCGGCCGAAAATCATCGGGGCCGGTGAGGAACGGTTCGCGTGTTGCTTGAAAAGACGCTCCGTTCGGTTTCAGCGTATGGAGGTCGACACGGTTATCGGTCCACGATGCCGTGAGCAGTTTCTCTGGTCCATGAGCGATCACACCACAGGCGGCTTCGCCGAGAGCCCCGCACATCCCCAGCGTGCCGGGATTCTCACCGAACCAGCAGACGAGCGGATGCTGGCCCGAGCGGCCATAGCGATACTCGTAGCCGAAGTCGGCCCCGGGAATGATGTGCAGCAACCGGTTCGGCGGCGTGGCGTTCGGATCGTTGTCGGTTGAATACAGATTGCCGGCCAGATCATACGCCATTCCGAAGGCGTTCCAGTGGCCGGTGCTCAGTCGCTCCAGTTGAGTGCCATCGGTTCGGCAGCGATACGTCGAGCCCCCTTCTCCGCCACCGGACAGACGCACGCCATCGCTGCCGACAAACGCATAGTCGACCCCCAGGTTCTCTCCGAAACCAAACGCCAGCCAGTCGGGATGAGCGGGATCGATCGCCAGTCCGCCGACGCCGTTGTGGGGATAGTCGCCCTCCGTTTCGCAAACCACGAGCTTCTCCGGCTCGCCGTCCGCCTTCGACTTCGTCGCGGCATCCCGGAACCGCCCGATAAACCAGCGGGTACTCACATAGAGATGCCCATCCGGTCCGAACAGCAGATCGGTGCTGAAGGTGTGCCCTTCGTAGAAGATCGATCTCTTGTCGGCCACGCCGTCCCCGTCGCTATCTTCGAAGACGAGAATGCGATCGGTCTCCGGGCCCTGGTAGTCCGAAGTCCGCTTATGGGTGTGGTTCTCCTGCACGAAGACGCGACCATCCGGAGCGACGGCGATCCCGACCGGCGTGACGATGTCCGGGTTCTCCGCGAACAACGTCACGGTCTTGATGTTGGGATGATGCACGGTCGGAGTGAAGCGAGTCTTCTCCTTCGACGCCCAGGGGCGAGCTTCCTCTGCCAGAGCCAGACCTGCGTGACTGGCCAGCATCAAGAGAACGACCAGCGAGATACGAATCATGGCAGCTTCCCACACAAAGTTCAGTCGAAGTGGAACGTCAACGGCAGTTGAAAGACAGACGGCTAATCGACCAGTTCTTTACGTAAAGGTTCATCGACGATGAAGGCTTCCGGAAAGTCGGCGGACTCCACGCCGTTCCGATCACGCAGACGCTTGTTCCGCTGACGTCCTCGCGGAGGATTGAGTGGGACCTGCATGCCGCCAAGTTCGTCCATCATCTCGTAGAGACGTTTCTGCATCTGGTTCTTGATCTTCTCATAAGACGGCTCGTGGATGAGATTCGTCTGCTCCATGGGATCGGCCTGGATGTCGTAAAGTTCATCGGTATCCCAAAGGCCGTAATAGGTCGTGTACTTGTACTGATCGCCTCGCAGTGAGAAGTGCGTCGGCGTCTGCGGGAAGTTCTGCTCCCAGTAGTAGACGTAGAGAAAATAGTCCCGCCACGGAATCGACTGGCCCTGAGCAAGCGGAAGGAAACTCTGGCCATCCATGTGAGTCGGCTTCTTCAGCCCCATCGCTTCCATTACGGTCGGAGCGATGTCGATATTGGCGACGACTTCATCGACGACCGTGCCGCCCTTGATGAGTGAGGGACACTGCATGAGCATCGGCACTCGACTGGAGGTCTCGTAAGCGACACGCTTATCAATCAGTCCGTACTCACCGAACATGTAGCCGTTGTCGCCCATGTAGATGACGACCGTGTCATCGTAGATGCCCATCTTCTTCAGCTGTTCCATCACCGAGCCGATGCTGTCATCGACGGTACGCAGGGCTTCGCAGTAGCTCTTGTAATAGTCCTCTACCGGAGTGTCGGTGTGGAGAGGGAAGTCCATCCCGTGCCAGCTGTTTCGCTGATCGAGCAGCCAGCGGGGGCGGTTGCGAAGATTGTCGGTGACGGGCTCACTCGACTCCGGCAACTCAAACGGAACATCCTTCAGCGTTCCCTTGTACTTCGGTTCCGGCGTAAACGGTCCGTGCACGGCTTTGTGCGACAGGTACAGAAAGAACGGCTGCTCGGAATCGGACTGCTGCTCCAGAAACTCGACCGCTTTGCGGGTCAGCAGTGTGGTGATGTAGCCGTCCTGGGGGACACGCTTGCCATTATCGTTGAGCGTGTAATTCTCGCTCGGCGGGTAGTAATTCCCCTGCCCTTTGAAGCTGAACCAGTAATCGAAGCCGGGACGAGGCTCGTCGCTGACGTGTCCCATGTGCCATTTGCCAATGAACCCGGTCTTATAGCCGGCGTCCTGCAGATACTGCGGAAAGAACAGCGTTCCTTCGGGAACGGGACGCTGATTGTCGATGACGCGATGCCGGAACGTATACAGCCCGGTCAGAATCGAAGCCCGGCTCGGCGAGCAGAGAGACGTCGTCACGAAGGCGTTCTTCAGGTGAGCGCCGTTCCTGGCCATCGCATCCATGTGCGGCGTCTTCGCCAGCGGATGTCCCATGAAACTCATCGCGTCGTAGCGATGGTCGTCGGAAAGGATGAAGACCACGTTCCGCGGCTTCGCACCTTCGATCTTCTCTGAAGCCACGGTCTCGGGCACGGGGACGACGTCGGCCTGGATCGTTGTTGAGAAGGCCCCGGAACTGCAACAGACGGCACACAACAACAGACTTCGGATCACAGTCATACTCGCTCTCCTCACATCGGCGTTCGTTCAATTGAGACGACTGAACTTTAGAGGATCGCCGCGAGTCTGTCATGCAACCCGAACTGCAGAAGCCGGGATGATCCCGAACATTCTGGCCGCTTCAACGCCGCTGCAATTAGGCAATGATTTCGTCGATCGGATGACCGTGGTCGATCTCGAGTCGTTTCCGTCCGGGGATCTCGAGTTTGCGGGAATCGAGGCCGAGCTGCTTGAGGATTGTCGCGTGGATGTCGGTGACGTAATGCCGATTCTCGATGGCGTGGAAGCCGATCTCATCGGTGGCTCCATGCACGACGCCGCGTTTCAGCCCGCCCCCTGCCATCCAGACGGAGAAGCCGTAGATGTGATGGTCGCGACCGTCGCTTCCCTGCGAGCCGGGTGTCCGCCCGAACTCCGATGCGAAGACCACAAGTGTTTCGTCGAGCATGCCCCGCTGATCGAGATCCTGCAACAACGCCCCGATCGGTTGATCGACGGCGAGCGAGTTCCTCGTGTGGTTGGCTTTCAGCTTTCCGTGAGCATCCCACGCCCCTGCTCCGCCGCCGCCATGCTGGATCTGAATAAAGCGCACGCCCTGCTCAACAAGCCGGCGGGCAGCGAGCAGTTGCATTCCAAAGTCCCGGCAATGCGGCTGGTTCAGTCCGTACCTCTCCTGCGTCGCCGCCGACTCCTGCGAGAAGTCGACGATGTTGGGAATCGATGTCTGCATCCGGAAGGCCAGCTCGTAGGAGGCAATCCGAGCCGCCATCGCCTGATCACGGGGGTACTCGATCTGACGCTGGTTGTTGAGCTGCTGAATGAGATCCTGGCCGATCTCCTGAGCGGACCGCGAGAACTCGACTTCCGGCTTGCTGAAATCGAGGGGGTTCTTCGGATCAACTCGCATCGGCACGGCATCGTGAGCGGGCCCCAGATAGTGCCCGTCCCGCTTGTTCCAGTACTCGCGTTTGCCCATGGAAATGAACTGCGGCAGATTCTCGTTGAGTGCCCCGAGCCCATAGTGCACCCAGGCGCCCAACGTGGGGAACGCACCGTCGTTGAGATGGCGGCCCGAATGAAACTGGGTCTGTGCCCCGTGGTTGCTGTCGGTGGTATACATCGACCGCACAACCGCCAGCTTGTCGGCCTGCTTCGCGATATGCGGAAACCAGTCGCTGATCTCGATCCCGCTTTCGCCGTGTTTCTTGTGACCAATCTGCAGCGGATAAAGCTTGTTTCGCTGGTTGCCGTTCGCATCAGGAGCGGAGACGCGGGCCAGTGCGAGTTTCTCCGGATCCTGTGTATCGGCGAAGGGAGTTTCGGCGATCGTTTTTCCGCCGTACTTCGAGAGCATCGGCTTGGGGTCGAAGCTCTCCATCTGACTGACGCCGCCGTTCATGAAGAGCCAGATAACGCTCTTCGCCTTGGGCTGAAAGTGCGGATCACCCGTGGGCGGGGCCCAGGCGGCTTCGTGAGCGCGCGATTCATTCTGCAGCATCGCGCCGAGAGCGAGGCCGGTGAACCCCATGCCCATGTCGGCCAGAAAGGTTCGTCGCTGGCAATGGTTCAGCTGATAGTCGTTCATGGTCGGTCTCCGTCAGCGAAGTGTCTCTAGCGCAGCGTGACAAAATCGTTGTGATTGATCAGCGTCCAGATCAGATTGGCCCGAGCCGAGTCGTCGGTCGCATCAGGCAACTCTCTCCAGGCAGACATAGCAGACTGACAGGCGGCAATCTCAGTCTCAGTGGCATCGATTGCCAGCACTTGCAGGAATGCCTGTCGGATGAATTCTTCTTCGTCCGCATGCGTTTTCGTCAGGGCAGCGGCGATCACACCGGACGATTCGAGCACCAGTTCGCTGTTCGAAAGTGCCAGTGCCTGCTGTGGCACCACACTCTGTTCGCGGCGATAGCACTCGGTGACCGATGCTTCATCGAAGGTCGTAAGCAACAGGTTTCGATCGTTGTTCGAATGATAGAAGTAAAGGCTGCGTCGTCGCGACTTGTCCTGTTCATTCGGAGCAACGCTCGGCCCGCCCATGGTTTCATCGAGCGTTCCCGCGAGAGCGAGCACGGAATCGCGAACGGCCTGCGATTCGAGGCGAATCGGAACGCGTCTCCACCAGTACTGGTTATCCGGGTCTTTCGCGAGCTTCTGTTCCGCTCCGGTCGTTGTCGACGCCATGCGATACGTGCTCGAAGTCACGATCAGGCGATGGATATGCTTCATGCTCCAGCCATTGTCCATGAGCTCGGAAGCAAGCCAGTCGAGCAATTCGGGATGAGTCGGAGTCGCCCCGTTGCGACCGAAATCAAAGGTCGTCGCCACCAGTGGCTGCCCGAAGTGCCGAGTCCAGAGATGATTCACGGCGACCCGAGCAGTGAGGGGATTGCGACGATCAGTGACCCATTTTGCGAGAGCCGTGCGACGGCCCGTGCTCGTTTCCGGGAAGGCGATTTCAGGATCGTCCTTGCCGGTGTACTGAAACCGGGTCGCTGACCATTTGGCTCCCGGCAATCTTGTGAACGTCGCGTCTTCGGCAACCTCCTGCTCAAGCGTTTTCTGCGCTTTGGCCAGAGCCTCCTCCGCTTTCCTGTGCTTCTCTTCGGCGGCCTTCCGCTTATCTTTGGTGGCTCGCTCCAGTGCAAAGGCGGCGTTGAGGAGTTCGACATTCGCCTTATTGACCGCCATACGCTGTTCGGAGCGAATCGCTTCGATGCGCAGTTGTCGGGCCTGTTCTGAACCGGGTTTCTCCCACGAAGCTCTCATCGCTTCTGCTCGGGCGAGAACGCTGCTCAACTCGGCCTGTGCGACCTCAGTATTGGCGGTCGCCAGTTTCAGGTCGCGTCGTGCTTCGGCCAGTTCATCGGTTGCGCCCGTGGCTGCCGAGCCTGGTGTTCTCAGCGTCACATCGGCCGGCAGGGCCGTGAGATGAAACTCCTGAATCGTCGCCAGGGCATCAAACGTGATGAGCTGCATCGCTCCCGGCGTCCTCGGAACCGGAGACTGCCAGATGACCGTTGGTTCCTCATCAAGGAAGACATTCATCAGCGGACCGCGAACCTGCAGCCGGAGGGTGTATCCCGTATTCAACTCCAGTTCCACCGCCTTCTTCCCGTCGCCCGGGTATCGCCATGTCCCGTTGTCATCGTAGGACGCCTGAACCTTCTGGCCGGGCGCGTGTGCACTGGCGTAGACCAGGAACTTGGGGTCAACGGTTTGGCCATCGGCAGCCGAGGGGCCATCGAAGGCAATCCCAACGCTTCGATATCGGCTGCCTCCCTGAATCGTGAATCGTAAGGTCGCTTCGAAGTCACGCGGGGCGTTCTGCAACAGCTGAAGAATCGACCGTTGTGGACCGTCGAGCGATTGCTGAACCTGTCCGGGACTGTGGCTCCAGTCGCCCGGTCCCAGCTTCCAGCGGGTCTCATCGAGCGTGGCGAAGGTTTCATGAATCGGAGCGAAGGACGGCGTTTCTTCCGGAGTCATCTCGTCGCCGTCAGGAGCGGCTTCGTTCTCGACCTTTTCCAGTCGCGCTTCTGCAGCCTTCTGCTTAGTGAGGGCGGCCGCAACTTTCTGCTCGGCGGCAGCGATATGATTCTCCAGAACCCACGGCTGCCGGGCCGGTTCGGCAGCGACTTCGGGAAGCGCGACCTCTTCGACCTCAAGCGGCGCAAACTCCAACAATGCCGGCACGCCCGGTTTGATCACTTCCGACTCATCCGGTTGAGCCTCATCGCCGCGGATGTGCAAGTACGTCGGCTCTTCCGGCAACCCGTCGAAGACGCGGGGGATGCCGTCGTTCTCGAACTTGGGCTCGCCGGGAACCATGTCCATTCGGACCAGATAGGATTCGAAGAAGGCTCGCATCTTGTAATAGTCAACATGCGTAATCGGATCGAACTTGTGATCGTGACACTTCGCGCAGTTCGTTGTCAGGCCAAGCAGCCCCTTGCCAACATGCTCGACGGTTTCGTCCATCCAGCGGGTGCGGTTGAAGATGTAATAGTTGCGGGCCAGAAAGGCCGTCGCCCGAAGTTTGTCGGGATCGCCGGGAGCGAGTTCATCAGCCGCCAGCATGAGGCGGAGCATCTCGTCGTACGGAGCATCGCGGTTCAATGACTCAACAATCCAGTCCCGCCAGTGCCACATGTGCGGCTGGCTATTCCGAAGCTGATTCCTGAAGCCCCACCAGTCGCTGTACCGCCAGATATCCATCCAGTGCCGAGCCCAGCGTTCACCGTGACGCGGATCGGCCAGTAAACGCTCAACCGCTCTCTCGTACCAGTCCGGCGAGGAATCGTTCAGACATTCGGCAATCTCTTCGGCAGTTGGCGGCAGGCCGGTCAAATCGAACGAGAGTCGTCGCAGCAGTTGAATTCGCGAGGCTTCGCCCTGAGGCTGCAGCCCCTGGCTTTCTTGTCCGGCGGCGATCCAGGCATCGATCGGATTGCGAACCCAGCCCGCGTTCTTCACTTCGGGGACAACAGGGCGTTCAACAGGCTGGAAGGCCCAGTGCTGACTCGGGTCCTGCTCGGGTTCTTCATCCGCGGGAGCGGCGGCTCCGGTGGTGATCCAGTCCTGCAAGATCTCGATCTGCTCGGAAGAGAACGGCTCTCCTTCAAACTCCGGCGGCATCCGCAGAGCCGGGTCTGGCTCGGCCACGCGTTCAATAAGCAGACTCTCCGTGGCCGGTGTGCCGGGAATGATCGCCGGGCCAGAATCACCTCCCTGTTTGATGAACTCGGCGGTATCGAGGCGAAGCCCACCTTCCTGCTTCAGCGCTCCGTGACAGGCGAAACATCGCTCGCGAAGCAACGTCTTGACCTGAGTGAGGTAGTCCACATCTGCGGACTCAGAATAAGCGGTCTGCGGGCAGCACACTCCCAGGAGTGCGAATGTCGTGCAGAGAATGCGGATGAGTCTCATCGGGCAACCTTGTCGGGCTGGAGACTGATTAACGTCGTCGTCGATCGCTCCAAAGAGTCGATCAGCCGCAAGACGTCAACCACGGGGGCATCGTCATGGTGGGGCATTCAGCTTACGGGGATCGCCGACTTTTCACAATCCGATAACCGATTCTGAACAGTTTCTGGCGAGCCGGGTCTCAGGCCCGCGCCTCGAATTCGGCCTCCATTACGCGATGCTCCAGAGGAGTCTCGGGCCCTTGGACTTGATTACAGGGGACCGCCCGGCATAATCTCAACACATTCGGGACCGTTCATGCGTCGCGTCCCTGCTCTCAGCAGAGCCCACCGGCTCTTTCCGCTGTTTGTCTCAACTCTATCCAGCTCAAGGCTCATCCGCGTCCATGACAGCCAGATCAAAATCCGTAATTATCCAATACGTCCAGGGGTTGTTGTTCCTGTTGCCGACATTGCTTGTCGCTCAGACCAGCTATTCCGCCGAACCTTTCAAGTTTCAGAAGAACGATGTCGTTGCTATTTACGGCAACGGTCTCGCCGACCGCATGCAGCACAGTCCGTGGGTCGAGACGGTTCTGCAAAGCAACCTGAAAGACATGAATGTCCGTTTCCGGAACATGAGCTTTTCCGGCGACATGGTCAATCAGCGTCCGCGTAACAAGGGTTTCACAAACGACGAGGAATATCTCCAGCACGTCGCCCCGACCGTTGTCTTCATCATGTACGGCTACAACGAATCGTTTGCCGGAGCCGAGGGAGCGGATGCCTATCAGGCGGAACTGGTCAAACTCGTTGAGAAGTATCGCGCCCTCCGCAAAGACGATGACGTCGATGCCCGCTTCGTCCTGTTTAGTCCCATTGCCTACGAGAACACGGGCAACCCGAATCTGCCCGATGGCGTTCAACTGAATGCAAACCTTGCGGCTTACACCCAGGCGACGCGCCGGGCCGCGGCTGACGCCGACGCCACATTTGTCGACCTGTATTCACCGACGTTTCAGCTGTTCGCCTCCAGCCCGGAACAGTTCACGCTCAACGGGATTCATCTGAACGCCGAGGGTTATCGTGAGCTGGCGGAGATTATCTCCAAAGCCCTGCTGAAGAAACCCGCCGCTCCCGCCGAAAGCCTCACCGAGGTTTACGCCGCTGTGCAGGACAAGAACTGGCACTGGCACAACCGCTACCGGGCCACCGACGGGAACGACGTCTGGGGAAGCCGGTCGACGCTGACCTTCGTCAACAACCAGAGCAACGCCGACGTCCTCAAGCACGAGTTGACCATGCTCGACGTCATGACCGCCAACCGCGATCCCGTGATTTGGGCGGCTACCGAGGGTCGCACTCTCGAAGCCGACGACAGCAACGTTCCGCCTCCCGTAAAGGTTATTTCCAATGTGGGCGGGGGCAGCAAGAGTTCCAGCAAGGATAAGGAAGGCACGACGGAGTATCTGAGTCCTGAAGAAAGTCTCGCTCAGATCACCGTGCCCGAAGGCTTTGAACTCAACGTCTTCGCCTCCGAGCAGATTTTCCCCGAGATGGCCAACCCGGTTCAGATGCAGGTCGACAGCAAGGGGCGCCTCTGGGTGGCCTGCTGGAACACCTATCCCAAATGGGAACCGCTGAAGGAAATGAACGACTCGCTGATGATCCTGGAGGACACCGACAACGACGGCGTCGCCGATAAGAAGACGATCTTCGCTCACGTTCACAACCCGCTCGGATTCGAATTCTGGAACGATGGCGTTGTTGTCACCTCTGGTCCGGATCTCCTGTTCCTGCAGGACACCGATGGCGACGACAAAGCCGATACCCGCTCGATCCTGCTGCAGGGACTCGGAACTTCCGACACCCACCACGCGGCCAACAACCTGATCTATGGACCGGACGGCGGCATCTACTGGCAGAGTGGGATTTTCCTCGTGCATAACCACGAGACCCCCTGGCGGCAGAACCTGAACATCGGCGATTCTGGAATGTATCGCTTTGATCCCCGCACGTTCGTGATCACTCCGCACGCGGGCAACTCTCCCAACCCGCACGGCACCAGTTTCGACTACTGGGGTTACTGCTACGCCAACGACGGGACCGGCGGACGCTCTTATCAGGTCCGGCCGGAAGGCAAGGGATTCAAAATGCACGAGCTGCTGACCAAGGAATTCCGCCCGGTCGCAGCCGATGAAATCCTTTCGTCGAATCACTTCCCCGAAGACATGCAGCAGGACTTCCTGATCTGCAACACGATCGGCTTCCTCGGCGTCAAGCAATACGATCTCGATCGCGATGGCGACGGCAAGGATCGCAAGTTTGGCGAAGTCTGGGGAACGCCCGGAATGGAACTGCTCAACAGCACCGACCGCAACTTCCGCCCGACCGATGCGATCGTTGGTTCCGACGGAGCCCTGTACGTCTCCGACTGGTGCAACGTCATCATCGGGCATATGCAGCACAACATCCGCGACCCTAATCGCGACCATCAGCACGGCCGTATCTTCCGGCTTACTGTCAAGGATCGCCCGCTGCAGAAGCCGGTCGAGATCGAGGGACAGCCGATCGCTGATCTGCTGGATAACCTGAAGCATCCCGTCAACGGTATCCGTCATCGCACGCGTGTCGAGCTGAGCTCGCATGATCCGAAGAAGGTCATCGCCGCCACGAAGAAATGGATGGTCGGGCTCGATCCAAACGATGAAACCGAAGCTCACCATCTGCTCGAAGCACTCTGGGTTCACCAGCAGTTCAACGTCAAGAATGACGAGCTGCTCAAGAAGCTGCTCAACTCGAGTGTGCAGCATGCAGTTGTCGCTGCCAAAACGGTCGAGCACTTCTGGTACAACGTCGACGCCAAGGGAGCCAGTGGCTTCGTGGCTCCGGCGGAAATCGAGTTCGTGAAGTACGATCCTCCCAAGCACCTCAGCCCGGAAGATCAGAAAGTTTACGAACTGGGAGCGGCTGTCTATCAGCGGGAAGCTCACTGTGCGACCTGTCACCTGGCGCATGGCAAGGGGAACGGAATTACCTATCCGTCTCTGGTCAGCAGTGCCTGGGTCAACGGGAGTGAAGAACGGCTGATCAAGATGGCTCTCCACGGGATGTGGGGCAAACTGACCGTGCATGGCAAGACGTATGATCCTGCCCGCGGCGTCCCACCGATGACCGCGTTCAAGAATTTGCTCAACGATGAGGAAATGGCCGCGGTGCTGACGTTCGTCCGGAACACCTGGGGGAACGCGGCTTCCACGATCGCCCCGGAGAAAGTCTCCCGGGTGCGAGCAGAGACCGCCGAGCGTTCCATCTTCTGGAATCCGGATGAACTGCTCGCCGAGCATCCGCTGGAAGCGGAACTCGTTCTGGCAGACATTGGAATTCACGAAGAAGAGCTTTCCAATATCGAACTGGAGAACGAACTCCTCGGCATCGATCCGGCGGAACTGGCCAAGATCGCCATGGAGAGCGGCAACGCGGATCGCGGTAAGACACTCTTCTATAAATCGGCAGCCGCGTGTGCCTCCTGTCACGATCCCGCTCCCGGTGCTCCGCGCATCGGTCCGGAACTGGCAAAACTGACGAGCGTTCTGCAACCCGTTGAAGTGATTGATTCGGTCCTGCGCCCTTCCAAGCGGATCGATAAGGACTTCGCGCAGGTCACCGTTGTCACGATCGACGGGAAAATCGTCACCGGGATTCGTGTTTCCGAGAATGATGACGAACTGGTCATGAGAAACCTGGCCCAGCCATCACCCATCGTCATCAAACAGGATGACATCGAAGACGTCGTCGATTCTCGTACGTCGCTGATGCCCGCGAACCTCACGAGAACTCTCAAGGATCGTGAAGAGTTCAACGACCTGATGAAATACGTGATCGAAGTCCGGAAACGATAATCCGGTCGGTTCGAGTTGTCTCAAGACGGCGCTGTTCAGCAGCGCCGTCTTTTTTTTGCCTGCACGTTGGGTGGCTGCTGCGTCCGTCGCCGCGCCAATGAACAGGGGCACCCCTGTCTCAGTCCGTGTTTTTGGTACGATTCGCCTCAGGTTTTCTTCAAAATGCCCCCGGCGGTCACAAAAGTTATGGTATAACGGGGCTGACTTTGAGAGAAATTGCCTCATCGCCACCCTCCAGCGCTGACCAGGAAAGAACGGGCATGGATGAAACTGCTCCCTCGATGCATGAACTGCCGATCGCTCTTGAGCGGGACAACTTCGTTCGGACTTTGCTCAGGGAGCTTTCCGGTTCCCTGCAGGAGATTGTCGGACTGCAGGAAGCTTCGGGCTTCATCAGCATCGTCGGCCAGCGGATGGGGGAGCAGATTAACGAGCAGTATCTCTCCGGGTTGCAGGTCGATCATCTAACGCGAGAACAGGTCGCTGAAGTCCTCGTCGACCTCAAGCGGCGGATCCAGGGTGACTTTTACATCATCGAACAGACTGACGAGAAGATTGTGCTCGGTAATCGGGCCTGTCCGTTCGGCGAAAAGGTCCTCGACCGCCCTTCCCTGTGCATGATGACCTCGAACGTTTTTGGTGTCATCGCAGCTGAGAACCTGGGATACTCCAAAGTCGTGATCGAAGAAGCGATCGCGAGAGGTGATGCCGGATGCCGGGTGGTTGTGCACCTCAAACCGTCCGAAGCTGCCAAAGCCGCTGAAGGTCGTGAGTATTTCCGAGGCTGATGTTGATGTCTCCTGAACAGTTTCGTACGTGGTCAGCACTGCTTTCTGAAGCGGTCCTCCTGGTGGCTCGTGACGGCCAGATTCTCGCTGTCAACGCCGGAGTCCTCCAGTTGGGGTTCGAACCTCCCCATTTCGAGGGAAGGAGCCTGTTCGATCTGACCTCGACGTCTCCCGATGCCTTGCGCGACTTTCTGCGTCTCTGTTCTCGCAGCCGCCAGCCGGTGTTCAGCTCGCTGAGTCTCCAGGGCTCCGACGGAGAGGTCCACTTCCGCTGCGACGGGATGCTTGCCAATCACGAGTCGGAAGGGGGCGCGACAACACTGCTGCTCAAGCTCACTCCGCGACAGGCTTCGGTCCGCCATTACCGATTGGTTAATGAGAAGATTGCCGAACTGAATGGGGAAATCGAGCGTCGTATTGGCCTGGAAAAGGAACTGCAGGAGCGGAATGAATACCTTCACGTCACTCTGACCAGCATCGGCGATGGCGTGATTGTGACCGACGTGGATGGTCGCGTGACGCTCATGAACAAGGTCGCGGAAGAACTGACCGGCTGGACCACAGAATCGGCCAGCGGCGTCCCACTCGAAACTGTGTTCCACATCATCAATGAATCAACCCGTCAAGAGGTCCCTAATCCCGCCCTCAAATCGCTGAAGGTCGGCACGATCGTCGGCCTCGCGAACCATACCTTGCTGATCGACCGGAACGGCAACGAGCGACCGATCGATGACAGTGCCGCCCCGATTTTCTCTCGGGCCGGCGAGGTCGTTGGGGCAATTCTGGTCTTTCACGATGTCACCGCTCGTAGAGCTTCCGAGCGGAAGCTTGAGCAGAGTGAAGCCCGCCAGCGGGCGATGTTCGAGACGGCTTTGGACGGCATTATTACGTTCGAGGAAGCCGGCCGTATCGTCGAGTTCAATCCGGCTGCGGAGGAATTGCTGGGCTATCGCTGTGCCAACGTGATCGGTCGCGATCTGGCCGACCTGATTCTTCCCAGCCAACATCGTGCAGAACACAGTCAGGAATTGACGAGCTTTCTAAGCACGGACGACGGACTTGCCGCGGGAGCGAGGCTGGACCTGTTCGTCCGCCGATCCGATGGAAGCGAGTTTCCCGCGGAGATCACGCTCACGCACGTTCCCATGGATGGCTCGTCACTTTACACTGCGTATATCCGAGACATCACCGAACGAAAGCGAAATGAGCGGTATCGTAATGCCCGTCACGCGGGGACACAGGTACTCACGAATGCAACATCGGTCCAACAAGGTGTTCAGGGCGTTCTCCAGGCGCTTTGTCGTACGCTGGACTGGCAGATTGGTGTCTTCTGGGCGATAGACGACCGGGGCGAGTCGCTGATTTTCCGGGACTGTTATAACCATACCGGGACCGCATCGACGGCCTTTGAATCGGCAAGTCGGCAACGGAGTTTCCCCTATGGAGAAGGCCTTCCCGGGCGTGTCTGGGCCGAACGCCGTCCGCACTGGATTCTGGATGTGACGCAACATCCCAAGTTTCCCCGGGCCCCCGCCGCGATCTCAGAAGGTCTCCGCAGTGCATTTGCCTGTCCAGTCGGCGTTGGCGACCAGACTCTGGGTGTTATCGAGTTCTTCAATACGGGCATCAAAGAGCCGGACGCCGATCTGCTCGAGATGACCGAGAACGTCGCCAGTCATCTCGGCCAGTTCATCGAACGAAAGGCGGCCGAAGAGCGACTGCGGGACAGTCTGGAAGAACTGACAGATTTCTTTCAGAAGGCCACCGTCGGGCTGCACTGGGTCGCGGGGGATGGCACGATTATCGAAGCCAATCAGGCCGAGTTGGACCTGCTCGGTTACAGCCGGGAAGAATACGTCGGACGGCCCATTAGCGACTTTCACGCGGACGAGGAAGTCATTGCCGACATTCTTGAGCGACTGTCGGCCGGCGAACAACTCCGCGAATACCCGTCGCGGCTCGTCTGCAAAGATGGCTCGTTGAAAGAAGTCCTGATCGACTCCAGCGTGAGATGGAAGGATGGACAGTTCCTTCATACTCGCTGCTTTACCAGAGATGTGACCGATCGAAACCGAGCCGAGGCACGACTGCGGGAGGAGGAACAGAAAACCCGCAATGTGCTGGAGAGCATTTCGGACGCGTTCTTCGCCGTCGACCAGAACTGGCGATTCACCTACGTCAATCCACATGCTGAAAAACTTCTGAAGAACAAGTGCCTGGACTTACTCGGGCACGTGATGTGGGACAAATATCCCGGGCTGGCGGGGAGCGAATTCGAGAAGGTCTATCGAAAGGCCGCCCGAGAGCTGAAAACGCTCTCGGTCACCTCTTATTACCCCGATCACGACCGCTGGTACGAAGTCCACGCCTATCCGGCCGCAGATGGTATCTCCGTTTACTTTCGAGATGTCAGTCAACGAAAGCGGAATGAAGCTGTGCTGGATGCCCAGAAACGGGCTCTGGAACTCCTCGTTCGCGGTGCTCCCCTAACCGATGTCCTCGACGCACTTTGCGAGATCATCGAAAGTCAAAGCGATCAACGGTTCATCGCCACCATTCTTCTGGTCGACGAATCCGGGCAGTGTCTTCGCTCCACGGCTGGACTTCGGGCGCCGGCGGAGTACTCCGCGGCCGTCGATGGTTGCCCCATCCAACATGGGAACGGGTCCTGTGGCACAGCCGCTTTTCTCAAAGAACCCGTGATCGTCTCCGATATTGAAACGGATCCGTTATGGAAGAACTATCGCGATCTGGCCCTTAGCCACAACTTGCGGGCCTGCTGGTCGACTCCGATCTTTTCCTCGACAAACGACGTGCTGGGAACTTTCGCGGTCTATTCGCCTGCTCCTGGGCACCCGACAATGGACCAGCTGAATCTGATGGAGGTGCTGGCCCGCACAGCCGCCATCGCCGTTGAACGAAGACGGGACGAAGAAGCACTCCGAGTCGCCGATCGTCGAAAAGACGAGTTTCTGGCCACACTTGCTCACGAGTTGCGAAATCCCCTCGCCCCTATTCGCACGGGGCTGGAAGTGATGAAACTGTGCCAGGACGATCCCGAGACCCTGGAAGAGATCCGGCAGACCATGGAGCGTCAGACTCAGCAGTTGATCATCCTCGTCGATGATCTGCTCGACGTTTCGCGGATTACGCGCGGGAAACTCGAGCTCAGGAAAAGTCAGGTTTGCCTGGCCGATGTCCTGCAAAGCGCCCGGGAAGCCTCAGAACCGTTTATCGTCGAAGCCGGTCATGAGTTCACGGTGGCGATCCCCGAGGAATCAATTTATTTGCACGCGGACCCGCATCGTCTCGCACAGGTTGTCTCCAACCTGCTCAACAACGCCGCCAAATACACTCCCAACGGCGGAAAGATCTCACTTGAGGTCGTTCCGGTCGATGAACAAGTCTCCATCTCAGTGACCGACAACGGTATCGGAATTCCTGCGGAAATGCAGACGAGCGTCTTCGAAATGTTCACCCAGATCGAACATTGCGCGGAGAAGTCCTATGCCGGACTCGGCATCGGGTTGACGCTCGTGAAATCCCTGGTCGAGATGCACGGCGGTGAGATCACCGTGGAAAGCGACGGCGAGAATCGCGGAAGCACCTTCCGCGTTCAACTCCCCGTGCTCCGGGAACCGGTCCAGATCACACATCAGCCCCCGGCCGTCAGTCAGAATAACGGCAGCTTTCGCGTCCTGATCGTCGACGACAACAAGTCTGCGGCAGATATGCTCGGCCTCATTGTTGAAGCTCTGGGCCATGAGGTCCGCTACGCAGCCGACGGACACGAAGCCGTCGCCACGACAATGGAGTTTCGCCCCGAAGTCGTTCTGATGGATCTCGGGATGCCTCGGATGGACGGTTACGAGGCGGCTCGCCACCTTCGCCAGCAGCCTTGGGGAACGGACCTGACGCTGGTCGCTCTGACCGGCTGGGGCCAGGACGAGGACAAACGACGAACCCGGGAAGCCGGCTTCGATCTCCATCTTGTTAAACCTGCGGAACAATCGGACCTGGAAAAAGTCTTCGGGACCATGAGTGATCGCCGCAGCACCCCGAAGGGGTCATCGACTCACTGAGACGTCCGGCAATTTCGAGAAACAAACTGGCCGATACCATTAACGGACTTTGGGGTTCGAAGAGCTTCCCCGACGCCTGAACGGTCTTGCATCAAGACTTGCAGATGTTAAAATTGATTCTCGGCCCGCTCGTCATGCTCTCCGTACGCCCCACCCGCTTGATGTGTCCACATTCAATTCCTGTTGCGGTCG
Source organism: Rubinisphaera margarita (assembly GCF_022267515.1). Lineage (NCBI taxonomy): Bacteria > Pseudomonadati > Planctomycetota > Planctomycetia > Planctomycetales > Planctomycetaceae > Rubinisphaera > Rubinisphaera margarita. The sequence continues at coordinate 157,179 of NZ_JAKFGB010000021.1, read as the reverse complement.
AAGTGTCCGGGCTGACGCTTCGCTGACAGACCCACCCGCTCTGCCGTAAATGAAAGGCCGAACATGCTGAATCGCAGAAAGATGCTGCAAGGAATGGCGACCGGCGTCGGCGCCGCGTTTGGGGCGTCCCTTCTCCCCGCGCAGCAGCTTTGGGCCTCGCCGGGCCTCACGACCACGCCGAAACGCGTTATTTTCTTCATGCAGAATCAGGGATTCGATCCGCAAACCTGCATTCCGGAAGGCATGAAGCGAAGCGGTTCGCTTGCGAAGGCTAAGCTCCCCGAGCCGATCAGCCCGCTCGAGCCATACAAGGACCGACTGCATATCATCAACGGGCTGCACGGTTTGCATACGAGCCCATCTCACAGTGCCTTCTTTGGTGCCCTGGGTGGTTATCGAGGCAGCGATGGCGTGCCGCCGAGTGCGGCGACCGTCGATTACGAGCTGAGCAAGATCCTGCCCGAGACCATGCTGCCCCATCTGTGTATCGGCATGGACTCCATCGAGAACATGAAGACCAAGCCAACTATCGCGACGCTGTCGGCCAGTGGCGCCGGTCAGCCGATCTTCATGCACTCGAATCCGAATCATCTCTATCAGATGCTCTACGGCGGCATTTCTTCCGGCGACATCCGTCTCCGCCACGAAGCCCGGTCCAACGTCTTCAATCAGATTGAACAACTCGCTGCGGCGGATGGACGGTCACTTCCCGTCTCCGATCAGCAGCGCTACGGCCAGTACGTGCAGGGCTTCAGAGATGTCAACGGCCTCAGAGACCGCCTCGAAACCGTGTCCGATCATTTGCGGAAGTTCGCCCCCGAAGTCGACGGCCGATACACGAATCCGGAATTCGAGACGGACTGGCACGACGTACTGCTCGATCTCGGTATTTCGTCACTAACCTCGGGGATTACCAACACGCTGACCATCGGGTCAGGCCGGGGCGAGATTTTTGGGGCGTGGAAAGGACTCGGCGTCGAACAGCAGGGCCATAATCTCGGCCACATGGATCAGCCGGGCAATCCCATCTGGATCAAGATCCGGCAGTACAACAGCCGCATGCTCGTCCGCATGATCGAAGCACTCGATGCCGTTCCGGAAGGCAGCGGAACGATGATGGATCATACTCTCATCGTCTACACCAGCAACAACGCCGACAAGCAGCACACAAACGGAGCCAACTGGCCGGTCATGCTGCTGGGCAATTTCGATGGTGCGTTCAAAACCGGCTGCTTTACTCAGCTCGACGGCAAACGCCCCATCAACGCCCTTTACGCAACGATCCTTCAGGCTGCGGGGCAAGATTGCGAACGTTTCAACATGAACGAGAAGCTGGCGCAGAAGTTCGATAACAGCGCTGGACCGATCAAGGAACTGCTGGCATGAACCGGGTTGGACTCGCCGCGATCGCAATCTCATGGAGCCTGCTCTCGTCGATCGCGAGTGCGGAATCCTTCACTCCCGGTGAGCCCGTCGAGAAGGACTTCGATGGCTTTGCCCGTCCCTTCCTGAACTCGCACTGCATCGATTGCCACGGCGAGATTGAACCGGAGGGCAACCTCTCGCTGCACGATCTCGGTCCGGTCGATGAAGTCAACGCCGGCATCTGGGAATCGGTCTGGGCACAGGTCACTCTCAAGGAGATGCCGCCGCAAGAGATGGACCAGCCTGAGACCGTGGAACGACTGCAGTTCTCTGCCTGGATCGCCAGCGAGCTCGATCATGAAATGCAGGCCCAGGGCGGTTTCCGTGCGCCCGACGATCCCGACAAGGGGAATTTCGTCGATCACGAACTGCTGTTCGGTTCGCTCCCGGAAGGCATCCGCCTGAAGCCGACTTCGTCCCCTGCCCGGCTCTGGCGAGTCACGCCGCAGGAACACATCACCCGACTGAATGAGTTGATCAATACGGAACCCGAATTCGATCCGGAGAAGCCCGGTCTCCGAACGCATGGTGATGCCGTCCCGACCAACCATGGCGGCGAACTCAAGCTCTACTTTGGAACCGATCGAATCATCTATTGGCAAGGCGGAACGGTTGCCTACGCAACGGCCGTCAAAAGCGTTCCCGCGGTCCTCTCCACCGCTCGCGATCACGGCCTGGAGAACTATCCGACCTTCTATACCGTTAACAGTGCCGAAGCGACGCAGATCATGAGCGTCGCTGAGGACATCATCCGCTACATGGCCGATGGTCCTCTCAGTATCGCGAAGCCGCACCAGATTACCGACGATGTCAACGCCGCCCGTGAATTCATGGAAGGGGACATCCGCGGCCTGCCCACCAGTCTCGTCTACAGCACCAAAACCGTGCGTCCTCTTACGCCGGTTTACGAGCTGTTGAAAGACGACGATATCAGCGAAGCCGAAATGCGGGATGCGGTCAACTTCCTGTTCGAAGCGCTCACATTTCGTCCGCCGAGTGACAGGGAATCGGAGGACTACCTGGCGATCCTGAAGCAGTCGATCAAAACGCTCGGCACCAAAGACGGCGCAGTGCTCGGGCTCACTCCGATCTTCCTGGATCGCGACGCTCTGTTCCGCCCGGAGCTCGTCCAGCAGGGCCCCACCGATGAGCACGGCCGCGTCATGCTGCAGGATTGGGAACTCGGACTCGCAGTCAACCATGCCCTGCGATACATCCAGCCGGATGATTCGCTTCGAAAGGCGATTATCGAAGGCCGCATGCGAACTCGCGAAGACGTCAAACGCGAGGTCGAGCGCATGCTCGCCGATGAAAGCCTCCGCAAGCCACGGATTCTGCAATTCTTCCGGGACTACTTCGATTACGATCGTGGAGGTTACATCTGCAAGGACTCGCGTGCGTTGGCCGACACTGGTGTGAACAACCGTGGCACGGCTCACTATCAGGCCATGTTCGACGCCACGGCGAGCACGGACCGGCTGATCGAGATGATCCTCGCCGACGACGAAGATATGCTCAAGCGTCTGCTGACCACGAAGATGGTTGTGGCGACCAAAGCCGACAATGTTTACTACGGCAAACGGAATTCAGCCGCCGAGATTCAAGCTTCAGTGGCGGCTGAGAAACAGGCTGAAGCCGAAGCCAAAAGGCAGGCGACCGCTGAACTTGAAGCTGCCCGGAAAGCCCTCACCGAGCTGGAAGAGTTCCTCGAAGCCAATCCCGACGAGGCTCGAAACAAGAAGAAAGAGCTGGCCGAGAAGAAGAGAGCGCTGGCCGCCGCTCAGAAAAAGCTTGAAGGCGACAAAGCGAACCGCCGCAACGCCCCCAATCACAAGGTGACCGAGGTCGCGCTGTCCGGTCCCGAGATTTACGCCCGCGTGAGTCGTCGCAGCTTCGGGAACGGATCCATGAAGCCGGAACGAATCCTCGCGACCGTGCCGAAAGATCAGCGTCTCGGCATTCTCACCCAGCCGAGCTGGCTCGTATCTCACTCCGACGCGATGGACAATCACGCCATCCGCCGTGGTCGCTGGGTTCAGGAACGCCTGATCGGCGGAGGCATTCCGGACGTCCCAATTACTGTCGACGCCATGCTGCCGGACGAGCCGCAGAATACGCTCCGCGAGCGGATGAGAGTCACGCGTGAGACCTACTGCTGGACCTGCCACAAGAAAATGGACCCGCTCGGGCTGCCGTTTGAGATGTTCAATCACGCGGGCCTCTACCGGGAGGTCGAACTCGACAAACCGGTCGACACGACGGGCGAGATTATCGACTCCGGCGATCCTGCACTCGATGGCAAAGTCGGGAATGCGATTGAATTGATCCAGAAGCTGGCCGAAAGCGAACGGGCTGAGCAGGTCTTCGTCCGCCACGCATTCCGGTTCTGGATGGGTCGCAACGAAACACTCAACGATGCCCCCGTTCTTCAGGATGCCTATCGTGCCTACAAGGAGAACGGCGGCAGCATGAATGCCCTGCTCGTCTCGCTACTCACGTCCGATGCGTTTCTCTATCGCACCCGGGACGAATAAGCCAACTTTCGTTCTGACTCCGCGTTCAATCTCAGCCAAAGGCTCGATGATGGTTGTAAGACTGATTCTGTCCGTATGCGCTTTGTTCTCGGTACTCTCGACCGCAGCCCCCGCGTGGTCTGCCGACGATCGGCCGAACATCCTGTTCATTCTGGCCGATGACGTCGGTCAGGAAGTTCTCGGCTGCTACGGCGGGCAATCCTACTCCACGCCCCATCTCGATGAACTCGCCCGGACGGGCATGAAGTTCCGCCATGGATTCAGCATGCCGGTCTGTCATCCGACACGGCTGACGCTCATGACCGGCAAGTACCCGTTTCGACACGGACAGGTGACCTGGGGAGATTTCCCGAAAGCCGAAGAGCCATTCACCTGGTCGAACCTGCTGACTGAGAGCGGCTACGCGACGTACATCGCCGGCAAATGGCAGCTCTGTCTATTGCGGGACGATCCGCAGCATCCTCAGCGAATGGGCTTTGAACATTCCGACCTGTTTGGCTGGCACGAAGGTCCCCGCTATTACGAGCCGATGATCTACCGCGATGGAGCCGTCCGCGAGGATACTCTCGGTCACTACGGCCCCGACCTCTATGTGCGTGGACTGATCGAGTTCATGAAATCGAACCGGGACCGTCCCTTTCTCGCTTACTATTCCATGGCCGTCTGCCATGAGGTGACCGACGATCTTGATCCCCCCGTTCCGCACGGGCCTTTCGACCGCTACGACAATTATCCGGAGATGGTCGCCGAAATGGACCGCAACGTCGGTCGGCTCGTGGCGGCTCTCGAAGCACTCGATCTGCGAAAGAACACGCTGATCATCTTCACGGCTGACAACGGAACGCCCCCCGAAATTATCATCCGGGCTGAGGGCAAAGAGCTGATCCGCGAATCGGTTGTCTCCGAGCAGAACGGCCTGCTTGTTCCCGGTGGCAAGAAAAAGCTGACGGACGACGGCACTAACGTGCCGCTGATCGCGAACTGGCCGGGGAAAATCCGGGGCGGACAGGTCGTTGATGATCTCGTGGACATGAGCGATTACCTGCCAACCTTCGCCGAGTTGACCGGTTCCAGGCTGCCTGAAGACCGGAAGATCGACGGCATCAGCTTCGCGCCCCGCCTTCTCGGCACAGGACAATCGTCTCGTGAATGGGCCTACGCCGAGGAAGCTGTTCTGCCCAAGCCGGGCGGCACGGAACCGGACGGCACCAGCAGCGGGCTCCGCTGGGTCCGCACCGGCGACTGGAAACTGTACAACGACGGCCGCCTGTTCCACATGCGGTCTGACCTTCAGGAACAACGCCCGATCAAAAAGAACGACGACACGACAGCTTCTCAAGCGGCGAGGAGGGAACTGAGAGCAGCATTCAAAGAACTGGAACTCGCCAATCGCGACGAGTAGCAGCAGCTCCGCACCTTGTGTTGTCTCATCCTGAGCTCATATTCATCTGGTTACAGTATCGCGAGTTGACTCCATGCACGGAAACCTGAGACTGGGCTTCGCTCTGTTTGCGTTGGCGTTCTTCATCAGTAACAGTGCCGTTCCCCGGACCGTCATCGCTCAGTGGCTAGAGGTTCCTATTGGTCGCGATAACCACGGGCAGCCCCTTAAAGCGACGGTCTCCCCGAACGGAAACGACGCCGCCGTGCGGGTGCTCGTTGTCAACGCGGGTGCCTGGATCAGGACGATATCGGTCGACGATCTCCCGGAAGCACTGGAGCTTTCCGCAATTGACCTGTTACTCACCAAGAGAACGTTTCCTCCGCGAGGAACAGCCTACAACGACGGCGACATCGCCGGCCTCTATTTCTGGCGATGGCTTGGCTCCCAGGGGTTTGATCATGTCCTTATTGTCGGAGACGACGGCCATGATTTGAAGAAGGCGCTCGAAACCAACGCCGTCGCGAAGATGGGTACGATTCCCTCCACTGTTGTCGCCTCTCCAGAGCATCTCGAGGCGCTCCTCCAGTCTGGAAATCTCGCTGCGAGGCATCCTGACAACGCGGCGACTGAACGTCGGAAACGGGCCGATCGCACGCCAATCGAAGTCGCCACCGCGCTGGCGGCTCATTACGGTCGGCGACTGGACAGCATCGCTTACATTCCATCACTCGCCGTCATCGGACGTCAGCGGCTGGGAGAGCTTACAGGGAATCAGAAGTGGAATGCTGAGGCAAATGCGGTCATCACGCCCTGGCTGGAGCAGGACCACACAACGAACTCAGGCAAGGTGCCCGGTGCCTCGACCGTGGCCGGGTACCTCGTCTTCGTCGACGCCTTTGACCGTGACGGCGAAGCTCGTGCCAGGAAGATTGTGCAGAACGTCGCTTCAATTGGAATCGACCGAAAGACGGGTGAGCCGGTCGATGTTGTTCCGAATCACAGTGAGATGAGCGATTCAGTCTTCATGGATCCTCCCCTACTTGCTGCCGCCGGACGCCTGACGGGTGACCCCAACTACTTTCAGGCTTGCCTGAATCATGTTCGCGCAATCCAGAAACTCTGTCTGCGTACAGACGGCATCTATCGCCATTCGCCACTCGATCAAGCGGCCTGGGGCCGAGGCAACGGGTTTCCGGCGTTGGGACTCGCGCTGGTCCTCAGCGAGATGCCTTCCACCTGGCCCGGGCACGCGGAGCTGGTTGACGACTTCCAGCACCACCTGGCGGCTCTACTGCCGTATCAGGATGCGACGGGAATGTGGCATCAGGTGATCGATCATCCTGAGAGCTACCCCGAGTTCAGCTGCACTTGCATGCTCACCTTCGCAATGCTTCGCGGAATGCGACTCGGGATTCTCGACGAAGAGATTTATGGCGAACCAGCGGCACGGGGTTGGGCGGCCATCAAGCGACGCATCGATACGAACGGTCTTGATCTGACTGACGTCTGCACCGGCACCGGTAAACAAAAGGACCTTGAAGCGTACTTTCATCGCACGGCGATCCTCGGCAAAGACGACCGCGGCGGAGCAATGGCTCTGATGCTCGCCACAGAGCAGGGCTTCCGGGACCGCGAGCACCCTGCTCAGGATTAAGCTTGCCACTGCCGAGCAGGCTTTCCATGCGGGACCGGTCGCCTCTCTTTTGAAGAGACAAGCACATACGGATCTGTCGTGGGAGCCATTAGACTAACGGCTGTTGTTCGTCGATCGGACCCGAGAGCTTATGGGCGATTCACGCAGGGGCCGAGGCGATCTGTTCCACGGGACGGCTGCATGTCGACTTTTGGGGTCGGGGTGCCAGTAAACAGAGTACGGCGAGCGGGAGCGGAGCGAGCGTGAAGACGTTCATGGCGACTGAGAATCGTCCGAACATGTCGAACGTGGCTCCAGCGAAGAGCGGGCCCAGGGCCGAAGATCCGACCATCAGCGTCATCAGGAATCCCCGGATTTTCCCCAGATGCGCGCGGCCGTAGTAGCGGGCCCACACCGGTTGAATCGCTCCAAAGAAGGTTCCCTGTCCGCAGCCAAAGATCACACCGGCCAGAATGATCATCCCTCCGGACGAAGCATAAGAGACGAGAGCCAGTCCGCTCGAGAAGAACAGCAGCCCCGCACTCAGTAGAATTCTCGGCGAGAAGTGATCAGCCAGCGCACCGCCGATCAGTTGCATGAAGATAAGCGTGGTCCCGAAAACAGTCGTCAACGTGGCGGCCTCGCCCGCACCAAAGCCGCGTTCACTGAGGATGGGAACCAGGCTGAAAAAGAGCGCCGTCTGGATGAGTGCATACAGCGCCTTGCCGCCTCCGAAGATCCAGAACGCGGGCGTCCGCATTGCCTCAGCGAGCGTAAAGTCGTTCGCGGAGAGCAGGTCTTCAATCTGCCCGTCGGCGGAGGACGTCGGCGGGATGGCTTCGACCCCATCCAGTCCCCTTCCGAACTCCGCCGGGCTGTTGCGGAACAGCAGCCAGAATAACGGCATCAGTCCGAACGCAATGATTGCTCCCAGGCACAGATACGCATTCTGCCAGCCGAACTGATGCAGCAGAAGAAGACCGAACGGCGGAGCGATCATCATCGACAGAGCGGTCCCTGTTGAACGCACGCCGTCGACCGTGCCCAGCTTCCGGTCGAACCAGAAGGAAAGCGTATTGCCGCTGAGAAACGCCAGGGCCCCGGGGCCGAGCATTCTCAGAAACGTGAAGCCGAGGAGCAGCATCAGCCAGTTTCCAACCAGCGACATCAAACCACAGGCGAGACTGAAGAGCCCCACCATGACAAGCATTGTGCGACGGAGACCGAAACGATCCATCGCCGTGCCGAACAATGTGATCGGCAGACAGCCAATGATAGTCCCCAGCGTGTAGGCTAAAGCCAACTGACTGTAAGAAAGCCCGAGGCTGGTGCGAATGTCCTCGTTGAAGATCATCACGCCATAAGTCTGACCGGGGGCGCTAGCTGCCAGAGCAAGCATCGCCAGCGGCAACATGACCCAGCCATAGTAAAACTTCCGCGATTGGGCCGGTAAGGATTCCGTCGGGTTCCTGGCCAGATTGCCGGTCATTGAAGTTGTGGACATAGGGGGGCAGACTTCGTGGGGAAGGAAGGAGGCGGGCGAGCGAGAGATCAAGACATGTGCATGCGTAAGTTCTTTTCTGGAAGCACGTTACGATCGAATGCCTGCCTGCATTTAAGACATCTGCCGCCAAGAGATCAACCTCAAAACATCGATCTGTCGAGAGTTGATCCGCAAAACCACTCGTCGATCGCTGATTCAAGGCTTTCGCAGCAGGGTGACATCGCCTCCGATCAGTTGGAGTTCCGCATTCCACTGGCTCGCCAGAAACTCGAAGGACTCGCTGGCGAAGAAAACCACGTGCGTCGGATCATTCTTGTAGTGCCAGTTGGCGAACTGATCGAGAGGAGGCAGTCGCCGGGTCATGATTCCCATCCACCCGCCCGGCTTAAGCACGCTCCAAAGTCGCTTCAATTCCTCGGCCGGGCGATGCAAATGTTCAAGCACCTCGGTGGTGGTAATGAACTCATATGTCTGATTCCAGACATATGGATTGGGGGCATAGAACGGGTCGTAAACCTCCGTAGGCCGCCCCGACTCGGCGAGCATCACCGAAAGCGTCGGTCCGGGCCCGCTGCCAAAGTCCAGCCCGCAGGCGCCTGGGGGAACCCTTTCGATCAGAGGATCGAAAAGTCGGCTCAGAAAGGCTCGGTAGTTGAGATCGGCCGGATGGTTCTCGTGAAAATCGTACTGCTCCTTCTCGGCATCGGAAGTGAGAAAGAACCGCTCGGGAACGAATACCAGACCACACGACTCACAACGCAAGAACTCCCGTTTCCCATCGCGAAAAAAGGGAACTGAATTCAAATTCCGACAGAGTGGGCAAGGCAGCTGATCGATGTGATTCTCTCCGTTCGTGAGCTCCTTCGAAAGACTGTCGTCCTCCGGAATGGAGGACCGTGCGAAGTCACGGCAGAGGCTCGCATCACAGAATAGCAACAATGCCAGAGCGAACGGACTCAACCGAAGTGCAATGAGAGAAAATTCACTTGCAGCCGATCACTGTGATTCGCTCCATTTCGTCGAACGGGAGGGCACAGGGACTGGTGTTTCATTCGCAGGCCCTAAGATATAATGAAAAAGAAGTAATCAACTTTCTCTCCAGCGCACAACCATTGGTGGTTGTCCCGCCTTCCCTTTACAACAGAGTGGTCAATGATTGTTCCTCACCGAGTAGCGGATGCGGCTGGTGTGGCACGGCATTACGATGAGCTTGATTCGTTCTACCGGGATGTCTGGGGCGAACATCTGCATCACGGATACTGGAAGACACGCCGGGAAAGTCCGGCCGCGGCCGTCGAAGGTCTGACACGGGAACTGGCCAACGAACTGAGCCTGCGGCCCGGCAACACGGTATGTGATGTGGGTTGCGGATACGGCGGAACGTCACGGCTTCTCGCCAGAGAATTTGGCGTGAGGGTAACTGGGGTGACAGTCTCCTCCAGCCAGCATCAGTACGCTGTCCAGGCCTCGCAGGACCTGGATTCGGTCAACTACATGCTCTGCAACTGGCTGGAGAATGATTTCTCGGATGGGTCGTTCGATGCCCTGATCTCGATTGAATGCCTCAGTCACATCGAAGACAAACCACGCTTCTTTCAGGAAGTTGCCCGGGTGCTGAAGCCGGGCGGACGAGCGGCGATGGCTGTCTGGCTGGCGGCTCCCGATGCCGGCCGCTTCTCCACCGAATACCTGCTGCGCCCGATCTGCGAGGAAGGCCGACTTCCCGGCATGGCAACCTCGCCGGAAGTCGCTTCAATGATTTCTGAAGCCGGGCTGCAACTCGATCGGGAGGTTGAGATCGGCCGGAACGTGCGCAAAACCTGGAGAATCTGTGCCCGCCGGCTCGCATGGAAGGTTTGCACGCAGGGCCGGTATCGAGCCGTTTTGCTCGACCGCTCAACGTCGAATCGCATCTTCGCTCTGACGTTATTCCGCATCCTAACGGCGTATCAGACTGGAGCCATGCAATACGGTCTATTCACCATGAGTAAAGCTCTAGCTGCTCCCGACTGCGAGGAGCAGACATGATTGGCCGTGCCCTTCGCCACAGACAGCGGGAACCGGAACTGATGGATCAGCCGGGTCTCGACGCCCGTCTGCACGCCCAGGCCCTGAATGGTCTGGCGCGGGTCAACACAATCAGCCGCACCGCTCCCATGCTCTGGAATCGCATCAGAAAGTTGCCGCGCAAGGCAGCCGAGCCGCTGCGGGTCCTCGATGTCGCCTGCGGTGGTGGGGATACGGCACTCTCGCTGGCCAGACTCGCCAGCCGGTCTGGCGCGAACGTTGAAGTGAGCGGTTGCGATTTCAGTTCGACCGCCATTGCACATGCCAGCCAGGCAGCCGAGTCTGCTGGAGTGCGAGTGCGCTTCTTCGAACAGGACGTCCTCGCGCAGCCTCTGCCCGACGACTACGATGTGATTTACTCCACGCTGTTTCTGCATCATCTCAGTGAAGAAGACGCGGTTCGCCTTCTCACCAATATGCGGCAGGCGGCGAGGCAGATGGTTCTCGTCAGCGATTTAAAGCGAACCTGGCGGAGCTACGCGATGACTTATGTCGGGATCCGTTTGCTGACGCGATCTCGCATCTGCCACGTTGATGGTCCCCTTTCCGTGAGGGCCGCCTTCACGCCGGAAGAGGCGCGGGATCTTGCGCTTCAAGCCGGTTTGAAAGACCACTCCCTCCAACTCTGCTGGCCCGAACGGTTCCTGCTGACCTGGAGGACATCGTGATTGCCGCAACGACCACTGTAAACGTGGCCGCCGAGAAATGCTGGGATGTCATCATCGTCGGGAGCGGTTTGGCGGGCAGCGTCGCGGCGATTGAACTGGCCCGAAAGAAGCTGAGTGTCCTGCTGCTGGATCAGAAATCCTTTCCACGCAGCAAACCCTGCGGCGGTTGCCTGAACGCGGAAGCTCTTCATCACCTGGAATCAGTCGGCGTTATCGACACGATCAACTCGCTCGGCGGCGAGCCGTACTCTCGTTTCGATCTGTGGACCCGAGGCCGAAATCTCTCATTGAACCTGCCGACCGGATTGGGAATCTCACGATATCGCCTGGATGCTGCTCTGATCGAAAGGGCTGTCGAGGCTGGTGCGGCCTTCCTTCCGGCAACATCGGGACAAGTCCAGCCGCGCGATTCTCAGTACGATTCGCGAACAGTGCTGTGTCGAGACGGGAACGTGCCAATCCCCGTTAACGGTCGCGTGATTCTCCTCGCCACGGGACTTTCGGGCAATCCCGTAACGGGACAACCCGGATTCGACTTCAGCACGGCGCCGAATGGCCGAATCGGATTACAGGCCACCGTTCCCATCGAAGCAGACTTCCCGCTGACGTCGGCCATCCATATGGCGGTCGGACGTTCGGGATATGTCGGACTCGCTCGGATCGAATCGTCGATGATCAACCTCGCGGCAGCGATCACCCCCTCTGCCCTGCGGAATCACTCACCAGCCGATGTTTGTGGTCAAATTCTCGCAGAGAGCGGCGTTCCGTTCGCCGTCGATATTCCCGCAGAGAGCTGGCAGGGGACGGTCAAACTCACACGCTCTCGCAAAACTCTCGCCGACGAGCGATTGTTCATCGTGGGGGATGCGGCCGGGTATATCGAGCCCTTTACGGGAGAGGGCATGGCAACTGCGATCCGAGGGGCGCGGGCGGTTGTCGAGTTCGCCGCAGCCGCCGCACAGGACTGGGATCCCCGTTTCGTCCGGCAATGGGATCTCACGATGCGGCGGAAGATTATCCGTCGCTGGCCGTGTAACGTCTTAAGTCAACTTCTGCGAGTTCCGGTCCTGGTCCGGTTGGCCATGGGAATCACGGTCAATCATCCCGTACTCGGTCGCACCATCGTAAAAAGTATAAATCGGAATTTTGTGGATGAAAAATCAATTACTGGGCCTCGGCACAGCCGTGCCGGCTGAGTCCGTCAATCAATCTGACGCCTTGCGAATGACAACGGACCTTGTCTGTCGTGATGACACGCAAAAGCGCTTTCTGCGTGTTCTCTTTTCTCATTCGGGGGTCGAGCGACGGCACACAGTTCTGCCATGGCAGATCGGTTATGAGTGGAAACAGTCTCCTTCGGGCGGCGACGAGCAAAGTGGTCCGAGTACTGGCGAGAGAATGCAGATGTACGAAGCTCATGCGTCCGAGCTGGCCATCGCCGCAGCTCGTGACGCGGTTGCCGAGCAGCAGATCGATCCCCGACTCATCACCCATCTCGTCACCGTCTCGTGCACCGGATTCTCATCTCCCGGAATTCCCGAGTATCTGAGCGATGCGCTCGGCCTGGGATCGACTGTGCAGCGCGTGCAGGTCGGATTCATGGGCTGCCATGGAGCAATAAACGGTCTGCGCGTCGCCCGCGCATTGACCGCGGAAGACCCACGGGCGGTCGTTCTGCTCGTAGCCGTCGAACTCTGCAGCATCCATTACAGAATGCATTGGGATGCAGAAGGAGTTAAGGGCAACGCACTCTTCGCCGATGGAGCAGCCGCTGTTCTCCTCGGAGCGTGTGAGCAACCAGACACCGGAGGCTGGACACTCCAGGGGACCGGGTCCTGTGCCATTCCGAATTCCAGAGACGAGATGTCCTGGATCATCGGAGACCATGGTTTCGAAATGAAACTTACAAGCCGTGTCCCCGTGCTCATCGAGCAGCACCTTCGCGACTGGATGGCCGCCTGGCTGGACCGATTCGGCTACTCGATCAACGACATCGCTGGCTGGGCGATCCATCCCGGAGGGCCTCGAATCCTGGAAGCGGCCGAGAAAGCTCTCGGACTGAGTCGCGAACTCTGTCAGTACTCCCACGACGTCCTGAGAGATTACGGAAACATGTCCTCCCCCACGGTGCTGTTCCTGCTCAACCGAATACGTCAGGACGTTCAGGGCCCTGTCGTCCTGCTTGGATTCGGACCAGGCTTGACTGCGGAAGCCGCATTGTTCGAACACACCGGCGAGTCGAGATAGTCTCTGCCGCGTTTGCATTCACAGGTGCGTCGTGCGTTTCAGTTCACTTTCCCCACGTCCACATCACCCAGAGCACCAGCATTCCGCGCAGGCTCCAGGCGAAAGTCCGAATCCAGTTCGTTGAGATCAATCGACGATGTACTTCGGCATCAAAGCCAGTCGCGAGTCTTTCATGGCAGGGCACCTGAAGGAAGAATGTCGAGAACCAGATGACACCGAGCAGAAAGATTCCGGCCCAGACCAGAGAAAGCGGCATGCCGTTTGGACGGTACCAGAACAACAGAAACGCTGCCGCCAGTTCAAGCAGCATCGGCGGGACGACCACCCAGGTGGTCAATGTCATATGCCGGTGCTCGTAGGTGGAAAACACCGAATTCCCAACGGTTCCCATGAGCGGGTAATGCACGATCTGCACGAACCAGATCAATCCCGTCATGTAGAACGTGGATGCGACATGAACCAGAAAGACTATGCGGACTAGAACTTCGTTCATGAATTCAGATCTTCCAGAACCGCCTCGGCTGACCGGCGTCCTGAGACCATGGCACCTTGAATCGAGGCGTTATCCCGGTGGTCCCCGCAGACGTAGAGATTGGGCTTCCAGCGAACTGGACGCTGAGGTTCTGCCAGAGCCGGCGAGAACTGGCGCGGCAACGCGTAAGGAAGTCGGTAAGTCCTCAGATGACGCCAGTCATTCACGACCTTTCCGAACCATCCGGAAAGGTGTTCCCGCACATCGGCCACAATTTTGTTTTCGTCCCCAGAACCTTCCAATACGGTCGCTGATACGAGGCTTTGTCCCTCAGGACCATAAGAAGGTGCTACGTTGGTCGGAACGCAGAGGTTATTCACCGGACCTGCCCCTTCGCCATTCAAAATCAGAATCGATTTGTCGGTCGGTGGATGCGGTGTGCCAAAATACAGGCAGGTCACGCTTTGGCCTGGACCGGACAGGTCCTCGTTAAGGAGTTGACCAGCCGCTGGCCCATCCGTGGCAACGACAACCGTGCGGCAATCGAGCTCTTCTCCGGAGTCGAGAGTCACCCTTCCCTGCTCGACTTCCGCCACCCGGGCAGATAAACGCACGCACCCTTCCGGCAGGGCCGCAGCGAGTTGCCTGGGAATCGCCTCCATGCCGGCTGCGGGGAGAGTTGCGGCTCCCAGCGAAAACATTCGAAAGATGAAGGAGAACATCCGGCTGGATGTATTGAGAGTAGGATCCAGAAAGATTCCCGCCAGGAATGGACGGAAGAAACGCTCGATCATCTCTTTGGAGAAACCTGCTTCCTTTAGCGATTCGAGCGTCGTGGTCTCAGGATCATGAAAGCGATCCTCAATCGACCCCTGCGTGACTCGGGAACGAACGCTGGCAACTCGCATTTTGTCCGCTAATGATCCGATCGGCGAGAACACTGATCTCAATGCTCCGAGAGGGCGACGCCACGGATCAGTCAATTCGTGGAACTTGCCACCAAAACGAACCGACGCCCCTGGAAGAAAAGGTTTCAGATCTAGAGAGGGGTAGTCAAGGACACGCTGTGCTTCCGGATAACTCGTCAGAAACACCTGAAAGCCACGATCCAGACGAAAGCCATCGACCAGGTCGGTACGTACGCGACCTCCGACGCCGTCAGACGCTTCGACAATCAACACACTGACGCCCTCCTCGTGCAGACGACGCGCACAGCACAGCCCGGCGAGCCCAGCCCCAATAATGACCACATCATGCCCCATTCGCATCTCTCCTGTACTCGAACGATTCCGTCAAAGACGTCTACTCCGAAGAGTTCCGACTGCCGATCATCGATTCTGATCGTGCGGTTTGACACAGCGCGTGGCTATAAACGTGAGCATGAATTGAGACAGCGGATCCCCCTCGGTCTCCGGGTATTTGTCTTCGTAGAACCCGTTCATTACAAATCCCGCCTCGAGCTGTCCGCCAATCTGGTCCTCCAGAGTGTGTCCATGCTCAAGTGGAATTTCAGCGTCAATCAGTCGCTTCAATTCCGATGACGGAAGACTGTGGATATCTGAATAGGGCAGCGAGTAGCGGACCTCGAGATTGCCATTCTCTTTCCGTTCGTCGTCGAAGATATAACGGACCGGATTCGTAAACCCGGCCATTATCACTCCGCCCGCTCTCAGAACCCGAAAGCACTCCCGCCAGACTGGCTTGACGTTCGGAACAAATGCGTTGGCACAGGGATGTACGATCAGCTCGAACGACTCGTCCGCGAAGTTCGACAAGTCCGACATGTCGCCTACGACAAGTTCGAGTCGCAGCCCTTCACGCTCAGCCACATACCGATCCTGCGCCAGCTGACCAGGCGAGTTATCAAGAACAGTAACTGTCGCACCGGCAGCGGCGAGAACAGGGGCCTGTTGTCCGCCAGCCCCAGCGAGACACAGCGTCGGAGTCTCCCTTAGATTGGGGAACCAGTGTTCGGGAACCGGGCGCGTCGGCGTGAGTAGAATCTCAAAGAGACCACGCCGGGCCCGATCGATAATCGCGGCACTGACTGGCTGCGTCCAGCGATTCTTGACCGCAACCAGCCGATTCCACGCATTGCGATTGTGATCGCGAATGTCCATGATGGAACTGCACCTCAGTGTCAGAAAACGTTCAACACATGATCAAGGTCGCTGTACTGTAGACGCCTGACTCGAAGAGACAATCCCGCTTCTGATCGATGGTATCAAGCACACTGCCAACCATCGAACCAGCAGAACGCTTATCCGGTCGTCCTCAATCCTGAAGCAATCCCCTGGATGGAGAGTCGCACCAGTTGAGTCAGTTCGTCGTTCTCGACGTCGTTGGCCCGGATTCGTTCCAGCAAAATAATCTGAGCGATATTCAGCGGATCCACATAGGGGTTTCTGCTGCGTACGGAGGTCTTGAGCCAATCGATATCGGCGAGAAGTTCGGGACTGTCCTTGACCATGAGCACGGCACCTCGACTCAGTTCGAACTCAGCCGAAATCATGTCCCACACCTCTGAACCACTCTCTTTCGGTGCCAGGGAGGCATACTCCCGTGCAATCTCCATATCGGCTTTGGTAAGTGCGAGTTCGGCATTGTCGATGAGCGCACGAAACACGGGCCACTGCACATACATCGCTCGGATGTGCGACCAGGTCGATTCGTCCGCGTCGACAAATTCTCGAATGGCCGTTCCCATCCCGTACCATGCGGGCAGAAGATGCCGCGACTGGGTCCAGGCGAACGTCCACGGAATCGCGCGAAGATCGCTCAGGGCGCGCTGCTGTCCCCGTCTTCGGGAAGGACGCGAACCGATTGGCAGCGTTTCGATCTCGCTGATCGGCGTCGCATGATCGAAGTAGCTCAGAAACCCCGGGTGCTCAATCAACTCCCGATACTTCTTCAACGAAGCGACCGAGAGCCGGTCCATGATCGTCGACCAAATCGGATCCGGCGTTTCTTTCGTCCCCGCGCTGACCATCAGTGTGGCGTTGAGGACCTGCTCGAGATGACGATGGGCGATGACGGGATCATCGTACCGTTCGGAGAGAACCTCTCCCTGGTCGGTAACCCGCAGGCGACCTCCCACGGCGTTCTGAGGGAGCGAGCGAATCGCACGAGCGGCCGGACCGCCGCCACGTCCCAGTGCGCCGCCGCGACCATGGAAGATCGTCAGCTGAATATGATGCTTCTCCGCCGTTTCGGCGAGCTGAGCCTGCCCCTGATGAAGTTCCCAGCACGCGGTCAGATAGCCCCCGTCTTTCGTGCTGTCCGAATAGCCGACCATCACGATCTGCTGCTTCTGCCCCGTCTCCGTCAGATACTGTCGATACTGCTCGTCCGTCATCAGCTCATCGAGAATCGAAGCGGAGTTCCGAAGATCGTCGATCGTCTCAAACAAGGGGATGATCGGAAGTGCCGGAACATCTTTGTCGTCTCCGTGGCACTGTCGCCAGGCGGTTTGCCACAACCAGAGGACGGTCAGCACATCGGCGGCGGAATGCGTCATACTGATGATATAGCCGCCAATCGCCTCGTGACCCCACGAGTCGTACGCTTCGGCAAGCAGCATGAACGTGCGAAAGACTTCTGCGGCTTCTTCCCCCAGCCTGCCTGCATCGATCGTCGCCGGCTGACCCTGCGGTTCGCTGATCCCCTGCAGTGCCAGAACTTCTTCGAGGCAGTTTCGATGCGTGACCGAATTCTGCCGCACATCGAGAGCAGCAAAGTGAAACCCGAATGTCTGAACAAGGTCGATCCACGGCTGCAGATACTGATGGGCGATTCTCTCTCCGCGGTTCTCCGCAATGCTTTCTCGAAGCTGCCGGAGTTCTTCGCGGAACTCATCGACCGATTCATAAGCTCCCGCAGCCAGAGAATCGGATTCAATCGATTCCAGGGTCATCCCAAGCCGATACTGAAGCATCCCGAGATACCGGCGATAAGTTTCCGATTTCGAGATGGCCGCAATCGCGTCCTGTAGCGCCGGCCATTGTTCGCAGCAACTGTCGAGCTTTGCTCGCAACCCGGGAGCGGAGGGAATCAGCTGGTCAGACATCACAATCTGATTCCGTAGATCGCGGCAGACTTCCAGATGACCTTCGAGGGCGGCTCGGCGAAGTCGACCGAAGGTCTGCCGAGTGATGTCCGCGGTCACGAACGGGTGCCCGTCGCGGTCCCCACCGATCCAGCTGCCGAACGACAGAAACCGGGGGATCTCGAAATGATGGTTGGGATAGGAATCGCGAAGAGCACCTCTCAGCTCCTGGTACACTCGAGGGACTACATCCCATAGTGTCGAGGCGAAGTACAAACCCCGGCTCACTTCGCTCATTACCGGAGGCCGCTCCGGACGAATCAGATCGCTCTGCCAGAGCACCGTGAGATCGGCCACGATCTCGGGTTCCACATCGACCGGAGCATCGGCGCCGATCTCCGGCAGGAGCTGACGGATCCGACGCAGGAGCTGGCGCGTGGTCCGCCGTTTCGCCTCAGACGGGTGTGCGGTGAAGACCGGCTCAATCTTCAGGCGGTCAAGCCACCGTTGCATCTCAGAAGCAGACAGCCCCTGTTCGGCAAGCTCCGAAACCGCGGCGGCAATCGACTCTCCGCGAGGCACCCTTTGGCTTCGAGACTGATGGTCCCGTTCGTTGAGGACTTCAATCCGGGTCCGCTCCTCGGCTGCATTCGCGAGATCGAAGAACAGACTCAACCATCGGATCACGGCCCGCAGTTCATCGCTCTCAAGAGTCTTCAAGGTCTCCACCAGCCGCCCTTCGGCATCGGGCAACCCGGCTCGACGCTCGATGGCCAGTCGTCGAATGGTCTGCATGGTATCGGCCAGTGATTCACCGACCTGTTCGCGAACCACCAGATCAAGCAGTTCCACGAGATAATTGAGTGTTTTGTCGCTCCGAAGTGTCGTCATCGATTCATCATCCAATCCGGCCTGACTCGAGCGTCGCGAGTCGGGCAACCGTCCAATATTCCAGTCGAAGTTCTGGCAGTGTAAGTGATGCCACAGGAATCGCCAGTTTCGACTTCGCAACTTCGAGACAATTCAAGCGGGGTTCGTGCCGATACTGAACCTCGATCACGTATCGGCAGCTCCGTCAGCTCCGCATCTCTTCCGAAATTCGCGCAGTCGTCGACTGCTGCGTCGGAGGAGTCGCAGCCACCTGAACATCGATGCGGGCCAGACCTAGGGTTTCCCCGGTTCATCGGCGTGCAACTGCATTCGCCGCTGAACCTCGACGACGTGTTCGTCATGCGACATGAGGTAATCCTGCTGATCCCGCCACGCCGCGGCACGATCGTCGATCGCTTTACGGAACGCAGGATCCTGACTGATCGCTGTCCGCTGCTGCTGCCGAGTGGCATTGATCTCCTCATCGGTCACGAACAACTCCGGGTACGCGTTTTCCAGCTGTTCCTGGGTCAGTCGTTGCTGCTCGACCAGGCCCACATAGCGAGCGTCATTCAAGAAGCGAATGCGTACTCGTTCGAGTTCCCGCTTTCGACGACTGTCCGGAAGCACTGCGATCTGGGGCTCCTGCTCGATCAGGAAGGCCTCTAGCGCTCGTGTGGCAGCATAGGTCGCAAAGAGCAGTTTCTTGTACTGAGGATCCTCTTCAAGCAGCGTTCGCCGTCGGTCGGCGATTTCCTGCCGAATCTCTTTGTGCGACCGAAAGACGGTCGGAAAGGAAACCTTGTTCTGTTCGTCAAGGTCGTGGACTCGTTGAACCAGAATTCGGTATTCGCTGTCGGTCTGATACAGCCGGTCATGAGCGTTCGTCGATGCGATTCGAAGCTGTTCTTCCAAAGATCGCTGCACTGGATGCTGATCGACGAGAGATTCGATCCGCCGCAGGTTGTCGACGAAACGGGGATGCTTTCCGACGGTTAAGAGCTGCACATTGTCAAAGGCCGCCCGAGAGTCGTCGACCTGGAAAGCAAAGTAGTCCCGAGTCTTCTCAATGACGGGATGCCTGGCGTACGCCACGTGAGTAGGATCAACATGAGCGACGATCTGGTCGCCGATGAACTCGATTGTCATCGTGTACCAGCGGTCCGGTGCGAAATCGTACGCACACTCGCCATGCCAGTGCTGGAAGTAGGGGCCGCTCTTGTCCTGTCCGGTTTCGATCCGAAAGTGATCGGGTTGAATGCGAATAATGCTGTTGTACGAACCTTCGCTGCCAGAAATGAATCGGATGTCCTCCGCTTCCTGAAACTGAAAGTCGAAGCGAACCATCCCATCTCCATACTGGAGATTTTTCGCGAAGATGCGAGTCGTCTCCGACCCGGTCGATCCGCGCTGCAAGCGCCCTTCCGTCGCCTCCCAGTCGCCATTGAAGAACCAGTTCGAACGGACCTGTCCCGTCGAGAAGTGGTCGGCGAAAACCAGCTCCTTCGGTTTCACCAGCAGTGGTGGCGAGGGCATCCGAGCGTTAATCGATTCTCGCCACTCCGCCAGACGCGTTTTCAGTTCCGCAGCGATCTCGGGATGCTTTGAAGCGACATCGTTCTGCTCCGACGGATCGGTCGCCAGCGAATACAGTTCGATGATTCCGGAATCGAAAAATTCGATGAGCTTCCAGTCGCCGTGTCGAATCGCCCCTGAAGATCGGCCGCCCAGAAAATGCGGTTCATCGAGCGGGTAGTGCCAGAACAGCGACTCTCGATCTGCACCGACGTCAGGATCTTTCCACGACGCGAGCAGCGATTCTCCGTCCAGAATCTGCGAAGGATCGGCTCCGATATCGATCACTTCCAACAGGGTCGGATAGAAATCCACATTGCTCGTCGGCAGGCTGCACAACGATCCGGCTGGCGTCCCTCCCGGCCAGAAAACAATGAGCGGAACGCGAATCCCTCCTTCGTACAGCTGACTCTTCCCTCCTGAAAGGGGCGCGTTCGACGTGACATTGGTTTCACCACCATTGTCGCTCGTGAAGATCACGATAGTGTTGTCATCGAGCCCCAGCTCGGCAAGTTTGCCTCGAATCTTGCCAATGCCGTCGTCGATGCTTTCCAGCATAGCCGCCAGATGCGGATTGTGGTCCCCGGCCCAATGATTCAACGCATCACCGGACAGTCCCTGATCCCGGCAAAGATAGCATTGCTCTCGTGTACTTTTCCCGGGAGGAGACTTCCGACGGTACTTCTCAACGAGTTCCGGCTTTCCATTGAGAATGGAATGCGTCGCATAGTGGCTGAGATAAAGGAAAAAGGGACGTTGACTGTTCCGCTCAATGAAATCAACGGCTTCGAGATTCATTCGGTCAACAAGGAACTCGTGCTCGCCCAGTCGGTTCTCCGGAAGGTCGAGCCAGCGAAGACTCTGATCACGAAAGACATACGGCCAGAAGTTCGCACCGTTTCCCACGCCCTTCACTTCTCGGGCCATGTCCCAGTCGAACCCATGTGCCCGGGGCTTGACCTCAAACTCGGCCCCGTGATGCTCGTAGCCTGTCAGATGCCATTTTCCGATCATGCCCGTCTGGTAGCCGTGACGCTGCAGCACCTCGGGCAACGTCACATGATCGGTGGACAACGCGTTGGCCGAATTTGGCCGCAGGTAGTCAATGATTCCGAGACGTGCTGGATATTGTCCGGTCAGCAACGCCGCCCGATAGGGTGAGCACACAGGAGCGGACGCATAAGCCTGCGAAAACCGCATCCCGTCGCTCGCCAGCCGGTCCAGATGCGGCGTTTCGTTGAACTCGTTTCCGTAACACCCGAGTTCACTCCAACCAAGGTCGTCGGCCAGAATGAAGATGATGTTCGGTCTGTCAGTCTTCGCAAAGAGATCGGAGCCGACCAGGAACAGAACCGCGGCGACAAAGGCGAGCATTCGAGACATGGCGGATCCAGTTGCGGACAGAGTAACCAGCGGCGTCAGAGACGTCTGATTCTATCCCGCCAGGACTCGAAACGCGACCAGTTCAACTTCCGGAGATCCGTCTCCGGACGGTTACTCACTTCGCCAGACATGTGATCGTCCAGCAAGGTGACTAATTCGCAGAAGAGACGAACAAAGATTCAATGTCTTCGAGGATCAGGTAGAGGCAGGGTACGAGAACCAGAATGATACCCGTGGAGAACAGAATGCCGAAACCGAGCGAGATGGCCATGGGAATGATGTACTGCGCCTGCAGAGATGTCTCGAAAATCAGAGGAACGAGCCCGCCGAAAGTGGTCAGCGTCGTCAGCATGATCGGGCGGAAACGTCGCACCCCGGCTTGAGAGATCGCTTCACGCGCCGAGCATTCTCCCCGGCGGCGGTTGGCGTAATCGATCATGATCAATGAATCGTTGATCACAACCCCGGACAGTGCAATCACTCCCATCAGGCTGACCAGAGACAGGTCGTACCCCAGCAGAATGTGACCGATCACGGCTCCGACGATGCCAAAAGGAATCGCGACCAGCACAACCAGCGGTTGGACATACCGGCGGAACGCGATCGCGAGCAGTGCGTAGATCACGAAGAGTGCCAGCCCGAACGACCCCCAGAGCGATGCGGTTGCTTCACGCATCTCGGCATTGCTGCCTTCGAACGTCCATGTGATGCCGGGATAGTCGTCTCGGAGCTGCGGCAGCACCTCGTTCTGCAGTGCGGTAATCACCTGGGTGACTGCTCGCTTCGGCTCCACGTCCATCGAGACATTGACCACACGCCGTCCGTTACGGCGACCGATACTGGTAAACGCTTCCGTCTTGACGACCTCGGCTACATCGAGCAGCGGGACTTCCTGGCCGCTCGGCGTCTGGATCACGAGGTCTTCCAGATTGTGAACGTCCTCACGCTGCTCTTCTGGAAGTTTGACGCGGACTTCAATTTCGTTGGTGCCGCGAAGCAATCGCAGCGCGAGCGATCCGAAAAAGGCCCCACGCAGCTGTTCGCCCAGATCCTCGTCGGTCAACCCGAGCGCCTTACCTTCCGGTCGCAGTCGATAGTCGTACTGCGATTTGCCTTTGTTGTAATTGTCGCTCACGTCCCGGGTGTTGGAGAACGCTTCCATCCGTTCGGCGAATGCTTGAGACGCTTTGCCAAGAATATCGACATCGCTGTGACTGAGGTCGATGCTGATGTCCTGACGGTAACCGCCTGGCCCGCTCTCGGCTTCGAAGGTGATCTGATCGACCCCGGGCAAATCGCCGATCGAGTCCCGCCAGAGAGCGATCACTTCATTGGCGGTCATGTCCCGTTCATCGGGCGGTCTGAGCACAATTTCAACGTCGATGAAGTTCTGTCCGCGGACATTCGTTTTGATGCCCTCCGCGACTTCATGCAGATTGTGTTCTTCGAACATTCGCAGACTGGCCTGGGTGATCACTTCGGCGATTCTGGCCGACTGATCCCGAGTCGTCCCGACAGGCATGCGGACGCCGGCTTCGATTTCATCAGCCGACACTTCGGGCATGAGAATCATTCCCATGTGAGCACTCGTGGCGTAGCCGCCAATGACCACGAACAGGGCTAGAGCGATTGATGCGGTGATGTAGCGAAAATGCAGGCACGCCGAAAGGACCGGTTGATAGATCAACTCGACCAGCCGACTGAAGCCACGGCTGAACGCCTGCTGGTAACCGTGCAGCCAGGAGCCCACTCCCTTCCGTCGACCGGCATCACGGGCGTGCGCCAGATGGGACGGAAGAATGAACAGCGACTCCACCAGCGAGACTGCCAGGACGACGATCACGACGACAGGGAGCGGGTACCAGAACTTGCCGGTCTCGCCCGGAATGAACAGCAACGGCACGAACGCGACGATATTCGTCAGCACGCTGAATGTTACCGGACCAGCCACGTCACGCGTGCCAGTCACAGCAGCGGCGTTGTGATCCTTCTTTGTCTGCCGTTCTTCGTAGACATTCTCACCGACGACGACGGCGTCATCGACCACGATTCCCAGTACGACAAGAAAGCCGAACAGGGAAATCATGTTGATGGAGATATCGACCAGGGGCAGCAACAGAATCCCGCCGATGAACGAAACGACCATGCCCATCATCACCCAGAACGCGAGTCTGAACTCGAGAAACAGAGCAAGAATCACCAGAACGATGACGACCGCCATGACGCCGTTCTCGATGACGAGATTCAGCCGTCGCCGAAATTCTTCGGCGTTGTTACTGTCGATCCGCCACGTAACGCCGGGCGGCAGCGAGCTCTCGAAATCGGCCATGATCTCTTCGACTGCGGTCGCAATCTCAATAGGCGATTGAGAGCCCACCCGATAAATGTTGAGCTCGACCGAGGGAGTCTTGCTGAACTGGGAATGGAACCCGATCTCTTCGAAACCATCGCGGATCGTGGCGATATCGCCCAGCGTAACGACCTGCCCATCGCGGGCGGTCACGATTTCGATCTCGGCGAATTCCCGTGCCCATTGCTTACGGGCTTTCACCCGCAGCAGAATCTCGCCGGCCGTCGTTTGGACTGAACCGGCTGCGACATCCTGACTATTCGACCGGATAATCGCTGCCACGCGCGGCAAAGTCAGGCCGTATTGTCGGAGTGTCTGCCGCGGGATCTCGATATGGGTGACATACTCTGGGACGCGGCCCAGCTCGACCTGCGTGATCTGCTCGTGAGAAGTCATCTGATCGCGCAACTGCTCGGCCATCTGGCGCAGCGTCCAGACATCGACATCGCCGTACAGCCCGACCTCGATCACTTCCTGTTGCCGGGATTGCAGACTGACCTCGGGTTGTTCGATCTGATCGGGAAACGTACGAATTCGACTGACCGCCTGATCGATATCCTGAAACGCCTTCATACGGTCCTGACCGGCGACCAGTTCGATCAGCACTTCGCCGCGTCCCTCTCGCGCTTCGCTGGTAATTTCACGAATGCCTTCGACGCCACGAACCGCCTCTTCAATGGGGCGGAGAATCCCCTGTTCAACCTCTGAGGGAGCGGCACCGGGATAGCCGACGTTGACTTCCACGACATCCAGCTGGAACTGCGGGAAGACTTCTTTCTGGATGGAATACGCCGACCAGATCCCTCCGCCGAGCAGAATCACCATGAGGAGATTCGCGGCGATCGAGTTTCTCGCCATCCAGGCGATTGGGCCGCGAAGCTCGTGGGCGGCATCTGAATCCGAAGTCACTCGACCGTTTCCTCGCTGGCGGTTTCGGGGGACTCCGGCGGGGCGTCAGGTTTTCGCAGACGAATCCCTTCGGCAACGGTCGCCAGATTGGTCATCACGATTTCTTCTCCGCCATCCAGCCCCGCTGTAATATAGGCGAATAGAGCGTCCCGATAGGCGATCTCGACTTCGCGAATCTCGAGCTGACCCTCCTTCAAAATCCAGACCGTGTCGTTGTCGCGAACATACTCACGTTCGACGCGCACAACATCCTCGAGCGGACGCCCCTGGATCTCGGTTTCCATCAGTGTATCGAGGATGAGCGCGGGCACATCCTCTTCGCGTCCCAGCGGGTCGGGAACCGTAATCAGAACCCGCGCCAGTCGTGTCTGCTCATCGAGCGTGCCAATGAGCCGGGCGACTTCCGCTTTCCGCTCGACCCCCGGGGGCCAGGTATCGGGATTCCGGAGGGTCACTGGAGAGCTTTGACCATCCACGTCGGGAAATTGAATCCAGCGAAGGCTTCGCATCGGGACCGAGGCCATGATCCAGTACTCGTCCACCCCCACGAGTTGAGCCAGTTCGTCGCCGGGGGAAACCTGCGAGCCAACATTCACCGAACGACTTAGAATCTGTGCATCGAACGGGGCTGTAATGTCGGTCCTGTCGAGGTCGATCTGTGCCCGTTCCATCTCCGCTTTGGCTGCGGCGAGCTCGGCACGAATCGAAGCGATCTGGGGCTCACGCAATACGAGCGAGCGATTCAGATCTTTAATCGTGTCCTGGAGCAGTTCCAGTTCCTGCTGGGCAAGAAGCTGACGCCCCTCCTCAATCTGCAGAGAGGCTTCGACCTGATCGAGCTCGCTCTTTCTGATCGAGAGTGCATTGCGGAAGTCGGTCGGATCAATCCGCATCAGAGGATCGCCGACATTCACCATTCCGCCCGGGACGAACTTCGGAGAAAGAGACGTGACCTGTCCGCTGACGCGCGGGCTGAGCACAATCTCCTGGGCCGGCTCCACCGTTCCCAGCACAGAAATCGTGGGAGAATACGTCCCTCGCTCCGCAACGACAGTCTCAACCAGCGCCGCGGATTTCCGCGTCGCCTTTGTCTGCCTGGCCGTCGGCTCGGTGTTGTTGATCACCACGATTGCCCCGGCTGCCGCCCCGAGAATGCAGGCACATGCGAAAACAGAGCCCACAATCCGAAGCCACATTCGTTTGGGTTTCCGGTTGGAAACTTCAGCCATCGGTCGGACTTTCCACAGGACATGCCTCAGGCGGCAGGTAGTTATGAGGATCGATGCGTCCCGCCAGCGCCAAATAGAGTTGGACGCGATTCAGGATCAACGCCAGTCTGGCAGCTAAATTTTCACGCTGCAAGCGTTGTTCTGTCTGAGTGGCACTTAGCAGGTCGAGGTAGTCGACGTCGAAAACCGAGTACTGCTTGCTGAGCTGTTCCGAGGCCAGTCGCGCGTTCTTCAACTGCGATTCGAGCAGTTCGATCCGTTGCAGCAGATATCGCTCTTCAGAGAGTGCATCTTCGACTTCGCGAAACGCATTCACGACCGTCTGCTCGTATTCGTCCAACCGTTGTCGGACCACTGCGTTGTTTCTCTGAACCTCAGCCCGCCGTTCGCCGCCATCGATCAGCGGTCCGATCAGCTGGGCACTCAACGAGACGATCCATTCCTTGAAGAGGAACTCTGCACTCTCAGTCGTCGATACGACCGTTGCCGTCAAATTGAGACGTGGATACTGACGGGTGATTGCCGATGCGAGATCACGATCGGCGGCCTGAACGGCGAAGAAGGCACTGCGAACATCAGGTCGACGTTGCACGAGTTCAGCCGGCAATCCGGTCTTCGGCAACGGAGGGAGCCCCGGTAAGGTCTCTCCGACATCGTAGATCGCTTTCTGTGCAGGCCGCCCCTGCAGAACAGCGAGCCGGTGCTCCAGCACTTTGATGCGGGCCAGCGCCACAACTTCCTGTTCCCGCGTCGAATCGACCAGCTGCCGCTGCCGCAAAACATCGGGACTGCGAATCAGACCGATGCGAAATCGGTATTCCTGATTCGCCAGGGCCAGACTGTTGGCCAGAGTCTGCTGTTGCAGCAATGCATACTCGGCGTGCGATTGAATCAGAGAAAAATAGGTCGCCGCGACTTCCGCCGATAGTGCCAGAGCGATCGCGTCGTAATCTTCCCGAGTCGCATCGGCGCGAAAACGCTGGGCCTCGACGCGGGACTCGATCTCGCCCCACAGGTCGACCTGATAGGCCATATTGGTCCCAAAGATGAATTCGCCTGAGTCCGGGCCATCCGTTTGGATGAGGCCATCGAATCCGGTGAAGTAGTTGACATCCGGAAAGAAATCGGAGGCTTCCCGACGGGCCACGAAGCGGGCCGCCTGAAAGCGGTGCAGTGCCGCATCGAGGGAGTAGTTTCCGCTGAGCGATGCCTCCACCTGATGGTCCAGATTCTCGTCGCCGAATTCCCTCCACCAGCGATCCGAGGGCAGAGCCTCCCCGCTCTCAGAGAAATAATCGGGCGGAGCGTGAAACGCGACAACGACCTCACGCCGCGCGCAACCGCAGATCAACGTCTGCAGTAGCATCAGCAGCGAAATACATCGCTGGATTCGGGTTGAATCTCGGAACGGCATTGGCGGGAAGACTTACTCAGGTGGGGAACGTGGTGCGTTCTCTGAAGCGAGGCCGCTCCAGTGTAATGGAGCGGGCCACTACCACCAAATTCTGTTGTACTTCCGCACAGCGTGCACTTTTTGCAAGCTCGGCACGACAAAGCAGGGAGATCATCCGCAGCGGGTACGACCTCGCGGGTTCTGCTCACGGAGTACGGTACCAGCGGTTCCAGCTGGAAACCTGCCAGATCGGTTCGAAATTCTGGTAGCACTCAAAGCCGGGTGACTGCTACTATCCACGTCGTTCGGTCGGAAGCCGGCCATGTCCCGGATGCCACCGAACGTGGAAAGGTCCCCCCCTGATTACGAAAGCGGGACTCTTCTTTGCGTTACTCGGATGCCAGAACGGCAATGAGAAGCAGGAGTTCGGACTGATTGGTCAATTGGGAGATTGCTCGTCCGTCAAACCAGCAATCCCACGTTTCGCAGCGGGGAGTGTCGACTTTTCGCAGCCGAACGATCACTCCGTGTTCCGCTGAGAGCATTTCGAGCTCCCACCAGCATCCGTCGTTGGGACATCCGTGATTAATGAAGCCGAGACTGCGAAGGAACGTGGGGCTAATCGGAATCTGGACTTCGCTGATCATCAAGGCCCCCAAGTATGTGAACGTTAGAATTGTTCTCAGTGCGAAGTGCACCCGTGAGGGAATTCTGGAGGGGAAGCCGTTAACATCAAGATGTACGGACTAAGGAATCAGAGAATACTGAGGTTGTCCCGAGGGAATGCCCAGTGCGTCTCAACGCGGATCGACTATTATATCGGAAGGCGCGGGCTGTATTACGTCCTCGGCGGACAAGCCGCCCTTCCATTCCGGGCGTGAATACCAGTCACACCATCCACTGCAAACGTGAGGAATTCGATCACTGTCGGTAAATATTAATCATCCTGAAGCGTTGCCTCGCGAATTGTCGTCGGAACCTCGCTCGCTTTTGTCTCGTCTCATTACTCTCACGGCCATTTTAGTCCCCTTCGCGGGCGTCATTCTGGCCGCCACCTCTGCTTGGGGTGCAGGGTTTCAATGGGTCGAGCTGGGGCTGCTGCTGGGAATGTACGTGGTGACCGTACTTGGAATCACCATCGGCTTCCATCGACTCTTCGTTCATCGGTCGTTTGAAACACATCGCTGGATGAAAGTTCTCTGGGTCATTCTTGGCTCGATGGCTGTCCAGGGATCTCTTTTTCACTGGGCCGCCCGGCACCGTCGTCATCACCAACACGCCGATACGCCCGAAGACCCGCATTCCCCCCAATATGGTGGAGACGGCATGGGGGGCTTCTGCAAAGGCTTCTGGCACGCCCACATCGGCTGGCTCTTCGCTCCCAACCCGCCCCGCCTGGAACGGTACATTAAGGATCTCACATCCAGCCGGACCCTGCAGGTGACAAGCAATCTCTTTTTCCTATGGGTCCTCATTGGCCTGTTGATCCCGGCTCTGATCGGTGGTGCATTGAACCAGAGCTGGAGCGGATTCTGGGCAGGCTTCCTCTGGGGCGGACTGGTACGAATCTTTCTTGTTCACCACGTGACCTGGAGCGTGAATTCGGCCTGCCATCTCTGGGGGCGGCAAACCTTCAAGAGTGACGACGAGAGTCGCAACAACTTTCTGTTTGGAATGCTCGCTCTGGGAGAAGGCTGGCACAACACGCACCATGCCTTTCCAACATCGGCCCGACATGGACTCCGGTGGTGGGAATTCGATGCGAGTTACTGCGTCATCCGGACAATGGAACTTGTCGGCTTCGCCTGGAACGTTCAGATCCCCTCCCGCGAGATGCAGATGAAAAAACGCCGGGTTCAAAGGCAATCCGACGAACTGGCGGTGTAAGCGTTCCCAGCCACTCCTCGCAAGGGATCAACGGCGATCATCTTCGCCGGTAATGAATGAACAACCGCCCGAGAGTCGGCGAGTTCTGTTCCCAATCGCGCCGCCACAGTGAGAGAACTCGGGTGGGGCATGTACAGGAAGAGGAACTCCAAGAGGAACGAGTAATGGGCGAGTATGCATTTCCAGCCCAAGTTGCCGAGGAACTCCTTGCCGAATGGAACTCGTCCGCATCTTCTCCTTGCTCCTCGCTGCCAGACAAAGCGACCTTGCTGCAGCTATTAGAAACCTGCTACCACGCTTCGTTGCGAACGACAGAGCTTCGTACCACGCAGTGCGTCCTGGCATACGTCTCCGCAGAGAAGTTTGATTCAATGTCACTGCTACGGTTTGAGCAGCCGGCTTTGCTCACGGCGAGCGAACTGGTGCGACTGGCGCCAGTGACCGAGCTCCACCGAACCCTGATCGGCTGCCATCGGATCTCCGGTCACCTTAAGGTCTGGGGCCTGTGTGCAAGCACATCCGCCGCACAGGAGATCAGGGGAAGAATCTCGTCGACATTCTCGCGACGAGACGAGCTTCCCGCTGATTGCCTGACGATTTCCATCGAGGCTCCAGGCGCGTTAACCGTCGTACGAGGTGGACGAGAGCTTGCCCGACTTCGAGATGGGAAGATTATAGCGGCGAATGAACATCCTTTTCGTAGGGCCGAAGAGCCACTCGGACGATTCTTTCTGAAGATCGTCGATTGCATTCTGGAGGCCACCTCAACTCCTGCTCCGGCGGAGACGCTGAAGCTTGGACCAAACGGGCTGTTGGAGGTCTGCTTTCTGACCATCGCCGGTATTCTCGAGCGAATTCGGGTCGAACGACATGGAGGCAGTATCGTTCTGGCCCTGTCTTCTCTTCAGGGTGAACTCGCCTACCGAACGTACCGGGTCCTCGAACACACCGCTCTCAGCGGACAGATTCTCGCTCATTGTCAATCCTGGGAGAGCTTTCGGACCGTTGCGGATCTCCAGATGACGGACCCGAGTGAGCTCGACAAATTCCGGGCGGAAGCGGAGATCAGACTCACGAGCGAACGCCTGGTTCGCGGCGTGGACCGCTTAAGCCTGCTAGCAGCCATCGACGGCGCTGTCCTTCTCGACGGCAGTCTGCGACTCGAGGCGTTCGGCGTCAGGTTCCCCTTGCTCCTTACTCCGGGAACTTCGATTGTCGATGCGCGCACCGGGCTGTCATATCCGTGTGATGAGTGGGGGCTCCGGCATCAGTCGATTTTCTCAGTTTGCAATCATTCAGACGATTCGATGGGCTTCGTTGTTTCCCAGGATGGAAGCGTGAAAGCCGTGAAATCAGTCGACGGGTGCTTGACGTTCTGGGATGGGATACTGGATTAGATCGGCCTCACACAAGCGGGAAGAAGGTCTGCACTGCGATGTCTGTCATCTGACGACGACGGGTCCCGTGGGCATTTCTTTCGAATTGCCGGCATTGCTCATAGCCATGGCGACTTGCGAGGAGTAACATTGCTATTGGAGCAATGTTAATCGCTCCTCATCGCAAATGCCCTCAGCCGTAGAATCCCGGCAGATCCTGATTTGACGGGCTCCGCTTCTTCAGAAAAGGCCGATGCGATGGAAGCCTTCATTGCTTCCTCAGCATCGGCCTTTTCCTGTGCACACTGCCATGAACGCTCTAAGACGATGGAGAAAGCGAGCTCCATCAGCAACACGATGAAACGGGTCTGCCCCGTCGTTCTTCCGGGAATTCGCCGCGCTCTACTGTCAACTCGACAGTCGGCCATCCTCATCGTCGATGTGGCCAACTCTCCCGCTCGACATCCGGTTTGATGCGAGTCCGTCGCAGCGAAGCGGAGTTCAATGGACGCCAGAGGTATCTCTCTGAATTCGTCCCGCACGTCGTTACAAGGCAAATGAAGGAGTGAGTGACCATGGAAGAGTTCAATCGCACAGACGAGTTTCTGGCCATGCTGGGCCATGAGATGAAAAGTTCATTGTCTGCCCTGACCGGTGCCCTGCGGCTGTGGTCTAAAGACGACGCCGGGGTCATGGATGACCTGCGACACATCATGGAACGTCAGGTCCGTCAACTGACACGACTCAGCGACGATCTTCTGGACACCGCACGAATTGCGCGGGGAGAACTCGATCTGCGCCGCGAGCCGCTTTCGCTTCAGCCAGTCATTCGAGAGGTTTGCAACGAGATTCGGCCTCTCATTGATCAATGCGGACGCACGTTAGCGGTCAACATGCCTGAGACACCAATCGTAATTGAGGGCGATGAAGCCCGTCTGAGGCAGGTGTTCTCAAACTTGCTCCACGATGCGATCTCGTTCACTGAGCAGGACGGCGAGCTTGAGATCTCGCTCGAACCGGAAGCGGACAAGGTCGTTGTGCGAATCCGCGACAACCCTCGCGGGATGAACGAAGAATCGCACAGGACTCTGATTGGAGCAGGTCGTCGAGCGAATTCCTCTACGACATCAGACGGCGACCAGGGGATCGGCATGACACTCGCCAAGGCCATTGTTGAACCCCATGGGGGCTCAGTCAGCGTCCAGAACGCGGGCCCCGGGCATGGTCGTGAGTTTAGCGTGATGTTGCCGCGGACAAATACGCTCCCGATAGAACAGGAGGCGCCTCGCCATCCGGAGACCATTGACATCGTTTCTTCGCAGACTGGAACCGTCCGGAACGGTCACCGGCAGACAACCTGAATCTCAGCCGCACGTCGAAGAGCATAAACACCGGCTCTGGACGGGATCGCTGGCGTAAACAAGAACCTCATCGAGCCAAGAAGCCACGAGGAACCGACTGAGGTTCCTCCCGAGGCGGAGGTTCAAACCGGAAGTGACATCATTATGGAAGTCCCATTGCTACTGCTAATCTCCGCGGCACTCCTTCTTGGAGTGCTGGGACTGCTGAGCAGTTATCTCTCTCTCTGGCTGCAGGCCTACGTCTCGGGCGTATACATTGGTCTGTTTCCCCTGGTTTGGATGTCGCTGAGACACGTGAATCCGAAAACGGTCGTGCGTGTTAAAATCATGGCCGCTCAGGCGGGACTGGCTGATATCCCGCTCGACGAACTCGAAGCTCAATACCTGGCGGGGGGAGATATTCACCGAGTGACACTGGCCCTGATTACCGCCAATCGCGCTCGGATCAGCCTCGACTGGAAGACCGCCGCGGCCATCGATCTTGCTGGTCGCGATATCCTTGAAGCGGTGCAGGTCAGTGTGACTCCGAAACTCATCTACTGCCCCGCTCGCGGCATCGAGGAGCTCAAGACGCTCGACGGAGTGGCCAAAGACGGGATTCAGCTTAAAGTCCAGGCAGTGGTGACGGTGCGAACAAACCTCATCCAGTTGATTGGCGGGGCCACGGAGTCGACCGTGATCGCACGTGTGGGACAGGGAATCGTTTCGGCAATCGGCTCCTGCGACACCTACCGTCAGGCGTTGGCGGACCCGGCGGTCATCACGCGTCAGGTACTGGCGAAAGGACTCGACTCACAGACGTCGTTCGCCATCGTATCAATCGATATTGCCCGGATTGAAGTCGGTGAGAACCTCGGGGCGAAGCTGAGGCTCATTCAAGCGACGACCGACATTCGCATCGCCCAGGCAGTCGCAGAGAAACGCCGAGCCATGGCCATCGCCCGGCAACAGGAAATGGTTACTCTGACGAAAGAGAACGGAGCCAGACTCGTCCTCGCCGAGGCTCAAATCCCTCCTGCAGTCTCCGAAGCATTTCGTGTCGGTCCGTTCCGGCACGCTACCCGACGAACTCGTGCCGAGCACCGTGTCCTCGCAACCAGAGGACTGCGAAAACGCGGATCACTCCGACGTGGTCCTTCCGTCGTGCCGGCTGAGTTGTCCGAGCAGATCGAGCTCTGGGAATCTGAAGGCGGAACGCTCTACGGAAAATCCGTGCGACACATTGCTCCAGCGGACAGGCTATAGCGAATGAGTACGGTCGATCGAATGCTACTCCATGTCGTCAAGATTCAGACACTGGGAGCCGGACAATGTCTGACCACCGCCACCGGCTTCTTCTATCAACAGGATGGCTACCTGTATCTGATCACGGCTCGGCACGTAGTCGATGATCCGGCCCAGGGGCACTGCCCCGATCAATTGGGAGTTTCGCTCCACGTCGATGCCGAAAATCTTTCCCAGACGCAACTGCTGTCGATTCCGCTGTATGTCGCGGGAGTTCGGCAGTGGTATCAGCACCCTTCGAGTGACGCGGACCTCGCTGCCGTCACGATTAATGATCCCCATATTCTCAGCAATTTCGCCGTCTTCCCGTTTCGTCGGGCCGACATTGTCAGTCGAGACACTCAGGTGCCGCTGGGTCAGGACGCACTGATTCTGGGCTTTCCACTCGGCTTTCAGGACACCGTGCACAACCTGCCCATCGTCCGCAGGGCCTTGATCGCCAGTTCATTCTCGCATCCTTTCAAGAACCAGCCGTATTTCCTGACGGACGCCCGCCTCCATCGCGGAATGAGCGGGTCGCCTGTAATCGCCCGGATTGCCGGCGACTCTCGAAGTTCGGAAACGCCCGGTTCCGACTGGCGTCTCCTGGGCGTTCACACATCGGCTCTGGACGTCTCCAACCGGGATCCGGTTCAGGATGATCGACTGGCGTTGAACACATCCTGGTACGCCACGTTGATCTCCGAAATGCTTCCACGCCGATCTCCCGCGAACGTGAGCAAGTCCTCCAGACGTGGCTCAAATCAGAGCCAGTGACTTCTTCCGGACAAGCGGTCGGCATGTAGTGCTCGCAGAGTCGTGATCAAACTCGCATCAAAACTCGCCGAGAACCGCTCCGTCCTGCTTCCGGCAGAGATTGACCAACGTTGTGTAATCAACGTTCTCGGAAAGGCTTCGGGTGGATCCGTCAGCCAGCATGACGTTGATCGTGCCTTGATGAAAGCTGTAGGGCGAGAACATATTGTCAACATTGATGAAGTTCCGGCAGCCATCGCATCCGCGAGAAGTTCCGTCGGCTGACCAGTTGTAGATTCCTACTCCGTTGTTCCCGGCCCAGGGACCGTGCTGATAGAACTGTGCGTTGGTCGGAGTCCCCTGCTTCTTGCCGAGCTTCCAGTGCTCCGGCTTGCCAGCCATCTCGAACAACAGAATCGTATTGCTGGAACCATCGGTGATATCCCGCAGTTTCGATCCGGTTTCATTCATCACGCCGACATCGGACTCCCAGATGTGCAGTCCGGCACCGTCCAGATGATGAACCCCGCGAACCCCGAAGTAGTCAGACGCCGCCCCGGTTTCTGGCGGGAGAAGGGAAACATCCGTCGTCCAGCCGACATTCCAGCCGGAGTAAATCGGAGTGATCCGTTCTCCTGGAGCGGAGGGACAGATGAAGAGGGGCACGACCGTATTCACGGCTTCCTGATTAGCGGGATCATCGAAGCCGTAGGTTTGATCGTAGATATCGCTCAGATTCGAGCCTTCCACGAACGGCAGGACCATTGCGAGGAAGCCGGTGACGACCTTCGTTGCGGATCCCGTCGAGTCGTTCCCGTCGTAAACAACGCGTCCCGGCGGGAACGTGACATAGGTCGAATGATAGTTGTGGCAGGCCAGCCCAACCTGGCGAAGATTGTTCTTGCATTGAGTGCGACGAGCCGCCTCTCGCGCCTGCTGAACGGCGGGGAGAAGCAGGGCCACCAGAATGGCGATGATCGCGATTACAACAAGAAGTTCAATGAGTGTGAACGCAGCGCGGCGGGGAGAATGGATCTGCTTCATAGCCATCGGCTTTCCGTGATTGCTCAGGAGGGACTCGATCAGAGGGGGACGCAAAAGCTGCGTCCTCGCGGAGAGGACCTGCGGGCACAGATCGGCTAGAGGCAAAGCACATGCCGTGGCTGAAAGCACGATATAGAGATTGAGACTCGGTTTCAATAACCAAATCTCGAAAAGCTTAACTTCCTACAGCGACTTCGTTTAGACGACACCAGAATTCAGTAACTTCACTGAGAACAGAACGCATTCTGGCGAAATAATCACCGTGAATATCCGCGTCCGCACGGTCCGGGGGCCTTCAATTACAGCTTCGTGGCCGCATAGAAGTCCATCATCCCAAAGAAGAATGCGGCGGCTGTGCACAGACTGAGCAGGATCACGACTCCGCCGATGACTCGGGTCCGCTTGATTTGCCACCACATCAGCAGCCCCGAGAGGCCCCATATGACCATGGCAATTGCCATCGCATCAATCACGAGCGACCAGAGCCGTCTCGCGTTCCAGTGCGGCGGCTGTCCGTGAGAAGTATGCAGGCGCAGAAAATACTGACGCCAGGAGTAGCCGTCTTCTCCCGTGAACCGGGTGACATCCACATGTCCGTCCTTCAGTACATAGGTGATTCGAGCCGGAACACCGTCTACCGTCGCCAGGAAATTCAGTTTCGTCCAGCCGAGCGGAACCGTGTCCCCGGAACTGCCGTCTGAATAGGGCTCGAGAATCGCGCGGGCTGTTTCCAGTGCCAGATCGTGAGGATCCGACTCGAGTTGAACCTGATTGATCACGTCGAGGACGGGTTCCGGCACCTCCTGCAGTTGTGGATGGACCGCGATCTCTGCGTCACCCGAGATCGGATCGATCTTCACGACCCGCCGTCCTTCCGGATGTTTCGACTCAAACATGAGCGGATTGGTGAACTCGACTCGCGGCTGATCGGCGAGTTCGATTTCAACACTGCCCGCTGAGTTCCGCAGTTCAGCGACGATCTGCTCTGCCAGTTCCACCGGCTTCGGAAAACGCTGCATCGGCTTCAGGGACGCATCTCCCGCCGGCACGGATTCAATCTTCGCTTCGGGCAGAAGATCATAATGATTGAACATCGCCCCCGTAATTCCGTACAGAAACACCCAGGGGAGGAGAAACAGACCGGCGTAGAGATGCGCGCGTCGAACTACCATCATGCAACGACGCCAGATCCGTTTTCCGTTTCCCGCTCGGCCTGGCGAGTTTTCCGAAGTCGCGATGTTGGAATCCGTGGCAGAGGCAGTGGGGGACGTGGACATCGAATCTTTCAACGGAGACACAGAGGCGGCTGGGGCGAGCTGAAAAGGCGCATACGCAGAGACTGGTTAGAGCATTTTCATGCTTCTCGTGCAGTCGAAGTTTGAATTTGCTTTAGACAGTACTGCTGCCAGCAACAAAATCCAAGCGATTCCGCGATCGGCAGAATAGTCCACTCATTCGCCGTCCGGATTGTATCGATCCAGTGCCTGATGTAACCCACTCCCGTCAACAACCTGAGCAGATCATCGCAGAGGCGACGGCGCGAACTTTGTGGAATTCGCCAACCGTCGTCTCCATGTTTGACGGACTGATCGACAACACGGTCGGTCGCTTCCTCGGCGATTAGTCGGGCCAGCCCAACTTACTCCTTGTAAATATCCGCCACGTATATGGCCGTGATGGGATTGCCGGACTCGTCTTTTTCGTGGCTGGAATACCACGAGATCAACCCGTGTTGATCATCGAAAGCGACGAACCCGGGATAGGAATTGTCGCCCCCGCTCGGCAGATCTCCGACGTGCTCCAATTCGTCATCAACGAGCCAGTAGAGGGCGGTCTTTGGCCCTGCGGACGTGTTCTTTCGCCCGGCAACGAGAGTCTGATCACCCCATTCCGCGAGCAACGGCCCACCGATGTAGAGGGGCAACTTGCTGCGTTCCCATGAGAGATACGGGGGCTGGGAACGCGCCAACTGAGCTCTCTCGCCGCGCTCGCGACTCAACGCCAGCATCGTGCCATCCGGCAGAATCTGAAACGCAGTCTCATTGCCCTGCTCCGTTTGAAACAGCGAACGGAACGTCCAGTTCAGCCCGTCCCGACTTTCGAGCAGTGCGCCTTCCAGAATGGAAGCTCCTCCGACTCCCGACTCGGATTCG
The DNA here is from genome assembly GCF_022267515.1 of Rubinisphaera margarita. Lineage (NCBI taxonomy): Bacteria > Pseudomonadati > Planctomycetota > Planctomycetia > Planctomycetales > Planctomycetaceae > Rubinisphaera > Rubinisphaera margarita. The sequence continues at coordinate 119,651 of NZ_JAKFGB010000021.1, read as the reverse complement.
GTATACCCTCGCTTACGCCGCCCGCACAAGTAGGCCGTGTCGCCGTCACTCACAACTCGCCAGATGTAGGAGCCGTATGTCCCTTCCAGATGGTGAGGTGTGCTCCATGTCTTCCCGTCCTCGGTCCAGACTGCATACCCGAGATGCTTGTTGATGTCATACGCCTCGCGATCCAGCTTCCCTTCCCCGCTGTACCAGGTGCCCGTGTAGACGAACAGCTTGCCGTCGAAGGCGAGGAAATGAGGATCCCGCGTATCACGCAGCGGTACCGAGAACTGATGGACGGTGTCCCACTTCATCGCATCATCACTGTTGAGAACGATGACGGAAGCGGTTGAAGAAACCATATGCCCGTCGGGGCAGGTTCGGAACGCGAGCCAGTACTTATCGTTCCAGTGGATCATGTCGGTGAAGGCGTTGTGCTCCCCGTTGTCGAACACGCGACGAACGTTCTCCACACGAATCTCCGGCAGGCTGTCGCCCGCGAAACAACGTTCAGCAGGCTGTACGAGCGACACCGCGCCAAGGCAGGCCAGAGCAACGAGCATTCGGAAGAGGAACAGACAATTCATCGAGCAGCAACCTCATCGTTAGAAGAACAGAGTCATCAGGGAACGCATCCAGACATCCCCATGGATCGTAACGGACGACTTCGGCGTCCTCAAACGACATCGGTCCACTGAAGAAGAGGCCTGCCGAGTTTCCTCAATCAGACGATCGAGTGGAAACCCGTTACTCAGTTGCGTCCGAGATCGTTCGCGCGGACCGCTTCGAGTTTCGCGGCCATCTTCTGATGAAAGGCTTCCACGACGGGTTGATACTCCGGCTTCCCGGCAAGGTTCGTGTACTGTTGCGGATCCTTCCGCATATCGAACAGTTCCATCCCGTTTTCCGCCTGCTCGCCATACTGAATATAGGCCCAACGGTCTTCCCGCAGCAGGAATCCACGACCGTTCACGCAGAAGGCGGCGTCGCGAATGCTGGCGGTCGGATCCTCGAGCAAACTCCGAATGTTCTGTCCTTGGAGACGCTCGGGAACGTCGAGTCCACACAGACTCGCGACGGTGGGATAGAGGTCGATCAGTTCCACCAGCGACCGGCAGACGGCTGGTTCCTGGCCGGGGACGCGAACGATCAGCGGCACCAGTGCGGACTCTTCGTGCAGGCTGACCTTGGCCCAGAAATCGTGCTCTCCAAGATGATAACCGTGGTCGCTCGTGAAGATGACAATCGTCTCGTCTTCCAAACCTGCCTTTTCCAGAGCATTCAGCACCTTCCCCACCTGCGCGTCCACAAACGCGACCGATGCGTAATAGCCGCCGACGGCTTTCTTCTGCCGCCGCACGTCCATCTTCATATTGGTGCTGGTCTTGTAATTAATCCCCGCTCTGGGAATGTCGTCCCAGTCGCCGGCGATCTTTTCGGGCAGGCTCATGCTGCTATAAGGCAGGAACGGTTCGTAATACGACCGCGGTGCCACGAACGGCACATGGGGGCGAACGAAGCCGACGCCGAGGAAGAACGGTTTCTCGCGATGCTGCTCAATCAGTTCACATGCCTTCGCAGCGGTCTTGCCATCGGAGTGGACCAAATCGTCGCCGTCCGCCTCGACGACCACGAACGTGTTGCCACCCACAACAGGCTTTTTGCCATCGGGATTGCCCTCGAGTGTCTCTCCGTCGCCGGGAGCCTTCCATTCCGGCCCCGGACTGTTGAATCGCTCCGTCCACGAAGCCGGGTCGTCAGATCCGTCTGTTCCGGCTTCGATTCCTCCCGGCACTCCCATGTGAAAGATCTTGCTGACACGCGCGGTGTAGTAGCCATGATTCTTGAAGTGCTGCGGCCAGGTCGACCGGTCGCCGATGGCATCCCGAGGGCTGTTATAGCCGAGAACGCCGGTGGCATGCGGATAATAGCCGGTCAGAAAGGACGCGCGGGACGGACCACAGTACGTCCCCTGACAGTAGGCTCGCGTGAAGCGGGTTCCCTTCGCCGCCAGCCGATCGATGTTTGGCGTCGAACAGACTGTATTCCCATAGCATGAAAGTGCGGTCGAAGTGAGATCATCGGAAATTATGAACAGCACGTTGTACCGGGGTTCCTTCTCCGGAGCGTCAGCCGACGCCGAGGAAAGTTCACAGACGAGGAGCACGCCCACAGAAAAGAGACCGCTCAGGCCACGACTCCAGCCCCATCGCGCCAGTGGGGTTTGACTGTCGGAAGCGTGAGACAAACGAGACGGGGGAAGTTTGTTCGGCATGCGATCCGGCCTTTTCGATAGTATCAACTCAGAGACTTGGTTCAGGACACGAGGGCCTCGAATGATTCAGTGAACACGGCCTCTCCGCTCACGTATGTTCCGGTCAGGGAAGCTTCCAGGCATGCACGTTTCCGGCCGTGTCACCCGCCAGCGCAGTCGAACCGTCGCTGGAGACAGCGACCCGGGTGGGCAGCAACCGGACGCCTTGTGGAAGCGGGTTGTCGCCGGACGCTTGATCATCAATCGAGAGATTCTTCAGCTGCCCGCCATCCGCTGACCAGACCTTCACGCGGCCGTCACGACCGCAGGTCACGAGTTTGCCGTCGGGTCCAAATTCACAGTCGAGTACGCCGCCGGCGTGAGCATTCGATTTGTTCTCCAGCGGCCAGCCGTCCTTCACATCCCACCAGACAACGGTGCCATCTTCGCCACAGGAGGCGACCACTCCCGAATCACTCCGCCACGACAGGGCTCGCACGGAGCTTTTGTGTTCAGAGAGCGGCAGGATCACGCCCCCGGATTTGCCATCCCAGAGATGAATATTGCCGGTTCGGTCTCCCGTCGCCAGATACTTCCCGTCCGGCGAGAAGGCGACGGCCGTCACCCAGTCGGTGTGTTTGTCGATCGTCGCTTTGAGGCTGCCATCTTCCGTGGAATAGAGCTTCACCAGCCTGCTCGTGCAGCCAATGGCGACGAGTGTCTCATCCGGAGAGATATCGGCCGCGATGATCGCATCGGGTTCGTCGCCGACACTTGCCAGCCGCTTGCCGGTCGCCACATCGAAGAGCACGACCGTCCCGTTCTGCACCGGTTTGCCACCCGCAGCCAGGAGGAGTCGTCCCGAGCGGCTGAAGGTGAGCACGAGCGGTTCGCCTTCCGGAAACTCGATCGCGCCATACGGACTTCGGGAATTCGGATCGCTGAGTTTGATTGCGCCGTAATCGCTCACGGCAGCCAATGGCGCCCGCGGGCTCGTCGCCAGTGACAGCACCGGATAGGGCCGGGAAGTTGTCTTTTGATCGAAGTCGGGCAGGTTCGCCGGCAGCGCTGCCGGTCCGTCGTTGCCGGCAGCGTCCACCGGCTTGAAGCCGAGCGTTCGCATGGAGGCGACAGAACTGCCCGAGTTTTCCCGCAGCCCAGTGTCGATCCATTGCTTGATCAGAGCGATCGACTCATCCGACAGACGGTCACCGTCGGGGGGCATCTGTTCTCCCGCATCGGTCGAGGTGATCACTTCCACGAGACGGCTGGCTGAAGACCGCCCGGCCACGACAACCTCACCACCGCCGCCCCCCTTAACGACGTCGGCGTACGAAGCCAAGTTCAGCCCCGCTTCCTGTTTTCCATCGCCATGACAGGTCGCGCACGATTTCTTGAGGATCGCAGCGACATGATCGTCGTAGGTGATCGGCTTGTCGTTGCCGTCTTCGGCAACGGCAGTCACACCACAGGTCAGAAGGACCGCCACCGAGAGAGTCTGCATCCAGTAGTGGCGGGAACGGACATTCATGTCTTACTCCGAACGATGACAGGTAAGGAACGTTGGCGGGCGAGTAGATCGAGGCGAACTGATATCAGTGGTTGAAGAGGAACTCATTCGAGTTGATCAGCCCGGCGAAGATGTCTTCGTAACTGGCTGATGGCTTCTCTGGATCGACCAGCCTGACCAGCGCGTCGACTTCGGCCGGATTCGGACGACGGGAAAGAACGCGAATGAAAACTGCCTCAATGACTTCTTCAGGCTTCGACGCTTCGTCGATGATCTGCTTGAGCACGCCGCGAGCAGCCGCGTTTCGCACCCGTGGACCGGCCGTTTCCCCAACCAGCAGATGCATCACCTGCGAAAGGGAGGGATCCGTACTCGTATCGCACGCACAGACAGACTTCCTCGCCGATTGCCCGAACGTATCGAGCACCCTGTCGCCTGAGGCCGAATAGCCCTGACGCCGGTTGATGAAGCTGATGGCCTTGGTCCCGGTCGGTGAATTCGGGAACGATCGTGGCTCGCCAGTGACCGCGACAATCGCGTCAAGAAACACATCAGCTCGAAGGCGCCGTAGTTGAGCGTGCGAGAACTGTCGCTGGTCATTCTCCCCCGATGGTGTGGGTTCCACCGAAAGCTGATAGACGCGCGAGTTACAGATATCACGGATCAGCGGTCGCAGTTTCCGCCCGTGCTCGGCATAACGATCCGCAAGTGCTTCCAGAAGAGGACCGTTAGCCGGTGGGTTTGTCGCCCGGAAGTCATCGACCGGATCGACAATACCGACTCCAAACAGATGAGCCCACATGCGGTTGGCAATGTTTCGGTTGAACAAATCGTTCTCAGGGTCCTTGATCCATGCCGCGAGCGCCCGTCGCGGATCCCCTTCGCTGCTAACCGGTTTGACAGCACCAAGCAGTTTCGCAGGGACCGGTCGACCATCGAGAGCGTGCCGAGCCGGCGGAGCCGACGCATCGAAGATCACCCGACGGTCACGGCTGTCGCTACCAGGTTTCCGTTCCACACATGTGAAGAAGCTGACGAATCCGTAGTAGTCGTCCATCGTCCAGCGATCGAACGGATGATTGTGGCACTCCGCGCACTGCATCCTCACGCCGAGAAAGAGCTGGGAATAATCCGCCGCAAGAACTTTGGGGTCGAGCCGATAGTTCTTGATGAGCATCGTATAGAGGCCAGTCTCTCCGTTGATATTCGTGCTCCCGACCGCCGTCGTCATCTCGGCCACGACCTCATCAAACGGCCGGTCGGCGTCAATTTGATCTCGAATCCAGCGGTAGAATGCGTTGGCGGGCTTATGCGAGTCTGCCCGCCCGGTGTAGTCCTGACTGTTGATCCGGAACAGTTCGCCCCACAGAGCGGTCATGTAGTCGGTGAAGTCTTCACTCGCCAGCAACTGGTCGATCTTCCGAGCTCGCTTGTCAGCAGACTCGTCTTCCATAAATGCGTGATACTCCTTGACCGTTGGCGGACGTGCTGCCAGGTCCAGTGTCACGCGTCGAAGGAACGTTTCGTCGTCGCAAAGTTCCGAGGGAGCGATTCGCAACTTCTCCAGTCGTTCGAAGACCAGTCGATCGATGAAGTTCGCCTCCGGGGGATCCGGCCAGACAAACCCTTCAGCGGGTGGCAGCCCAATGACCTCGGCTCCGACGGTGAAGCGGCTGAATCGGGCAAACACGGTGGTGTCCCCTGGTCCGGTGGAAGTCACCCGGCCGGCGGAATCGATCTCGGCGACGCTTGAGTTATTCGTACCAAAGAGCGCCAGTGAGGTGACATCGCGAGTCGAACCGTCTGTGTATGTTGCGGTGACTCGCAGGTCGGCTGTCTGCCCTGCCTTCTGGAAAACGAGCGACTGCTCGGAGACTGCAATATCAGCGACGTCGGGAACATCGCCCACGTCATCAGGAGCGCCGGCCTCAATCCAGGCAAGCAGCGTTTTCGCCAGCTCACTGTCGCGTTCGAAACGCTTACCACCCGTATGCGGAACCGCGCCGATCGATTTCAGCAACAACAGGCTTTCTTCGGGGACGGCCACGTTGATACGCCGGCCGGGGATCTCCTCGACGGTGCGACGGTAGTCGCCAGCGGGGTCGTAGCCGAACAGGGAAAGCATGAATCCATCTTTGCCGCGGGCCGAGCCGTGGCAGGTTCCAGCATTGCATCCCGCCCGGAAGAAGACCGGCATGACATCCCGCCGAAAGCTCGGGACGGCCGCGTTCTCCGACGTCGGAGGATCGCTGGCCTGTTCGGCGAAGCAGGCTGCATTCCCGGCCATCGTCAAGGCCGCAAACAGCAGCATCAGAATTGATTTCACGCGCACAACCAAGGTCCCTTGCTCGACTTCGTTGCAGGTTTTCTTATGCATCATTTCTCCAGGCGGGGGTCGATCCGCAACTTACCCGAACCGGTACGCAGATGAATTTCTTCGCCCTCGACCGAGAACTTCACATCGCACTGAAGATCCCCTACCAGGCCGAGCAAAGCTTCGTCACTGGCTTCGAGATCCACAGCCACCTCGGTCGAAGTCCTGTCGATCGTAGGAGCCTCTCCGACGGCTGTCAGGCCGACAGGCAGCCCCAGCATGTGAACGCTGGCCTGGCCTTCAAATGGCCGCAATTGTTTGATGGCCCAGCGATAAGCAATTCTGTTTCCCCGGCGTACACTCTGGGGCTCGCTGGCCAGTGAGACGAAGGGATCGGCGACCTTAATGTCAATCACGGCTGACGAAACCCGTACCCTCTCGGAGCCGAGAATCGAATCGCCTCTCACTCGACTGTTCTCCTTCCCGCCTCGCGCCTGCGTCGTCGTCGCCATGACATAAAGCGGAGAGCTGCCGAGCCTGGCATTCGCCGCTGCGGACAGGGTCAGGTACGCGGTGGTTTCCCCCGCAGGGATAATTTCGGCCGGAGAAACACCAACTCCAGACGGAGCAAACTCGCACTGAATCTCAAGTGGCTCATCGCACCCCGGTTGCCGATCGATCTTCACCGGGATTGTCATCTCGGAGCCTCGCATCAGGGGCTGCTCCGGAGCCTCGAGTTCTAACGCGAAGCCAGCCGGTTCACTCACTCCCATCGCGAACCGATCGACACGGATATTTCGCCACGGGTAGTGCGAATATGACACCCGTTGAAGGTTCTGCTGATTGACGGTGGCGAACGGTTCGCTCCCCTCCGCTGATCGAGCGGTGACGCGAACCAGTGACGCAGTCAGAGGCGCGTCCTGCTCGGCGATGAACGTCATCGGCCAGGCCGACTGAAACGACGGGAGCTGGGGCGAAAGCATCCGCACGCCCGGCGGTAACCCCTGGATATCGAGATCGAGCGGGCCTTCGAACTGGCTTCCCTGACCGGGATACAGCGACAGCCGGACGGTCCAGCGTCCACCCTGGGGAATTGAAAGGGAGGTCTTCCGCGGGCGCTCCGGTTTGTAATCTTCCCAGGACAGGCCGATATGCATCGTGTTCGTGGGGGGGGCAATCTCGATCCGATAGACGTGAGTCGCACCGCCGAAGACGCGGGAATCAGAAAGATCGAGCAGGTACTCGCCGTCCTGCTTCGGCGTCCACACAACCGACGGATCAAACTTGTCGGGAAAGTCACCATGTCCGCCGAAGATATCGCGTTCGTGCAGCGTGGCATCGTCGGCTTCCAGTTCGATCGCTCCCTCTCCCCCCGCTGCATCAACGGGACGCAGTTTGATGACGGGATCAACAGGCGAGCCGAGAGCGCTGGCCCAGACGCGGACCTGAAGCGGTTCCCCCTTCTTCACTTTGATCCGAAACCGATCCGTTTGATCCGGCTCCGACAAGATGCCATTGATGGCGACCGGTAACGCGGTGACCTTCGTCTCGGCTTCGTCCGCCGCTTCCATCGCATTCGGAAACGGACTGGAACGAAGCGAGAGTGGTAATGGGGCGTCGCCGAAGTGCGGATAGGTGCCGGCCGATTGCGGCAGAACAACGGTCTGTTTCACGGAGCCCAGAGAATCGCCCAGCAATTGAACCTGCAGCGGTTCACCCGACGGCCCGCCGAGGGGAAAGGCCACCAGCGGTCGAAAAAACTGACCGATGTGGATCGCGTACTCTCGCGCCTCCGGAATAAACATCGACCGCTGCAGAACGATCGTGTAATCGCCGTCAGCGGGCAGCTTCACCGACAGAAGCGGATCCTGCCGGTTCAATGAAGAATCATCGTTCCGCGCGATTCGCTTCCCGGAGGAATCCAGAACGGTGACAACAGAATCGTAGCCTTCAGGCACGGGGTTCCATCGCAGATCGTCGCCCATCTTGACCATGTCGACTTCAATAGAGAGTCGCTGGCCCGCTTTGCCCGTCACGCGAAAACAGTCGACGTCATCGGCCGCACTATTCGAAAGCGTGCCACGGACAGTGACATTCGGTTCGACCGGCAGCGCCGTTTCCACGGTGTCGTTCGTATTGGCTTTGGCTTCGTCCTCATCGATCACGGGAAAGGGACCGACATGAACCGTGCCCATCGAGGAGAGTCCCACGGCGGTCAGTACGCGGAAAGGATACTCGCCCGGCTGGCAATCGTCGGCAACTTCCAGCCGACAGAGGAGGCGATCCTTCTCCGCGTCAAACTCCGTCCCCACGCAACGAATGCCTTTCGCCGAGTCGTTCCCCTCGGCGGCATCCATCGTCTGCGCTGGATAGAAGATCAACTCCTGCGCCTCATGCCGCCATTTTGAGATCACGATCTCGCTCGTGGTTCCCCGACCAACGAGTCGCGGCTTTACGCTTTCGATCCACGGATCCGCCGATGCAGCCCCACCCGAAATGAGAACAACAAATGCAGATCGGATGATCACCCGGCTAAACGCACGCATGCGAAGTTGGCTCCTGAAGAAGAAAGCTGGCGTCGACTCTTAAGCTTCATGCTCAGCTGATAAGCTGTTTGACGACTTCGGCGTCGCGAATGATTTCAATCGGGCGCGTGCCGAACGCAACCAGTTCCTTGCGGGCATCGATCCCCAGCTGGTGGTAGATCGTGGCGATGAGGTTTTCGAGCGTGACTCCGTCGCGAACGGGTTCGCCCCCTGTGGAGTCGCTGGCGCCGTAAACAAGGCCCCGATTGAAACCGCCGCCGGCGACCATCATCGAGTAGCTGCGTGCCCAGTGGTCGCGGCCGCTCTCCTTGTTGACCTTCGGCGTTCGACCGAACTCCGTTGTCACCCAGACGATCGTCGAATCGAGCAGGCCGCGGCGATCCAGATCTTCCACGAGTCCTGCGATCGCGTAATCGAACGGCCGCATATAATCGAGACAGGTCTTTTCCACTCCGATATGGCAATCCCAGGAACCGTATTCGAGCGTTACGAACCGAACGCCGGATTCGACGAGACGCCGAGCGATAATCAGCCGTTCCGCCAGTCCTTTCGGGTGGAGTCGACCGTCCGGCCCCTTGATATCGCCGGTGACTTCACTGCCGTAGAGCTCGAACGTTTCATCGCTTTCGTCTTCGAACGAAAACGCTTTCTGGGCATCGGCTGAGGTCAGAAGCGAATAGGCGTTTGCATGGAACTCGTCCATCGTGTCGAGGAGCACGGGATTGGCTTCGAGGGAACGAATCCGCTGATCGACCAGTTCGCGAACCGCCCGGCGACGCTGAAGCTGTTCCAGCGAAAGATCGGACGGCAGCGAGAAGTCGCGCACCTGGAAGTTCTTCTTCTCCTTCGCGGGATCGCCGCCGGTCTCAAAGGGACCGTGACTGCTCGGCAGAAACCCTGTGCCTCCTCCCGAGGAATTCTTACCGGGGATCGCGATGTAACACGGAAGCTCGCCGCGAGGGCCGAGTTCGTGGGAAACCACTGAGCCCAGCTGCGGGTAGTCGATGACGGTCGATGGTGTGTAACCCGTGTGCAGGTGATAGGTCGCCTGGCCATGATCAGGGATCTTTCCGACCACCGAACGGACCACGGTCAATTTGTCCGCGATCGAAGCCAGTTGAGGCAGGTTGTCGCTGAAAATGTCGCCAGTTCGCGTCTTCACGACGCCGAACGAACCGCGATACTCGACAGGAGCCTCCGGCTTGGGATCGAACGATTCGTGATGCGGGAAACCGCCGGGGAGATTGATCTGAATCACGCTCTTGGCGCGAGGCTCAATCGTCTGGCCGGCTGTCTCCGCGGCCTGAAGACGAAGCAGGTCGGCCGTCGAAAGCCCGAGTGCACCAAGCACGCCAGCCTGAAGCATCTGTCGGCGGGGCAAGGCTCGGTAACCACGACAGCCTTGTCCATAGTCAGCGGAGGAGTTCATATGCTGGATCCCTGTGAGTTATCTGGGGAGGGATTCCTACGGTAACACCCGCAGGGAAGCCGTTTCAATCCCAAGCCGACGCGCCAGGTCCGTGTTTTGAGAATCGAGCATCAGCCGCTCGCCTGCGAGTTCGGATCAGGAAACGTCCACGACACGTTCACCGAGCACTTCTTCGCGAGGCGAGATCCCCAGTCCGGGAGCCCTCCCGGCCTGCATGAAGCCGTGTTGTCGCTGGGGGGCACCTTTAGCCGTGCTTACGGTGACGTAACTGTTGAAGTCGGTACTGGTGAAGCGGAGTTCCTCGGGCGTGCTGTGGGCCAGATGAGCAATGGCCGCTGTCGTAATATCGCCGCCCCAACTGTCTTCCAACGTCATCGCAATGCCCATCGAGACGCACAGATCGCGAGCCTGTCGAGTTTTCGTTAAGCCGCCGAGCTTGCTGATCTTCAGATTGACCACATCCATCGCGAGATCGGACTTCGCTCGCAGCAGCATCTGGAGGGAATCGATATTCTCGTCGAGGACGAAAGGATGATCGGTCCTCCTACGGATCGCGAGACATTCTTCATACGTCTCGCATGGCTGCTCGATGTAAACGTCGAGATCGCGGACGGCTCTCACGACCCGCATCGCCTCGTGCTGCGTCCAGCCCGTGTTGGCGTCGGCTACAAGTCGTTCATTCGGTGAAAGGATCTCCCGGGTGGCTCGAATCCGTGCGATGTCCTGATCGGGATCGCCTCCGACCTTCAGCTGGAACCGCGTGTATCCCTGCTGACGATACTCGGCGACGTTGCGAGCCATCTCGTCGGGCGGCAACTGCGAAATCGCGCGATACAGCCGAACGCTCTCTCCGAAGCGGCCGCCCATCAACTCGCAGACAGGCAGTCCGGTCACTTTCCCGAGAAGATCCCAGCATGCGATGTCGATCCCGGACTTGACATAAGGATGTCCCTTTAACGCAGCATCCATCCGTCGGTTAAGCACTCCCAGCTCCCGCGGATTACAGCCAAGCACATGAGGGGCCAGTTCCCTCAGCCCGGCTCGCACTCCCTCGGCATAAGCCGGAAGATAAAACGGCCCCAGGGGGCAAACCTCGCCATAGCCTGTCAGGCCGCACGCCGTTTCAACGCCGACGATCGTGCTGTCGAACACGGAGACCGACTTGCCGCCGGACCATTTGTAAGAGCCTTCCACCAGCGGCAGCTCAACTCGATGGGCAAAAATGCGGACAATCTTCATAGCGGACGAACCTCATGCTGGTCATGTCATCGACGGATAGCTTTCCGTATTACATCAGGTTTCGCTTCAGACAGGAATCGATTCCACCACGCGAATGGACACGCACTGAATCTCTCCAGGTGCGAAGCGGCATGATGTTTGCTGAAACTTCTGGCGTCGCAGGGAGACTTTCCATCCGAATCGAACAGGAGAACACGTTCACTCTTCGCTGCTCCTCTGCGTCCTTGAACTGGAAAAGGAAACGCCATGAATCCTGGAAACAATACCTCCGCACCGTCATCAGACTCATCATCCCGCCCCGTGGTTGTAATTACCGGCTCATGCGGATTGATCGGTTTGCGACTGGCGCGGGCATGGAGAGACGACTATCGCCTCGTGGGACTCGATCTCTCGCCACCCGAGGAATCGGGCCTCTTCGACGCGTTCTTCGAGACCGACCTGACCGAAGAGGATTCAATCCGGTCAACCATGGAACAGATCCGCAACGAGTTCGGCGAGCGAATCGCCAGCGTTGTGCATCTGGCCGCCTATCATGATTTCAGCGGCGAGCCGAGCCCCCTTTATGACGAACTGACGGTTCAGGGGACACGTCGACTGCTCGCGGCCTTACAGAACTTCAAAGTCGAACAGTTTCTGTTTTCCAGCAGTCTGCTCGCGATGGAGCCCGATGCCGAAAAGGAACTCGATGAGTCTTCCCCCATGCGGGGTGAGTGGGCTTATCCCGCATCGAAGATTGCCGCCGAGCGGGTCATCCGTGCTCATCATGGTGAAATCCCCTACGTGCTCGCCCGCATCGCCGGGGGGTACGACGAAGCTGGTCATTCGCCCCCCATTACTCAGCAAATGGCCCGTATTTATGAAAAGCAGATGGAGAGTTACGTGTTCCCCGGCAATCCGGAACACGGGAATACCTTCATTCATCTCGACGATCTGACGACTTGCCTCAAACAGATCGTCGACCGGCGACACGACCTGGCGCGAGAAGAGATCTTTCTGATAGCTGAACCCGAAGTCGTCAGCTACGGTGAACTTCAGGACCTGTTCGGCGACGCCTTTCATGGCACCGAATGGCCGACGTTCCGTGTTCCCGCCCCGGTGGCGAAGGCAGGTGCCTGGGTGAAAGGAAAGATCGGTCCCGACGAAGAACAGTTCATCAAGCCATGGATGGTTGACCTGGCGGACCATCACTACGAGGCCGACATCAGTCACGCGCGGGAGTCACTGGACTGGGAACCGAAGCACAGCCTGCGGTCAGAAATTCCGAAAATGGCGGAGCAGCTCAAAGCCGATCCTGAAGGCTGGTATGAGGCGAATGGGATCCCGGCCCCCGATTCGATTTCGAGGTCCTGATTCTGGAGTCCGTTTCACCAGTCCGAGAAGAAAGACAGCAGATGTCACATTCCGCCCGCGAACTCCTGCCTCTCCATGCGCCGGTGATACCGTTCGGCCACAATCCGTCTGCGTGGAGCCAGCGAGTCCCTGTCGCCATTCTGGCCACAATCGGCTTTGCGATCGCCGGTTACATGGCGTTGTACCAATGGGGCCTGATTCCCTGGGTGTGGGATCCTTTCTTCAGTGGCGAGGAAGGAAAGAACGGTTCGGAGTTCGTGCTGACTTCCGAGACGTCCCATTATATGTATCGCTGGTTTCGCGTGCCCGATGCCGCGTTTGGAGCATTGGCCTATCTCGGAGATGCAATCTTCGGCATGGCCGGTTCAACACGCCGCTGGCAGACTCGTCCCTGGATTGTGATCATCTTCGGGTTCGATGTCATTCCGTTGGGCATTGTCAGCATAATTCTCGTCGGCTGTCAGGGACTGGTCGTTGGTTACTGGTGCTTCCTGTGTCTTGTGACCGCTGTTATTTCCCTGATCCTGATCTATCTCGCGTACGATGAAGTCTGGTCGTGCCTTCATTATCTGCGCCGTGTGTGGCGAATCAGCGAGGGAGATTACGGCGTGATGTGGAAAGCCTTCTGGGGATTCCCGACTGACGCCTGCTATCGAGCCGGTGATGAAATGGTTGCAGGGAGTACGAGCTGATGTGGGCTAGGATCATTGAATTCATGCTCGGCTGGTGGATGATCGCGAGCCCTTTCATCTTTCGACATCCGTTCGACCAGAGCGCGTGGTGGTGGAACGATCTGCTCTGCGGGTTAGCGTTGATCGTGATCCCGATGCTGTGCTACTGGCCGCCGCTTCGCCGGGCTCATCTGCTGCTGATCGGGCTTGCGGTCTGGATGATGGGCTTCGGGTATTTCTCGGCCGGGTCAATTGATCCGCCTGAGGTCATCTCGCCACCGGCACTCCAGAACAACCTCATCATCGGCTTTCTGCTCCTGATGTTCGCCGTCATCCCGAGCCAAGCCTCCACGCCGTCGCGGGCCTGGGACGAATCCCGTCTCAAGTTCTGAAGCCGTCCGGCCAACCCGCGAGCCTGATGACAGGCTCTAAATGACAGGCTCTAAGCCATCCTCGGTTGATGATTCGCCAGCAGGAGTTGCACAGCCGCTGGCTCCGCCGGTTTGACCAGATGATGGTCGAAGCCGGCCGCCTGGCTTCGCTCCCGGTCTTCATCCTGTCCCCAACCTGTGAGAGCGACGAGGAGGATGTCTTTTCCCCAGGATTTCTCCCGGATGATTCGAGCGGCTTCGTAGCCGTTCATCCTGGGCATACCAAGATCCATCAGCACGACATCCGGCAGGAACTCCTCGGCGACGTCTACCGCCTGCTGCCCGTCATGAGCCAGGCGGACGTCGTTGCCCAGCATCTTGACGACCATTCTCAACATCGACGCCGCGGCTTTGTTGTCGTCGACGACTAGAATGCGCAATGGATTCGCCCTCGCCGCCGTCTCGGTTTCCGAAGAGTGGCCCCCAAACGCGTCACTCAGAACTGGCAGTCGTACGCTGAACTCGCTCCCGCGCCCGGGTCCATCACTCCGAATCGCAATGCTGCCGTTGTGCATTTCCACCAGTCGTTTGACCAGGGTCAGTCCAATACCGAGTCCCGTGTAGCTTTTCTCCTGAGGCCGATCGATCTGGGTGAACATCTCGAAGATGCGATCCTGCATCTCGGTCGGGATACCCAATCCGTTGTCTTTCACGGTGACGATAACGTCGCTTCCGTCGCCTTCGACGGTGAGCCAGATATGTCCTCCATCAGGCGTGTATTTCGTCGAATTGTTCAGCAGATTGGAAAAGATCTGCGCCAGTCGGTTCGGATCGGCATCGAGGAAGATTGGTGTGGAAGAAAGCGTGACGGTGAGTTCATGCCCGGCTTCGTCGACGAACGGTTTGGTCGCTTCCACGGCACTTCGCACGACATCGTTCAAAGCGACCCGACACTTCCGCAATTCCATCTTATTCTGGGTGATGCGGGAGACATCCAGCAAGTCGTCGATCAGGCGGACCATCTGCTGGACCTGACGCTCCATCGTCGAACGGATCTCCGCCAAAGCGTCCGGGTCATCGTCAAGTAGTTTCATCGCTTCCAGCCCGGTGCGAATCGGTGCCAGCGGATTGCGAAGTTCGTGCCCCAGAGTCGCGAGGAACTCCGTTTTGCGTCGATCCGCGTCAGACAATTCGGCGGCGAATTCCCGCAGATCGTCTTCCATCTGCTTCCGCTCGGTCTGGTCGCGCATCACCTTCATGAAGCCGAGCAGTTTGCCGTTCTCATCGTGCAAGCCGGTGGTGACGCCGGCCGCCCAGAAATGGGTGCCGTCTTTCCGCCTCATCCAGCGATCATCGCTGGCACTCCCCGTCTCCGCGGCTTCTGCCAGTTCGGCCTGGGCCACTCCGTTCTCCACGTCTTCCGGGCGGAAGATCGATGAGACGATATCGACGCCGATGAATTCCTCTTCCGTGAAGCCGAGCACGCGAAGAACGCCTTCGTTCCAGGTCGTCGCCCTCCCTTCGGCATCGGTCACAAAGATGGCGTAATCCTCCACCTGCTCGACCAGCATGCGGAACCTAAGCTCCTGTTCCCGGAGAGCGTCCTGAATCCGTTTCCGTTCCGTGATATCCATGACCGTGCCGTCGAAACTGACAAGGCGGTCTTTTTGCGCCGGATCGAAGTTCCCGCGCCCCCATCCAAACACCCAGCGGATCTGCCCGTCGGGATGAATGACCCGATATTCCTCGGCATACGGGACGGGGTCGTCGGGATTGGTCGCAGCCGCCATAGCATCTCGGATTCTCGGACGGTCGTCGGGATGAAGGCGGGCAAATGCCTCTTCGTACGTGAGCGGGTCGGTGGAACCATGGAACATCATACGAAACCGATCGTCAGAGACGAGTTCGTTTGTCGCCGGATCAATGTTCCATGAACCGAGTTCCGCTGCATCGAGCGCCAGACGTCTTTGTTGTTCACTCGCGCGCAGTTCTGCTTCGGCCTGCTTGCGGCCGGTAATATCGACGACCACCCCTGGCATCCGAACGGCTTGCCCGGACGCATCCCGTTCAACCCGGCCACGGGCAACGACCCAGCGGATGTTCTCGTTGGCCCCCACGATCCTGTACTCGGCTTCGTAGGTGTCTTTTCCCGCCAGAGCTTCCTCGATGGCGGAGGTCACTCGCTCCCGATCTTCGGGATGAATGGCCGCCAGATACAATTCCAGCGACTCAGCGGCCTCGCCTTCATAAGCAACTCCGAACATGTGGGCGAGATTCACATCGGCACGCACAGCGTTGCAGATCGGATCGAATTCCCACGTCCCGATCTCCGCAGCCGCCAGCGTCGACTCCAGCCGCGATCGCGCCTCCTTCAATGCCGTCTCGGCATCTCTGCGTCCGGTCACGTCTCTAACGATCTTCGAGGCGCCGATGACCTGACCGGAATCATCTTTGATGGGGGAAATCGTCAGTGAGACATGGATCCTCTGCCCATCGCTCTTCACACGAACCGTCTCGTAATGTTCGACATGATGTCCAGACCTCAGCTGGTCCATGATCTGCTTCGCTTCGCTGGCCCGTTCTTCCGGAATCAAAATCGAGACAGGACGGCCAATGACCTGTTCGGCGGTATAACCAAAGATTCGTTCGGCAGCCGCATTCCAGGTTTGAATGGTCCCATCCAGCGATTTACTGATGATGGCGTCATCCGAAGATTCGACCAGAGACGCCAGTCGCCGCAGGCTCTCCTGGCCCTGTTGACGCTCGGTAATATCCTCGATTGCAAGCAGTACCAGTTCGGTATGATTGCCGGCCCGGTACAGCTTGCGGGCGTTCAGCAGCATCGTGCGACGCCCGATGTCGGGAAAATCGTGGACGACCTCGTAGTTCTCGACCACGGAATTCTGCGGCAGGATTTCTTCAAGCAGCGACCGCAACTGGGGAATGTTCCATTGCCCGTTGCCCAATTCGTAGAGTCGGCAGCGTTCCGTCTCCTCTGAAGTGACACGGAAGGTCTGATAGAAAGAACGGTTCGCCGTCCACACGCGAAGATCGCCATTGAGAACCACCAGCGGCTCGCGCACGGTATCTACGATACATTCCGCGTAGATGCGGGCATCTTCCATCTGACGTTCGATCCGACGCCGCTCACTGATGTCCCGGAAGATGAGCACGCTGCCGACGATATTCTCATCGGTATCACGAATCGGAGCGGCACTGTCATCGATGAAACGTTCCGTGCCGTCTCTGGCAATGAGAATCGTATGATTCGCCAGCCCGACGACGACACCTTCCTGCAACGCTCTGAGGGCCGGGTTCTTGACCTCGGCACGAGTCGATTCGTTGACAATCTCGAAGACTTGTGTCAGAGGCACGCCCGCCGCGTCCGCTGTCGTCCATCCGGTGAGCGCCGCGGCGACCGGATTCAAGTAGGTCACCTGTCCCTCGGCATCTGTGGTAATGACCGCGTCCCCGATGCTCGTGAGCGTGATTCGCAGCGTCTCTTCCGTCCGGCCGACTCTTCGACCAATGACGAAGATGCCTATGACGGTCAGGAGCCCGACAGCCAGCAGGCCTGCCAGAGCGACCAGTATGGCGCGGGCTGTCCAGAGTACAACGTCCCGATCGGGCCGTGTGGACGTCATCTGATCCTGCAGTGAGCCAAGCCAGAACCAGACGGGGACGATCGTCAGCACCAGGGCGGCAATCAGGATTCCAGCAATCAGCCAGAGTTTGCGCGTGTTTGTCATCAAGAACCTATCATCGGCCTCTTCGAAAGTACTCTGCTGACGGTCCTGGCAGAAAGAGGAGTGACAAACCGCTCAAAGTTCCGTAACCGACAACACTTTACGTCGATTGAGTGGTTATAGCAAACTCGGGATCGAGACGTACGGTGCCCCGGTTAATGATAGGACTCAACACTGGAAAGCGTACCCCGCAGACCGGAGAATTTTGCTGGAACCGCGAGCCGGTTCTCTCTTTCGCCGTCGTTCGCCTGAGATTCTGACCGAGAACAGTATCTGTGATCGAAATCACTCGGACTGGCGGTGCGACGAAAGCTCTTTGCAGACGTAGTTCCTCACTCAACATGAGCTTGACGGCGGTGTGAGTCGTGGCACAATGAGGGACAGAGATCAGACAAAAGATGACGAAGACCTCAATCGGAGATTCCATCCTGTAAATGACGACAGGATGGGAAGGAGAATGCATGGCGGACAAGCCGGACGACGAGAAGCTATCAACTGGGATCGACGGACTGGACGAGGTATTGGAGGGTGGTTTTCTCCCGCAGAGAGCCTATCTCGTTCGCGGAACGGCTGGCACTGGGAAAACGACAATTGGCTATCACTTCCTGACAGCGGGCGTCGCCCGGGGGGAACGATCCTTATTAATCACGCTGGGTGCTCCTGAAAGCCGAATTCGCTCAGATGCCGAGAGTTTTGGGTTCGACCTGAACGACATTCCCGTTATTGACCTGACTCCGGAACCCGATTTCTTCACGAAGTCGCAGACGTACGACATCTTCTCGCCTGCCGACGTCGAACGTGAGCCGATCACTCAGAGAATTACGCAGCAGATCGAATCGCAAAAGCCTGAACGGGTTTTTGTGGACGCGATTTCCCAGTTCCGGTATCTCGCCAGCGATCCTCAGCAGTTTCACAAGCAGACGCTCGCGTTCCTCCACTATCTCACGGAGATGCAGGCGACCGTTCTGTTCACGTCGGAATTCAGTCCTGTGAATCCGGACGACGACCTGCAGTTTCTGTGTGATGGGATTCTCAATCTGGAGAATGCGGAACATGGCCGCACGCTTCGGGTCAGCAAGTTCAGGGGCTCCGGGTTCCAGGAAGGCGCCCACGCGTTGAGAATCACCGGCGAGGGAATGAATGTGTATCCTCGTCTGCTCCCGGAATCGCATCATCAAGCCACGACGTTCGAGCCGCTCTCTTCCGGAGTCGCCGGTCTGGACGAAATGCTGCACGGGGGACTGGAACGAGGTACGGCCACCTTGATCACGGGACCGGCTGGTGTCGGGAAATCAACTCTGGCAATGCACTTCATCCGTGAAGCGGCCCGGCGAGGCGAACATTCCGTCGCCTACCTGCTGGAAGAATCGGTCATGAGCCTTACGCGACGATGTGAAACGATCGGGATCCCTGTTGAAGAAATGACCAAGCAGGGGACGCTGTCACTCAAACAGGTCGAGCCTCACCGGTACATGCCCGAAGAGTTCGCGCGCATTGTTCGTCATGAAGTCGAGTCACAGAAGGCCCGCTTCGTCGTGCTTGACAGCATGACAGGATATCGCGCTTTCCTGCGGGGCGACAATCTGCTGACCGATCTCCATACGCTCTGCCAGTATCTGCAGAACATGGGCGTCACGGTCCTGCTCACCAACGAGGTTCAGGAAGTCGCCGGTGGATTCCACGTGACGGAGCATGGAGTCAGTTACCTCGCCGGCAATGTGATCTACATGCGCTACATGGAACGTCGTCTGGCAACCGGAGCGCTGGAAGTGCGCCGGTGTGTTGGCGTCCTGAAGAAGCGTCTCTCCGACTACGAGAAAAGCGTGAGAGAACTGCAGATTACAACGACAGGGATCAAAGTGGGAGAACCGCTTATGGGCTTGCAAAGCGTTCTCAGCGCCATGCCAGTTGTATCCGAATAATCGTCCTGAGTCAGGGATCGAAGGGCATGGGAGAGGCATGAGTCGCGTCCTGTTATTGATGGACCATAAGGAGAATCGTCGGTTGCTGCATCATTGGCTGGCTTCGCAATACGAAGTTCTAGCCGAAGATAGCGACGAGGCGATCGAGCAGGACTACGATCTCGGACTATTGGACGGGACCGCCCTTAACCGCGTCGCGCCACGTCTTCAGCTCCGCAAAGCGAAGGAAGAACCGATTTTCCTTCCATTCCTTCTGGTCACGCCTCGTCGGGAAATCAGCTTTCTGACCCGGCATCTGTGGAAGAGCATCGACGAGGTCATTTATAGTCCTCTCGACAAGCTGGAATTTCAGGCACGGCTCGAAGTGCTGCTTCGTGTGCGAAGACAGGCTGTGGAACTGCATCGGCGTTCCGAACAGGAACTGCAGAAGAGCAACGAGCAGTTGCGGCGACAGGCGGAGGCCCTGCAGGAAGCGGACCGCCGCAAAGACGAATTTCTCGCGGTCCTGGCGCACGAACTTCGAAATCCACTGGCTCCGATCCGTACCGGTCTGGAGTTGCTGCGGATGGCCGGCGATGACCGAGAGATGGTCGAAGAGGTTCGCACCACGATGGAAGTGCAGACGCAGCAACTGGTCCGCCTGGTGGATGATCTCCTCGACGTCTCCCGCATCACAAGCGGAAAGATCACGCTACGGAAGGAACGGCTGAAACTGGAGACTGCTGTCCAAAGCGCAATCAACGCCACTCGCTCCCTCATCGAGGAACGCGAGCATGAACTCACTGTGACTCTCCCGCCGCAGACCATTTATCTCCAGGCTGATCCCACTCGCCTCGCTCAAATCATCTCCAACCTGCTCAGCAATGCGGCGAGGTACACCTTGAACGGCGGTCATCTTGAGCTGACCGCCCGGCAAGACGATGGCCATGTTCTGGTGACAATTAAAGACAACGGAATCGGCATCCCTCCCGAGATGCTGGACGAAATCTTCGAGATGTTCGCACAGGTCGACAGAACACTGGAGCGATCGCAAAACGGGCTCGGGATTGGACTCTCACTCGTTAAGCGTCTCACAGAAATGCACGGGGGGACTGTCGAAGTCCATAGTGACGGGCCCGGATGCGGCAGTGAGTTTACAGTTCGTCTGCCGATTCTGGTCGAGCAAATGCGCGACGCCCGGGAAGTCGACACCCAAGTCCCGGTCCACTCCAAAGTTCGCCGCGTCCTCATCGTCGACGACAATAAAGCGGCGGCGCAAATGCTCGGCGCCGTCGTGAAATTGATGGGTAACGAGATTCGTACCGCTGATGACGGACTCCAGGCTCTCGAAGTCGCGAGTGAGTTTCTGCCGGACGTGGTCTTGATGGACCTCGGCATGCCGCGGCTAAACGGCTATGAAGCCGCGCGACGAATGCGCGAACAGCCTTGGGGCCAGAATATCGTCCTCATCGCCCTGACAGGGTGGGGCCAGGACGGAGACCGACAACGAACCAGTGAGGCTGGTTACGACTGTCATCTGGTCAAGCCCATCGAACCGGCTGCCCTGCGAAAAGTGCTTGAGGACTACCAGCCATAGGCCGGCCTTGATGATGTGCTTCGCCTCTGGGAGATCGAGACTGGCGACGAACAGGCCCGGCTCCAGCGCCCCGGCAAATCCCTGCAGAACATCACCGTGCTGCCTGCGGGCAATCAGTTCCTGACCGGAGGTGGAGGATTCTGGGACGGAAAGAAAGCTGTTCGCACCGGCGACAACACCCTGCGTCTCTGGCGACTCCCGGCGCGTGCGAGAGCGAATGGCACTGTGATTCTATAACGACACCAGAGTTGGCGGTCGCTTTGAATCGGGGCTTGTTCGTGCTGTGTCGAGGGGAGTCTTCCTTTTTCCCTCAAAGCGTGTCGCTCTTGTTTTCGACACCATTTCCACGATGATCGGGGAACAGGTGCCGGCGGCGACGGTAAAGCGTCCCGCAGAAGCCCATCTGAGCCGATCCTCGAACGTCAAGTGTTATCCGATGACTTCCTCTCTTCGCCATCCTATCGACATCGGTCTCGTCATTGCGGGTCCCGTGGAGCACGTCGACCGCAGGGCCATCGACAATGTTGTCGCCACTTTGCAGCGACATCTCGTAAACTCGCTCCCCAACTTCGATTGGAAAATCGAAATTCTGCATCGCGAGGAATGGCGAGTCAGTCATGTTGCCGAGCCGACCGAGCTTTTACTGATGTCTCAGAGCGAACGCGACGAACGTGGGTGGGACATGGTCCTGGTGGTGACGCTGGCAGAGCTGGAAAGTCACTTCAAGCCGTTCTGCTACGCGGCGATCGCAAACAGTCTGGATGCGGTCGTGTGTTCAACGGCACGCCTCGATCCGCGGGCGAGCGAGCCAACCGCAAATGATGACAGTCGCATTCAGCAACTTGGCTCACGACTCCACATCGTCGTACTGCACGCACTCGGACATTGGTGCAGGCTTGACCATGTCGAAGACCCCGCCAATATCATGTTCGACTTTCAGGCCCTCGCCGATGTCGATCAGGCGACGACGTTCGAACAGAGTCAACTCGATCAGATGACCGATTTCCTGGCCGATATTGCTGACCAGCGTCTGGAAGAACGAGCCGGAGCAACACAGACCTGGACGCCGCTTTTCTATCTGCAGGCGACCTGGGAGAATCGTGGCGAGATCATCGACGCGGTCTGGCGGGCGCGGCCGTGGCAATTTCCTTATCGTCTCAGTCGACTGACGACGGCAGCTGTTTCGACCATGCTCGTCTTGCTGATGACTGCTGAGACATGGGATATGGCGACGAAACAGCCCGCCTCGATTGCCGTGGGTCTGATGGTCTCAACTCTGATTTTGACGACGGGCTACGTGGCCGGACGGCAGCAGTTGTTTCTGCGCCGCGGCAGGCGGCGACTTACCGAGCAAATCGTGACGAGCAATGTCGCGGCAGCGGCCATCGTGGGCGTGGGGATGTCGATCATGTTCTCGCTGCTGTTCATACTGACCCTTCTTGCGTGCTGGATACTCTTTCCCGCCGAAGTCGTTAATGGATGGACAGCCTCCGTCGATTCGCCGCTCCAGATCGGACACTACCTGCGAATGGCGACCATTGTCGGATCACTGGGGATCGTCATCGGAGCCCTGGGTGCCTCTTTTGAAGAGCAGCATCATTTTCGGCATGTGGTCCTTGTGGATGAAGAAGTCTAGAGCCTTTTCATGCGTCTCCTGCAGTCGCATGGCTGCCAATCCCCTGCCATGCTGAGTTTGCTTCCGCGAACGCCTGCATTCGCTTTTTGCATTTGCATTTGCATTAGAGCGGATCGCTCTACCATATGTCCGCAAATGAGCGTTGAATCGCCTGAAACGCTGCATTTTTCGCGGACCGAACGGTTACACCAGAAAGTAAACTGCTCCAGCACGAAACGGGCTCTCTCTCCGGGCTTCCATCGCTACCGACAACTGCTACTCCGCTGGTATGACATTTGCCAGATTTCCAGCCATCACTAATGTCCTCCCTCCCCAAGGAACCTCCCATGCGTCCCAAACGCATCATCGTAACTGCGACTGACCACTTCCGCCTGCGTCAGGTTCTGAACGGCTCGTATGCGCAGGCTGCTGATCCGCAAACCCGGCGCGATCTGGATACGGAATTACAGCGAGCTGAGATCGTCGACTCGCTCAGCGTGCCTCCGGATGTTGTCACAATGAATTCCGTCGTGGAACTGAGAGATCTCGAGGACGACTCTCTGGACGTCTACACGCTGGTGTACCCCAGCCGGGCGGATATCGCTGAGGGCCGCCTCTCAATTCTGTCTCCGATTGGAACTGCCATTCTCGGATACCGCGCCGGAGATGTCATCGAATGGCGGGTGCCCGCCGGTCTGCGTCGGCTCCGCATCGAGACCGTCGAACTGCAACCTGAACGGGAAGGACAGTATCAACTCTAGCGAACGTCCCCAGCGAGGCGTCGGATGATTCATCCCGTGGTTGATCGCTTGAGACGTGTCGCCTTCTGTTGACAGTGTCACTTCCGGACGACGTTTTCCTCTCCCTTTGTTGCCAAAATCGCGATTTTCCTGCCCCGGCACAGCTGTTGCATCTCGTAAAATAAACTACGGCATGGAACTCTCGCCTCAGCCCTTTCTACTGGGAGAAACCCGTCATGTCTCAAGTCGATCCCATCCGCGACGACCTGGATCAGCTGCCGCATCACGATCGCTTTCAGGAACTGCTTCCCTCCGAACAGCTCCTTGGTTTGCTGGTCGTCATCCTCACGCTGTTGTTGGCGATTGTGCTTCGCTCCTACTGATGACAGTAGCATCGTCGACGATAGAATGGAGCCATGGCCGGCCAGCACACACCTCAGAGACGCGATTCCGAGATGAACGATCATTCGGTATTTCGAGCGATTGCGAACTGTACCTACGATTGGGAAAGCTGGCACCAGCCGAATGGCAAGCTGCTCTGGGTGAACGCGGCTGTGGAACGGATCACCGGATATTCGCCGCGTGAATGCCTTGAGATGACGGACTATCCGCTGCCGCTGGTCGGAGGCGAATATCGTTCACGAATCGAACTCATTCTGCAGGACGCGATCGCCGGAGGCAGTGGCAACGACGTTGATTTTCAGGTTGCTCATCGGGACGGCTCCAGCAGATGGGCCGCCGTGTCGTGGCAGCCAATGTCCGACCAGACGGGACGGAATCGCGGGTTTCGGGCCAGTATTCGTGATGTGACGGAACGGCACCAACTCAGAGAAGAGTTGCGGCTTTACAATCAACATCTCGAACAACTCGTGCAGGAGCGGACCGCGAGAATTGCCCAGCTGGAGAAACAACGGCTGCGAATGGAAAAGCTGGCCGCTCTCGGTCAAATGGCAGCCGGTGTCGCTCACGAGGTGAACAATCCTCTGGCCGGAATTCGCAATGCTTTCGCCCTGTTTCGCAGTAATCTCACTCCTGATGATGACAACTATGAACTGCTCGATCTGATCGACGGCGAGATCGAACGTATCAGTTCGATCACTCACCAGATGTATCAGCTCTATCGGCCCAGCCAACAGGCGCCCCGCCAGTTCGATTTGCGGCGAACGATTGCCGACGTCGTTATCCTCGTTCAGCCACTGTCGGAGAAAGCGAACGTCCAGGTCCACTGGGAAGCCCGCGACTGCGTGGCTTCGGAAGATCTGGCGGCAACGGAGGTGGTCCTGCGCGAGGGCGAACTGAAGCAAATTCTGTTGAACGTGCTCCGTAACGCCGTTCAGGCCAGTCCGTCTGGCGGTCATGTTGAAATTGACGTCTCGACTCGGCTCGGCGAAGTCAGAATTCGAGTGACGGATGACGGGCCGGGCGTGCCCGACGAATTTGCGGCCCGCTTATTCGAACCCTTTTTCAGCACGAAGTCTGAGACCCGCGAAGGGATGGGACTCGGCCTGTCGGTCTCCCGCAGCCTTGCGGAAGCCATGGGCGGTTCAATCCGCATCGACAATCGCGAACCTCACGGTGCGTGTGTGACCATTACTCTGCCACGTCTGATCCACAGTGATGAATGACCCGCGACAGAAAAAACGAATTCTGATAGCCGATGACGAGCCGCTGTACCTGCGAACGACCGGTCAGCTCCTGAGACAGGCCGGCTACGAGTGCGTCTGTGTCGCAGACGGCGATGCTGCTCTGGAGAAACTCCGCGACGAACCGTTCGATCTCATTCTGTCGGACCTGAATATGCCGGGGAATCTCAAACTCGAACTGCTACGCCAGGGTCGATCTGAGTGGCCGCATATTCCACTGATCGTGATCACAGGTGTGCCGTCCCTCCCCACAGCCATCGAAAGCGTGCGTTTGGGGATCGCCGACTATCTGCTCAAGCCGGTGAAGTACGAAGACCTGCAGGCCAGTATTGCTCGCGTCCTGGCACATTCGACAGTTCCCGAAGTGGAACCGGCCGACGGGAGGAGCACCGGTACGGAACT
Source organism: Rubinisphaera margarita (assembly GCF_022267515.1). NCBI lineage: Bacteria > Pseudomonadati > Planctomycetota > Planctomycetia > Planctomycetales > Planctomycetaceae > Rubinisphaera > Rubinisphaera margarita. The sequence goes on along the minus strand of NZ_JAKFGB010000021.1, from coordinate 94,338 downwards.
TCTCGAAAGATTTCCTGAGATCATCGGCCGCAGTGCCGTTATGCGGGAGGTGCTGGAAATCGTGGAACGGGTCGCTGAGAGCGATGTTAACGTCCTGATTTCCGGAGAAAGCGGAACGGGTAAGGAGGTGATCGCCCACGCGATTCACAACCACAGTCGGCGTCGCGATCACAGTTTTCAGATCATCGACTGCACGGCCATTCCGGAGTCGCTATTCGAATCGGTTGTCTTCGGGCATGCGCGGGGTGCCTTCACCGGCGCCGTGAAAGATCAGGAAGGACTGCTGAGTCAAAGCCATCTCGGCACGGCGTTCTTTGATGAACTCGGAGAGCTCCCGCTCGATTCCCAGGCTAAACTCTTGCGGGCCGTGCAGGAACAGGCTTTCACGCCGGTTGGGAAGAACGAACTTCGTAAGGTCGACACTCGATTCATCTGTGCGACGAACCGCGACCTGCAGGACGAAGTCGACGCCGGGCGCTTTCGGCAGGATCTGTTCTATCGACTCGGAGTAATCAACCTCGAACTCCCCCCCTTGCGTGATCGCGGAGAAGACGTGATGCTCCTGGCCTCTCATTTTCTGAATTATCTGCAGCAGGGCGAACCTCGCATTGTCCGATTCTCGGCGGAAGTCGCGGAGGCGTTTCGCGTCTATCGCTGGCCCGGCAATATTCGCGAATTGCGAAATGTGATCGAACGTGTCGTCGCACTGTCGAGAACAGATACTGTCGAACTCTCGGACCTCCCTCGGCCAATGCTCGAGGACAATGCGACGGCCCTCCCGGCATTCTCCTCTTCAGAAATCTCGCGAGAAGAAGCTCTGGACAACGCGGACCAGGACTACCTCATCGCTCTACTCAAGAAACACCGAGGCAACGTTTCCAAAGCGGCCCAGCAGGCTGGCCTATCCCGGCAGGGAATGCACAAGCTGCTCGGACGCTACGGATTAGATGCCGCTGACTTCCGCACGTGATTTTGGCGTTCGCCGTCGCTGTCAACACGAAGCGTCATCCTGTCATCTGGAGTTGACAGTTCCTGAGATCAAGAGGCGACTCTCGCTCTCCGGAACCCGCCGCCTTGTCGATTATTTCCCAACGGTTCTGCAGAAATCCACAACAGTTCCCGCATTCCGCAGGTTAATCTCCGCAATGGCCCGCCTCTTGCGTTGTAGTTGGACGACTCCAGAAATGAGGCCTGTCATGTCCGCAAATCTCATCGATCGATCCCGATCGCGACCACCCCAGTCGCATAAAAGTTCACCTGCTGCCGAGAGCCGCCGACTTTCCAGCGAACCATCTCTGCTCTCTCCGGTGACAGAGTCGAGCGAAACACGATTCATCGCCGGCTACGTGCTCTGCATGGCGATCGTTTGCGTGAGCATTCTCCTGCTGATATACGCCAGCATTCTCTTCGCTCCGGAGTACGTTCAGATTCCAGCCGATGCGATCGACAGGTAAAGAACGGTCCGAGACGATTCAGGCGATAATCTCCTTCACCACCCGACTCGGCTCCACGCCTGTCAGACGGAAGTCGAGGCCCTGATAGCGATGCGAGAAGCGTTCGTGGTCGATGCCCAGCAGATGCAACGCCGTGGCGTGCAGGTCGCGAACGTGAACCGGGTTCTCGGCGACGTTGTAGCTGAAATCGTCGGTCGCTCCGTAGCTGAAGCCCGACTTGATTCCCGCTCCCGCCATCCAGACCGTGAAGCAGCGAGGGTGATGGTCGCGTCCCGCGTTGGGATCGTTCCATTTGCCCTGCCCCGCGACACCCCGCCCGAATTCGCCTCCCCAGATGACCAGCGTGTCATCCAGCAGTCCACGCTGCTTGAGATCGGTGACAAGTGCCGCACTGGCCTGGTCGGTGTCCTTGCATCGCGAGACGCACCACGAGCTGAGCCGCGAATGGTGGTCCCAGTCGGGATGGAACAACTGAATGAACCGCACATCCCTCTCTGCCAGCCGACGAGCGAGAATGCAGTTGGCGGCATAACTTCCCGGGCGGCGTGAGTCGGGTCCATAGAGCTCGAACGTCGACTCCGGTTCATCACTCAGGTCGGTCAGTTCCGGAATACTAGTCTGCATCCGAAACGCCATCTCGTACTGTTCGATTCGCGTTTCAATCTCGGGATCGAGCGTCTTCTCGAAGTGCTGCTGATTGAGAGCCCCCAGGCCATCCAGCATCTCCCGGCGAAGCTCCGGCGGAAAACCGTCCGGGTCGTTCAGGTAGAGAACTGGATCTTTGGCGCTGCGAAGTTTCACTCCCTGATGTTTCGACGGCAGAAAGCCGCTGCCCCAGTAATGATCGTAAAGCGGCTGATCGCTCGGTCGCTTCATCCGCGAGAGCATGACGACATAATCGGGCAGATTGCGGTTCATGCTCCCCAGTCCGTAACTGGCCCAGCAGCCAAAGCTCGGCCTGCCGGCCAGTTGATGTCCGGTGAGGAATTTCGTCATGGCCGGAGCATGGTTGATCTGATCGGTCACCATCGACTTCACAAAACAGATCTCGTCCGCAATCGATCCGATGTGCGGCAGCCATTCGCCAACCATCGCACCGCATTCGCCATGACGCTGAAACTTCGCCACGGGCGGCAGAATCAACTGCTGTTGATTGGCCGTCATGCCTGTCAGCCGCTGGCCCTGTCGCACACTGTCCGGCAATTCGGTTCCGGCCAGCTTGTGAAGTTCGGGCTTGTAATCGAACAGCTCAATCTGTGACGGTCCCCCCGACTGCGTCAGGAAGATGACCCGCTTCGCTTTCGGCGCAAAGTGCGGCAACTCCGGGAGCGAAGTCGACAAGGCACCGGCTGAGGCGGTCGCAGTCTCTGCGGCCAGCAGCGAGCCGGCGGCGATCGCACTCAGATTCAAACCGCTCTCGGCAAGGAATTGACGTCGGGTATTATTCAGCATCGAAAAACTCATCACGGACTCTTCTGCGGTTACTCGCTGGAAATTGCTTCATCAAGATTGAGCACCAGACTCGCCACGGTCATCCACGCAGCCGTGGTCGGAGACTGTTCCAAGGAGACTTCCGATTGTTGCCCCACCTCTATGAAGGTCGGGGCAGCGTTCGGATCTTGAGAGAAATGTTTATAAGCGCTGTCGTAAACATCGCGGAGTTGAGCACGCTCTTCCGCCGACCATTCACGGCCGAGAACTCGCTCGCCAAGCAGGTTGACTCCCTCTTCGAATCCTTCGCTCGAGGCGGCCAGATCGGCCAGAGCCCGAGACGACTCGAGCATGGTTTCGTCATTCATCAGTGTCAGTGCCTGAAGCGGCGTATTTGTGCGGTTGAGCCGCACTTCACAGACGCGTCGCTGAGCACTGTCGAACAGAAACGTGGGTGCGCTCGACCGCCGCCAGAAGGAGTAGACGGTTCGCCGATACTGGTCCGGTCCCAGGCTCGGCTCGTACTTGAATCGTCCCATCGTGATCTCAGACCAGACTCCGGGCGGCTGGTAAGGGTAGACGGGAGGCCCACCCACGGTCGGATTCAATGTGCCCGACACCTGCAGAGCATTGTCCCGCAACATCCAGGCCGGCAACCGGTATCGCGGGGCTAGGGCCAGAAGCCGGTTGTCAGGATCCCGCTCCCGCAGCTCGGCTGATGCGACGCTGCTTTGCCGAAAGGTTTCACTCGTCGCAATCAGTCGCAGAATATGACGCAGATCCCAGTCGTGCTCGATCAGTTCGACCGCCAGCCAGTCGAGCAGTTCGGGATGCGTGGGAAGTTCCCCCTGCAGACCAAAGTCGTCGGGCGTTCGCACCAGGCCGACGCCGAACATGATCTGCCAGAGATGATTGACCACCACGCGCGATGTGAGCGGGTTGTCCCGATTGACCAGCCAGCGGGCGAAATCGAGACGATTGTTGAGAGCCCCTTCCGGCCATTCGAGCACACTCGGAATCGCGCCCGCCTGAACGACGTCCCCTTTCGCATCCCAGACGCCGCGGACAAGAACATGCGTCTCACGCGGCTGCTCGCGTTCCTTCAGCACCATGACCGCACGCGGTTTCGCCTGTCCTCGCAGCGACTTGAGTTGACGCTGGGCCTGTTCGAGCCGCTGACGAACCTGTTGATACTCCGCATCACCAAGCAGGTACTGGGCTCTCAACCGTTTCAACAGATCCGGAGAGATTTCATCAATACTCGAAACGTCGGCACTACGAAGTTCCTGAATCGGCGAAGCTCCGTCGGCTCGGCGAACGGTCTCGCCCCGTTCACTCGCCAGCGAAATGCGAAACCGTCCGATGTTCGCGTGCCCGAGTGTTGACCGCTGCTGCAGAACGAAAACCAGTCGATCTCCCGGCCGCACTTCGAAAGGACTCTTAAGTTCGTACACCCCGACATGCGGCTCGACCGTTTCCGCTCCTTCAGTCGTCCAGCCGTCGCGGGCGTCATCGTTGAGTGTTTCCTTGATGTGCGAGTAACGCAGATCCCAGTTCGACTCCCGCTTCTTGGAGGCTTCATAGTCCGCCACCGCCCCGGCGATTTCCAGATCTTCTTCGGTGGGACTGCCGGCTCGTTTCGCCAGAACTTTGACACTGGTCAGGATGAAGTCGCCGGTACCGTGCCGCGTGAACATGCCGTTCTGGTGCGATTCGTGAGGAAAGATCTCCACGCTCCAGCCACTCACCTGCGACATGTTCTGCGGCACCGGAATCTCGATGCGGTAATCATCCTGCTTCAGATCCGGCCCGGACGTCTGGATCACGCTGTCCGCCGAGACATCGAACTTTGTCCCCTCCGCACTGACGACACTGGTCGGCCGCGGCGATCGCCACGTCGAGTAGTCGCTGTCGGACTGGCTCAGCTGTTCGCTCAGCCACGCATTGAACCGCTGCTCAGCCGCAGCGATCCCGGTTTTCTCTTCGGCTGCGCACTTCGAGACGAACTTCTCCAACGCCTCGATCTGATTCTCGACATGCGGAGACTGATAGTTCAAATACGGTTTCGCTCCCTTCCCGGCTCGACCATCTTCATCGATGCTGTTGAAGAGTGCGGACAGCGAGTAATAGTCGTGCTGCGTGACGGGATCGAACTTGTGCGAGTGACATTGGCAACAGCCGAGCGTCAGCCCCAGCCAGACCGTTCCCGTGGTATTTACCCGATCGATCACGTAATCGATTCGCGACTCTTCCGGATCGCGTCCCCCTTCTCCGTTCGTCATATGATTGCGGTGGAAGCAGGTCGCCAGGATCTGTTCGTCAGTCGCGTCCGGCAGCAGGTCCCCCGCAAATTGTTCAATCGTGAACTGATCGAACGGCATGTTCTTCTGAAACGCCGTGATCACCCAATCCCGCCACGGCCAGTTCTCGCGGGTGGCGTCCTGTTGGAATCCGTCGGAATCGGAATAGCGAGCCGCATCCAGCCACCACATGGCCATTCGCTCCGCATGATGCGGCGAAGCCAGCATCCTTTCGATCGCAGCCGCCCACGCCTCGTCCGTCGGTTCTTCGACGAACGCACGGGTCTCCTCAACCCGGGGAGACATCCCGGTTAGTGCGAACGAAAGCCGACGCAACTGAGTGTGAGCCGCCGCCCGCGGAGAAAGCGTCAGTCCTTCGGCGGCCAGCTTACGTTGAACCAGAGTATCGATGGGATGGCCGGCACTTTCGGAAAGCTCCGGCCTGACCGGAGGTTCCAACGACCAGTGCTTTCCCCATTTGGCTCCGTCGAGAATCCAGCGACGAATAGCCTCCCGCTCCGCTTCGCTGAGTGGCGTGCGATGCGAGTCGACGGGCGGCATCACGAGATCCGGGTCATCGGTCGCGATCCTCTGCCACAACTCACTCTGTTCAAGCTGTCCCGGCACGACGGCTGCATAGTCGCCCCGATCCTCTTTGGCGGCAGACTCCAGATCGAGACGCAACTCCGCTTCGCGGTGACTCTCATCCGGTCCGTGACAGTGAAAACAGCGGTCGGACAGGACCGGCAACACGTCGTGTGAAAACGAAACCTCATCAGCCGCGAATGCTGTCGCCGCCCCGAAGGAAATCAACAACATCGACAGAAACGTGACCATATGTATCGAAATATCGCGAGCAAATATCATAATGCGTTGATTATAGACGCAGCGGCCCCTTCTGTCTCGGATCGTCCCCCGACTTTTCCCGTGTCCCCCGGCCTCGAGTATTCTGCTCCAGCGCGATCGGTTCCGGGAAACTCGGCAAACGGAGACGGACCGGAGGCGTGTCGGGTACGCTCACGTTAATCAGTCTCGGAATCACGTTCTGTGAGGAGCTTTTATGGACACAATCCGTCGTCAGGGGACCGTGCAGAGTCTGGCGTTCCTCGTCTGCCTCCTGTTCAATTGGACCGTGTCGGCTGAGCCGAAAGCCCCGACAGACGATGCGTCTCCCCCGATCCCGGTTCTTTCTCCGCTCAACCCAGCCCCGCAGGAACCAGTCTTCGCCGTGGTGTCCAAGCAGGGAATGAGAATTCTTCTTTCGCGAGACGACGGACTGACGTGGCGTCAGGTTTATCTCGGCTCCGACGACCTGGAAGACGGCGGCTGGCATGGGCATCACGCTGTTTACGGAATGGCGTATACTGAGGGAGTCATTGCTGCTTTCTCGGGGTGGGGAAAACCGGGTCACTACATCGGCTCGGTCGATGGGAAGAACTGGGGGAGCCTGTGGCCGCCCGAGTCCAGGAAAGACCAGATCTGGGCCTGGAGTGCGGCTGCCGGGAAAGGCGTGATGCTGACTTCCGCTTCCCAGTGGCAACCGATGGCCATTGCTTCCGACTTCACCAACTGGCGGACAGAAAGTGTGAAGCCGCTGCTGGACGGCGGAAAAACGCATCACATGGTCGCCGGCTATGGAGACTACGGCGATGGCACTTTCGTCGTTGTCGGTGACGAGCAGCACGTCTTTTACAGCCGGGATCTCGGAACCTCCTGGCAACACGCCAGAGTTCCCGCCGAGGCGGGAAAAGGACAGGACGCCGTCGCTTACGGCAATGGCGTGTTTCTCTGCAGCTTTCCCGATGTGGTCGCACGCTCGGCCGATGGCGGGGAAACGTGGACGCTGCATCCGCATGGCATCTCCGGCCGGCTTTCGTGGAGGGGGCTCAGCTTTGTTCGGAACGAGTTCTGGCTGACCTCCCGAAACGGAAAGGTCGCCCGCCGGAGTAAAGACGGTATTCACTGGCACGATCTTCCGGCCGGAACTCCGGGAGGAGTTTTCCTCGAGGCGGAAACGGGAACGATCATCAATATCGAGCGAAATCGTTACGACATCCGTCGCAGCACGGACGGGAAGAACTGGACTACGGTTTTCGAAGCTCCGCAGCAGAATGTGACCTGGAGCCTTTCACTTGGCGTGTACGGGCGAATCAAAACGTCCGAGTAACGCATTGGAATACGAACTGGCCGGTCTAAACTCTCCTGTGAAAGCGAGCGCGGCTCCGCTCTTGCGGCATCCACATTAAAGCGGATCGCTCTACCGTATGTCCGCGAATGAGCGTCGAATCGCCTGAAACGCTGCATCTTTCGCGGACCGAACGGTTACACCAAAAAGTAAACTGCTCTAATCAGGGGAAGGTCAACGATGGTTCAAGACTTCTTCCGTGCCTCATTCGCGACTCTGTTCATTCTGCTTTCTCAGTCGATCGCGTTCAGCCAGGATGAACTCCCTGCGTGGAACCAGTGGCGGGGACCGGAACGAACTGGAGTCGTTATCGGACCGGCATGGCCTCGCTCTCTGAATGAAGACTCCCTGGAAAGAAGCTGGCGGGTCGAACTTCCGCCCAGCTATTCCGGCCCCGTCCTGTCCGATCGGGCGGTCTTTGTGACGGGAACAGAGAACAAAGAAACCGAAGTTGTTCTCGCCCTCGATCGAAACACCGGAGCGGAGCTGTGGAGAGCCGAATGGCCTGGCTCGATGTCGGTCCCTTTCTTTGCCGCCTCGAATGGAAGCTGGATTCGCGCCACTCCCGTGTACGATGGTTCGAGCCTGTATGTAGCCGGCATGCGAGACGTTCTCGTCTCACTCGACGCCGAGACCGGCGAAGAACAATGGCGGGTCGACTTCGTGAAAGAACTGGGGACACCGGTCCCGTCATTCGGATTCGCCAGCTCCCCCCTTCTCGATGGCAACTTTCTGTACGTTCAGGCCGGGGCCTCCCTCATCAAACTCGACAAAGAGACCGGTGAGATCGTCTGGCGGGTGCTGAAGGATGACGGAGGCATGATGGGAAGCGCCTTCTCGTCGCCAACAATTGCGACGCTCTCGGGGAAACGCCAGCTCCTTGTCCAGACACGACTAAGACTGGCAGGCGTCGATCCAGACAGCGGAGAAGTTCTCTGGGAACAGGACGTCCCAAACTTCCGGGGGATGAACATCCTCACTCCCATCCCTTTCGAGAATGGAGTCTTCACGAGTTCCTATCGGAACAAAGCCTGGTATTACGAAATCTCCCGGACGGACGAGCGATTCAATGCGACAGAAAAATGGAGTAACAACGCGCAGGCATACATGTCCACGCCCGTTGTCATCGACAACCACGCTTACCTGCACCTGCAGAATCGGCGCTTTACCTGCATTGATCTTCGCACCGGCGAACGGACATGGACCTCCGAACCGTTCGGCAAGTACTGCAGCATGGTTGCCAAGAAGGACCTCATCCTCGCTTTGGACGAGCGGGGAATTCTCCTGCTGATTCGAGCCAGTCGCGAGAAGTTCGAGCTTCTCGATGAGCGAAAAGTGAGCGACGAAGAAACGTGGGCCCACGTCGCAGTAAGTGGTCCAGACGTGATCGTTAGAGAACTGAACGCCGTGAGCGTCTTCCAATGGCGGAAGCCTGCTCCTGAAGATACCGATCGCAATTAGAGTGGATCTCTCTACCATATGTCCGCGAATGAGCGTTGAATCGCCTGAAACGCTGCATCTTTCGCGGACCGAACGGTTACACCAGAGAGTAAACTGCGCTAAGTCTGCCTGGAATTCGGCCTTCGGAAGAACGTGTGCTGAGGGCCGAGATAGAAACTCATCGTCGTAGCGAGCAGCCTGGTCGTCTGCCGCATGCTGGAACAACGGTCGGCAAGCTTAAAACGACTTGTTCACTCAGCATAAAGTGACAGCAACCCGGAGAGGGCCTGTTCGATCATTTCTCGCTTCTTGAGTCCATCGCGCAACTGCAATGCAATGCCGGTCTCCCCCCAGCAGGCTCCGGCGATCTGACCGCAGACAGCTCCTGTTGTGTCAGCATCGTCTCCGAGGTTGACGGCCCTGAGAACTGCTTCCTCAAAGCTGCTCGCATCGTGAAATGCCCAGAGGGCGGCTTCAAGGCTCTTCACGACATAACCGCTTCCCTGAATGGCTGGCGGTCGGAGTCCCCGAAAGCTTCCCGAGGCGACCGCATCAATCTCGGGATGCAGGGGACTCATCACCCGTAAGCGGGCCAACGGCTCCCAGTTCGGTGAAAGGACCTCCTCGCGGTCGAGTCCATGAATCAATCCCGCCAGAATGAGAGCCATGTATCGACATGCGGACTGGCACTGCGGACTCGCGTGGGTGGGTAAGCTGGAATCTGCTGCGAGCCGGATCAACTCTTCGATAGTTGCCGGGAACAGCTCCGCATATCGAATCGGCACAGGTGCGAGTCGCATGATCGAACCGTTGCCACTGGCGCTGCTTGCAGGATCACCGGAAGATCGCCCTGCTCCGTGTCGTTCGAAGCGGGCAAGGGCGGCTCGCGTTGTGATTCCGATGTCGAAGCATTTCCCGTTCACGGAATAGACGCCGTTTCTCCACCAGGAAACGTATCTCCGAGCCTGATCGTCCAAATCCCACCCCGACGCGGTGATACTGTCCGCCAGCGCCAGGGCCATACTCGTATCATCGGTCCATTCCCCCGGATCAAGACCATGCGGACCGCCGGCCCGATACCCCGTCACCGCAGGAAAAGTTCCGGGCGGCTTGAATTCGACGGCAGCTCCCAGCGCATCCCCAACTGCCAGACCGATCAGACAGCCGCGCTGGCGGTCTTTTCTGTTTTCACCCATGTCACAATTCTTCCAACGCGAGCCTGGATACGAAGACGACTGAACGATCACCCCCACGCATTCTGACCGGGCTTGAACCCGGTGGCCATTCTGACAGAATCTAAGAGCAATGATCCTGCTTAGAATACCTGTTCCGATTTTTCAAAGTACGATCTCCAGACAATACCGGGGTGAGCTCAGATCTCCAATGACTGCTTATGCCCGTAAAAGAATCACAACACAGATTGAGTCCGCAGACGCATCGCGGAATCACGAATCCAGAAACAACCCGGGGAGAATGATGATACGAACAATTCGTGATGCCTGTTTCGTGATTGCTCTGATTGCTTGCAGCACATTAATGAGTTCCGGGGCGGATGATTCCGACAGGTCGGCAGCTGGCCACGCCTCTACAACGTCACGAGATAACGCGCATCGAACTGAATCGCCAGGTCCGCCCGGCGAACGATCTCCGATCTGCCTGACGGCCAACGACATGTCGATCGCGACCGGTAAACCGTCGCTGGTGCTCATGTCGAGCGTCTCCACGCACATACCGGTCTGGTCCCTTTCCGGCGGCACTCCCGGGCAGTCTGTGGCTGGTCTCGTAAGTGGTATCCCGAGAGAATGTTCGGCGGTCAAGGTTGAGATTGTCGTAACATCGACGGACGCACAGACGAGTCCCGAATTTACAGATCTCTACAGAGTTCACTTATCGCAGATGGTCGAGGATGCCCCATTTACTGCCCGATATGCGTTGGGAAAGCCGGTGCGAACCGCGCTTCCAGCCGGGCCGCTCCACACACGGACCATCGTTCTGGAGTCCTACTACGAAGTCGTTCCCGATGCCCCTCTGACGGTACGTATTCAGCGAGAGCCAGGTCTCCCTGGCGACACGTTCACACGCCCGACTGGCCTGGCGATGGTGAAGATCACGCCGCTGGATGCTCTGGAAGAGCCGCAGGTTGTACAGGACGTCAGCGGCTACAACTCATGGCCAATGATTCAGGCGATCGGGGAGAAGCTGGTCTGCGTATACAGCCGAGGCACCGCCCACTCGATCACGGAAGATGTCCGTGCCGTGTATGCCCGGACTTCCACCGATGGCGGAAAGACATGGACGGCGGAAACCGTTGTCGCCGACACGCCGGGTTATGGTGAAGTGACTGTCGGCAAAGGGCTCGATTCGACCGGAGCGATGCTTCTCTGGGTCCGCCGAATTGGAACGGACTGGAACCACGACCTTTACCGCACCACCGATGGGGTGACATTCACGCGAGTGGCGACGCCCGAACTTGACGTGCGGCCCATGCAGATTACCGACATCTTCGCAGTCCCGGAAGTTGGCCTCATGGCTCTGTGGTTCGCCGGGAATTACAGTGCAGAGCCCGTTCACTCGTGGGGCCTGATGACCAGCAGCGATGATGGCAAGACATGGACACAAAAGCCGATTGAATCCGGGCTGACCAGAACCGACTGGCCGACCGAACCCTCTGCGGTCTACCTCGGCAATGGCTGGATCCTGGCAGTGGGACGAACTGAAAGCGGCGGAGAATCGCAGTTCCAGATGATCTCAGAAGATTTCGGCGAAAGCTGGACGAGACACCGAACTAATATCGCCGATATCTCCGCCTCCACGCCCAGCTTGATTCTCGATCCCGACACCGGATTGCTGAGTAACTACTACTACGAACGCGGCCGGGGTCTTCTTCGCCGCCGTGTCGTCGATCCCGAAAACATCTTCAACAATCCATTGAGCTGGCCCGACTCCGAAGTGATTGCCACAGCGAGCCCGATCGCGTGGGATTCGGGCAATGCGAACGCCACCGTGATCGACGACACCCACTACGTTAGCTTTTACTCCGGAGAGGCTCCTGACACCTCGGTTATGGTTTCCGCAGTCCCCACCCCTCCGTCCGAGCCTTCATCAACTCGCCCCGTGGAAGATTCAGCAGACAGATAGAGCATTTCACTGGAGCGATGCTTGAAGATGTAACCGCTCCGTTCGCATCCAATCCAGCGTTTCAGCCGAAAAGGCGGACATCCGATAGACCGCTCCACTCGAGAGTACGATTCGCTTTCAAATGGCATACAACAAGGAAACATGAGATGTCAGGATACAAAGTGCCCGCCGACCTCGGACGAAGAGCATTCCTCAGAAATGGTTCGCTGTTGCTGACAGCCGCGACCTTGAAAACGGGAACTCTGTTTGCGGAGAACCAGAGTCCCAGCGTCAGAATCGGACTCGTGACCGACCTGCATTATGCCGACAAGAACCCCGGAGGTTCGCGGCACTACCGCGAGACGCTCGATAAGCTGGAAGATGCCGGCCGGCAGTTTCAACAGGATCAGCCAGCTCACGTCGTCGAGCTGGGCGATTTTATTGACGCGGCCGATTCCGTCGAAGTCGAAAAGAAATACCTCAGACGGATCAACAAAGAGTTCGCCGCGCTGCCCGGTCAGAAACATTACGTCCTCGGCAATCATTGTGTGGACACGCTCACCAAAGACGAGTTCCTCGGAGAGGTCGGTCAAAAGCACTCGTACTATTCGTTCGATGCAGGAGGATTCCATTTTGTCGTGCTCGATGCCTGTTTCCGCAGCGACGGCACCTCTTACGGACGGAAGAACTTCCAGTGGACCGACCCGAATGTTTCGAAGGAACAGCTCGAATGGGTTGCTGCGGATCTGAAAGAGTCCGGTAAAAACACCATTGTGTTCGTCCATCAGCGACTCGACGTGAGCAACAGTTATGGAGTGAAGAACGCCTCAGAAGTGCGGCAGGTCTTCGAAGAGTCCGGGAAGGTCCTGGCTGTCTTCCAGGGACACAGTCATAAGAACGACCTCAAGGATATCAACGGCATCCACTACTGCGTGCATCGTGCGATGGTCGAAGGGTCCGGACCAGAGAACAACGGATACTCCATGCTGGATGTCTTTGCGGACGGCTCGATCCGCGTCACTGGCTTTCGCGAGCAGCAGGATTACCAGTGGGACTCCTGAGACGGTCGTGAACTCCGACGAAGCATTATGCCATGATCTCGTGCACGGGTTTTCCGTAAACGTCCGTCAGACGATAGTCTCGCCCGGCGTAGTTGAATGTCAGACGGGTATGGTCGAATCCGAGCAGATGGAGGATCGTGGCGTGCCAGTCGTGAATGTGAACCGGGTTCTCGACGGCTTCATAGCCGAGTTCGTCGGTCGCTCCGAAGCTCAACCCGCGTTTCACACCGCCGCCTGCCATCCATAGAGTGTAGCCTTTGTTGTTGTGATCCCGGCCGGTTCCGCTTTGAGCGTAAGGAGTGCGACCAAATTCGCCTGCCCAGATCACCAGCGTATCATCGAGCAGGCCGCGAGCTTTCAGATCTTTGAGAAGAGCGGCCGCCGGCTGATCTGTCGCCAGGCAACTCTCCTGCAAAGCCGGCTTGAGCCGGAAGTGATGGTCCCATTTCGCTGGTGCAGTGATCTCCACGAATCGCACTCCCGCCTCGACCATTCTTCGAGCCAGCAGGCACTGACGTCCAAAGGAATCAGTCGGCAATCCCGAACCGATGCCGTACTGCTTCAGCGTCTCTTCGGACTCGGCGGAAAGATCGAGAACCTCCGGAATTTCGCCCTGCATGCGGAAAGCGAGTTCGAAGGACTCAATCGCTCCTTCGATCTCCGGGTTGTACTGATCTCTCGCGAGTTTGTGTTCATTGAGATCCCGGATCAGATCCAACTGCCTCCGCTGTTGCCGTGACGTAAGCTGTTGGTTTCCGATGTTCTTCAGCGGAGGGCCTGGTTCAGAATCGACTCCCAGCAGAGCCGCGTAAAATCCGGGGATCTGATTCGTGCCGATGCGAGTGGCCTGACAAACTGCTGGCAGAAACGCGCTGCCGTAATTCTGCGATCCGCCATTGTCGGACGGAGGATTGAGCGTGACGAAACCGGGCAGATTCTCGTTCTCGGACCCCAATCCGTACAAGGACCAGGCGCCCAATGATGGACGGGTAAACTGAAAGCTGCCGGTATGCATCTGCAAGAATGCCTGGGAATGATTCGGCAGATCGGTCTGCATGCTTTTGATAAAGCACAACTCGTCCGTCATCGTCGCCAGATGCGGCATCAGTTCTGAAACCCACTGGCCGGACTCGCCGTGTTGAGCAAACTGGAATGGCGACTCCATCAGTCCGGCGCTTCCCTTCAACGCGCTCTCGGCCGTCTTCTGCCCGGACATCGATTGCAGCTTCGGTTTATCGTCGAACAAGTCAATGTGAGACGGGCCGCCATTCATGCAGAGAAAGATCACGCGTTTGGCCCGGGCCGGGAAATGAGCTGGCTTCGGAGTAAGTCCATCTGCCGAAGAGGAGGCTACGGCGCGTGCGGCCTGCTGGTGAGCGAGACTGGCAAATGCGAGGTAGCCGAATCCCGAGGCCAGTGATTTTAAGGCCGACCGCCGGGAGCCCCCGGGGCTGTTCATCCTCCAGAATTCATTATTCATGATCTCTCCTCGGTATTCAGTCGATATTGCGAAACTCGGCGGTCGAGAACAGCGCCTGGCAGAACGTTTCCAGAAGCCGATCGTCTTCCGGCCGGAGGCTGCCTTGAGATCGAGGTGATAAATAGACCAGAGCCCGTTCGAGTTCCTCCTGATCCGGTTCCCGGCTGAAGCACAGCAGGAACGCTTGACGGACAATCTCCTTCGGCGAATCCGATTGCTTCGACAACCGAGCGGCAAATGCCCGAGAACGCTCGGTTACAAAATCGCTGTTCATCAAATACAGAGCCTGCAGCGGAACATTGGTCGTCTCCCGTTGCCCGGTCACAAGGCTCGGTTCGGCGAAGTCGAACAGATCAAGCACATCGGGCAGTCGATCCCGGATCACCGGCAAGTAAACCGAGCGATGGACGGAACCATCCAGATCTTTCGGCAGCCGCTTATCCAGACCGATCAGAGAAATGGGCCGATCCAGAATCGTCGTGCCCACGAGCGATCCCTGAGGTCGGCTCGTCTCAAGCTCGCCTGAGGCAACGAGCATGGCATCGCGAATCGCTTCAGCCGGGAGGCGACGTTTGGCAATTCGCCAGAGCCGTCGATTATCGGGATCCTTGAGAAAGTTCGTTTCCCGAAAATGAGACGACTGCCGATAGGTGCGGGTCAGTACGAGCCGACGCACCAGTCGCTTCAACGACCAGCCGTCGTCCATGAAGTCGAGTGCGAGAAGATCGAGCAGTTCGGGATGAGAGGGAGCCTCGCCCGTCGTACCGAAATCGTCGACCGTCCTGACAATCCCAGTCCCGAAAATGTGATGCCAGACCCGGTTTACGAATACACGCGTTGTGAGCGGCTGAGAGGGGTCGGTGAGCCACTTGGCCAGTTGCATCCGACCGCTCGTGTTCTCAGGAATCTCAGGAGAGTTCTCGATCGCAATCACGCGTGGAAACCCCCGAGGCACTGGTTCACCAGGACGATCGATTTCACCACGTGCCAGCAGCGGGGCATCGATAATGATGTCGCGGTCCAGCGCCCCCATGGCAACGGGAATGGCTTGCCCCTGGTCGTCGATCTTTGCGAGCTGACCTTTCACGGCGCCGGTCCGCCAGATGTTTCCGAGCGCCTGTTGAAGCGTGAATGTCTTCTCCGGTTTCCTGCCGGAGAACGCCGCTCGCATGGCGGCATCCATCTCCGCCTTTTCAGCCTGGAGTTCGACCAGCTGCTGCTGGAGTTGCTTCGCTTTCTTCTCCGGCACCGAGGGATGCAGGATGACCTCGTCCTCGACCCGTGGAAGCCGAATCAGGTCGCCTCCCTGCTGACTGGCCGGCGAGACATGCGTGCCGAAGTAAGTCTCCGTACTCGAGAAGATCCCCGCCAGTGCGTAGTAGTCCTTCATGGCGAACGGGTCGAACTTGTGATCATGACATCGGGCACAGGCCACCGAACTGGCCATCACGGCCCGCGTCAGACTGTCAATCTGCTCGTCGACCAGATCCGCCTGGAATTGTTTCTCATTGCGTTCAGAGAGGTTCTTGGTACCCACCGCCAGAAAGCCAGTGGCGACCAGTAGCCGTGCTCGCTCTTTCTCCGTTTCATACGGCAACAGGTCGCCCGCGATTTGTTCGATCAGGAAGCGGTCCACAGGAAGATCATCATTGACACTGTCGATCACGTAGTCGCGGTAGCGCCACGCGAACGGAAATGAGATATTCGCTTCTTTCCCACTCGATTCTCCAAAGCGGGCGACGTCCAGCCAGTGGCGCCCCCAGTGTTCACCAAATCGGGGAGAAGCGAGAAGTCGATCAACCTCACGTTCAATCGCGACATCGGCTCCCCGGGTGTGCCAGTCTTCCTGGAAGCGTTCCAGATCCTCAGGCGACGGAGGCAAACCGATGAGGTCGAACGTCAGTCGACGGAGAAATTGACCGGGCTCGGCATCGGGGGAAGGCGTCAGGTCCTGTTCGAGTTGAGCCCGTCCGATGAAATGATCGATCGGATCCCGCGGCCAGTCGGCATCTTCCACATCGGGAACGTTGGCTCGTATCAGCGGTTGATAAGACCAGTGACGCGCCGCCTTCGACCACACCAGTTCCGCAGGAGGGCTGCTTTCGCTTTCAGGCTCACGCGGGTCGGGAGCCCCCATGGTGATCCATGTTCGAAAGTCATGCAGAACGTCGTCGGAAAGTCGGTCTTCGCGAGGCGGCATCTTCAGATCCGAATCGGCATGCGACATGGCCGTCAGCAGCACGCTGGCATCCGGACGGTTCGGAATCACTGCGGGGCCTCGTCCTCCTCCCGCGCGAATCGCCGCCCGATCGTCGACACGCAGCCCCCCTTCAGCGGTCTCCGTTTCCAGAGAATGGCAGTCGTAGCAATGTTTCACGAGAACGGGGCGAATCCGGGATTCGAAGAACTTGAGTTCTTCAGGGGACGGAGTCTTTGTTCCTTCCGCCACCGCCGGCTCCATTGCATGGCTCAACAGAGCGATCCCCAGCGCGAACAGTTGTGCGATTCCGATTGCGTACCGTTTCATCGATCCGTCCTTCCGGGTTCGAGAGGCGGCTCGAACTGATGAATGCGAACCTCGGCGCCTTCGTCCAGATGCCAGGAAAGGTTGTATTGCTCATCGTCCTGATGGGCAGTCTCCACCAGAGTGAACGTCACCGTGCCTCGCGACTGATCATCATCGACCGTCCACAGGACCAGCCGCACGAGCGTGTTGTTCTCGCCGACCTCCAGCAATGCCGATGAAATCAGCGGGTGCGTATGCCCGGGCTTCAAAGACGCCCAGATCAACGAATTGTCCGAGCCGACCTGAGGCTCGTCGCGCCCCGGAGCCGGGATACGATCCGCTCGCAGCTCAAAATCGGCCAGGACATGCTCGACCAGTGTCGGCATCGACATCGAGTTGATTGCACAGTACATAGCGATGTCTTCGGGCAGCGATTCACTCTGATCAGCCAGATGAATTCCCGTCGTTCTGTCCGGACTCACCCAGAGCTTTCCAGTCTCGTCGCGACCGTAGACGAGCTTGATCTTCCCGAGCGTCGCCTCCGCCCAGAAACGGTCTCCCCGCGTCCAGAGCGTCGTATCTGAAGGCCCTCTGAGAGGATTACGACCGTTCCAGTAGCCGGGACTGGGCGCGAACAGCACGCGATAACATCGGTCGACGGGGCCAGAGTGAGCGGAGTGGACATGACGAAGCACCGAAGCCGCTTCGACCGGCCAGGGTGCGAGAAAACGACCACAGAGGAAAGCAACCAGTAACGCCGCGGCAGACACGCAGGAAGCGAACATCGTTCGGGAACGACGCCGCCTGCTCGTCGCCAGGGCTGACTCAGGACGATTGGGAATCTGAGCTGTCACACGCTGGACCAGCCGCGATGCGTCGACGCGCTGTGTGAGCCCGTCGAGATACTCGCCGACGTGTCCGTCGACCGCTTCAGATTCCGTCGTGTGCCTTTCCATGCCTTCATTCCAGATAATTGCGAAGCTGCTCAGCCAGCTTGCCGCGAGCCCGATGGAGCAGCACGCGAGCGTTCCCCGATGTGATCTCCAACATCTCCGCCACTTCCGCCGCGGAGTACCCCATCACGTGCAGTTCCATCGTGGCACGCTGGTCCACAGGTAACGTTGCCAACGCCTCATCGACGGCCGCCGACAACTCATTGTGAATTGCGAAGTCCACCGGCCCGCGAGACTCCGATTCGGCTGCCCCGATCTCCAGACCGGAGAGTTCCGATTGTCTCGTGGTCCAGTTGATGCAGGCATTGGTAATCGACTTGAACAGCAGCTTCTTTCCGTCTTTGACGAGGTCATACTCATCCGACTTCGAGATCAGCCGCTGATAACAATCCTGGACGAGATCCTCCGCTGTCGTCGCGTCGCGGACGAGCGTTACGGCATACGCCAACGCTCCCGGCGCAGTCTCCTCGACCCACTGGCTCAACTCGTGATTCTGCAGGCGACGCCTCACGGGGATCTCTCTCAACTCGCCAGCTTGCCCCGGATGGGCGTATGCCTCCCGATATCAACACATCCGGGCGAGGAACGTTACAGGCTTTTCCCGGAATTCTGTCGAACTGGCTAAAACAAATTCAAAATCCGACTGCTGGAGTGGCATGACAATGCTCTATCTCTCGCCCGATTTCCAGCAGGAAGGGCGATCAGCGATGAGGCGAGCAAAGAAGCCTGCCGATGAGGTGGCTCCCTCGGAACTCCAGAGGCTGCGGGCGGACGCTACTCTTCCGGCAGAGCTTCGAGAACGCGGCCGATCGTTTCGTTCAGATAGGGATAGACCGAGACATCGCCGGGGCTCGGGCCCATTCGGACGATCACCAGATCTCGAGAGGGAATGACCATTGTCACCTGCCCCATGAAGCCGGCGGACCAGTAGGTGTCTTTGGGGACGCGATCCATACGCGGCGGAAGATTCAGCCAGAACATGCCGCCGTAATTCTTTGAAGCGTCGGCCGGGGCGGGCGTCGCGACGAATTCGGACCATCCTTCCGGCAGAATTCGCTCCCCCTGCCAGACGCCATCGTTGAGATAAAGCAGTCCAAACCGGACCCAGTCGCGAGCGGAAAGGTAGTCGTATCCGGAGAGGATGAAGTTGCCCCAGGCATCGGTTTCCAGGACTGCACTGCGAATGCCAATCCGATCGAACAGCGCACGTTGTGGAAAGGTGAGATAGTCTTCGCCCTCGGCTTCCACGGTATCGTGAACAATTCGTCCCAGGCTGAGCGGATCGCTGTTGAGGTACGAGTTTCGCGTCCCCGGCGGCACCTTGAGTGGCTGGTTGACGACATGATCGAACACATTGATCGAGTCGAAGTAAACCCGCATATGTTCGTTGTCGGCGATGAGGGATTCCGGTCCCCGGAAACCCAGATTCGTGAAGTCGAGCCCACTGCTCATCTGCAACAGGTCCCGGATGCGAATCTCTTTGCGAGGGTCGTCTGCTCCCTGCCACTCGCTGATGGGGGCAGGCTGATCGAGTTCGAGAAGCCCCTGCTGGATCAGGATGGCAATCAACGTGGCGGTGATGCTCTTCCCCTGCGACCAGCTGATCTGGGGCGTGTCCTTCGTCCAGCCCGGTGCGTAGCGTTCGCCGATAATCTTGCCGCGATAAGCGACGACGAATGCCCGGGTATTCTGATCATCCTGTTCCATGGCCCAGTCGAGTGCAGCAACCACGGCTTCCGTATCGACTCCGGGCACCGGATCTGTTGCTCCCTGATCGCCCATTGGCCATGCCGTGCTGGCTGCATCGGGGAGGTTTCGCGGCACGGCAACCGGTTGAAAGAAGACGTCGCTGGCTCCGCGGGGAAGAATCGAACTTCCCTGATCGCCGGTGTAACGGGCGCTTCGCGGGGGAGCCCCGGGAGCCGTTACGGTGACGATGCGGTTCTCTTCATCAACTTCGTATTCGAAATCGTCGGCCCAGCCGAAATACGAGAAGGGAGCGATGTCCTGAGCGAGCACCTCTTCCGGCGTCCGCTGATATTCGCGTCCGACAACCCACAATCCCGAACAGAGATGATGGGCGCAGATCGCCGCACGAAACTCCAGATTCTCCCGACGTGCAGCCTCTTCGGAACTCGCTCCCCCGACCGGTTCCTCCGCGTGGAGGGTCGTCGTTGAAAGCGTGATCAGGAAGAGACAACTCAGCCAGGTGACTGATCGAAGAAGCCTGTTAAATTTCATTGCCCGGTTGCCTTTCTCAAATAGCGAGCGAGCGGCCGTGCGAGCGCCATCCACTTTTGTGGACTCTCGACGTGTTGGTCAAAGCCGCTACCGGGCCAGCATAATCAGGCAAACAGCTCAGCGACAGGCTGACCGCCCTCGGTAATGGGCACCGGGCGAGAACCATCGTGCTGGTCGTCGCCGGTTGACGTGGACGGACTCGATAGCGGATATTTGGTGAAACCCGGCCAATGATCGTCATTGTCGATCCCGTTCCAGTTCGAGAGGACAGCTCATTTCCATGAAACGGCACCTGTGGAGTTTCGTTAAGCGTGCGATGGTCGTTCTCTGGCTGGTGATGAGTTCCGCCTGTCAGGCCGAAGAGCCAATCAGAGCCGCTGTTTTCAAAGGGGACGGGGTTGGCCAGAGCGTCGAGGATCTTCTTCAGGCTCTCGAACAGAATGAAGATCAGATCGTCGTCGGTCGAATCACGGCTGATCAGATCAGAGAGGGTGGCCTTGCCGATTTCGATGTTCTGATCCATCCCGGCGGAAGCGGCAGCCGGCAGGGAAAGGCACTCGGTCAACAGGGGCGAGAAGAGGTCCGCCGTTTCCTCCGCAGCGGCGGAGGCTTTCTCGGCGTGTGTGCAGGCAGCTACCTGGCAACGAACCAGTATTCATGGTCGTTGAACCTGATCGACGCCAAAGTGGTTGATCGCCGTCACTGGGCCCGGGGCAACGGAACCGTTGAGCTTCAGCTTTCTCCCACGGGAGCCTCGTTCTTTGGTCACGTCCCGAAGACTCTGGAGATTCACTACGCACAGGGACCTTTGCTGGCTCGTCGAGAATGGGATGATCCGGCCGTCCCGGACTATCAGAGTCTGGCCTGCTTCAACACAGAAATCGCCAAGAATGGTGCTCCTGAGGGGATCATGGTCGGCACCTCGGCCATCGTTCGAGCCAACTACGGCTCCGGCCGCGTTTTCTGCTTCTCGCCGCATCCCGAGCTGACCGACGGACAGGAGTCGATGATCAACCACGCCGTCCACTGGCTGGTGGGACTGGCCGACGAGCAGGCCGTTGAGTTCGATGGCATCACCCCGATTGTACGACGCCACTTCCCCTCCGCTTCCCCCGGTGGCGTCGCCGTCCTGGTGACCGAACGCGGGAACGTGCTTCATCGGAAAGCTTACGGCTTCGTAAAAGGACGACGATTGACGACTCACACTCCGCTGAGTCTGGCCTCGGTCACCAAGCAATTCGCCGCGATGTGCGCCGCGATGCTTATTGAAGAGAACAGGCTCGACCGCGAGCAGACGGTCTCTCACTATTTGCCGGAACTCGAATTGCCGTCGCAGGGCCGAGCCATTCTCGTGAAAGACCTGCTGTACCACACGAGCGGTCTGCCCAACTTCATTAAAGCGGAAGAAAGAGCGTCGATTGCGGAGTTCAAATGTGAGCACGGGCTCGATTTCCTGACCAACAAAACGCACGCGGAATGGCTGACGACCATGGACCTCCGGCGTCCTCCCGGCCAGGAACATGAATACACCAACTCCGGGTATGTGCTGCTGACGCGAATTATCGAAGAGGTTACCGGCGAGTCCTTCCACGACTTCCAGAAGCGACGCATCTTTGATGTTCTGGGCATGACGGAAACGACCGACAGTACACGATTCAACGGCTCTGGAAACATGCGGACCACTCTCGTGGACTATACGAAATGGGATCGAGCTCTCTGGGAGCAGGATCCTCGAATTCTTTCGCCGGCGGGTTATGAAATGCTCTTTCAGCAAGGACTTCTCGACGATGGCACGCCCGTCGATTACGGATTTGGCTGGAGGCTGAAATACAGAGACGGCGAGCTGTTGATTGCCGAACATGGCGGAGTCGGCAGTGGAACGACAGCGGCTCGAAACCTCATCCGACGTCATTTTGACGAGGGAATCACCATCGCTATTTTCGCTCAGGAGAACCCCGAACTGGGCCGCGCGGACAGGGCCCGGTTCGCCAGCGAACTCTACGAGTGTGTCCTCAAACGACCAGAATGAGCTCAGTCCGCGACTCCCTCGCGAACGAGCCCGGAGGTGGACCGAACCCGTCGACGTCAAACATCACGGAAAGACCGCATTCGCCTGTTCCTGAATCTCAGGATTCTCAGACTCTTTCAACTGCTGTTGAACAGACGGCTCGATCATTTCAGAAGCCAGTGAACCCTTCTTCAAAGCCTGCAGAACGGCAAACGCCCGCTGATCGGTGCGGATCAGTGCTTCGGCGGCGAGCTTTCGATTCCGCGGCGTCAAATCTGGCAGCGCCTCGATCAGAGCCTGAGTCGTCTCAGGCACATCGATATCCCCCAGTCCGCTGACGGCTCCCATCTGCAACTCAGCCTGCTTCGGATCGGTAAGGTAGCGTTTCAACTGCTGTTGACACTTCTCATAATCGAGCATGGCGATCATACGCAGAGCATCGTAGCGGGTTCCCGACTTGATGGTCGGATCATCGGCCATCCTGCTGGCGGCATGCAGAGACTGTCTCCAGCGGACTTCCAGCGGAGGAGAAGACTTCAGGATCTGTTCGATGCGTTCGCGGGGCCATTCGCCGGCGATCGTCAGTCCATTGATGATGCCCCCGCCGAGAACAACCGCCTGCCAGCATTGCAGCGGTTCTCCAAACCCCGGCAGCGACGCGGCCAGCAACCGTTCCAACTCCTCGCCTTGATTCCTCTTCCCGACCGCAAACGCCTGTCGCCAGATCTCCGGGATGTGGCGATATTCATCGGGCGTTCCGACCTCGACATCCGCCACGAGCGACCTGATGGTCGCCACCGGATCGACTTCCGGTTCGGATGGTTTCGTTTCCGCTGAACTGACCGGAACCCCCTCATGCTGATCGCTGGCCACGGTATTCGACAAGGAAATCTCGGAGAGGAACAGCCAGTGTCCGGTACTCTGGAAATCGATCCGCACGAATCGAGCCGTCTGCTCCGGCAGCTTGATCTCAATCACCCGGCGGTCGATCTCGTAAAGCCCCAGGCCATCCGGATGATCATCGAAGTCCGAAAACTGCACCGCATTCCCGAACTCCTGCCCGTTGTTGCTGAAGGAAATCTGGATCGAACGGGGGGCATGAATCGAACCGGGCTCGTGATTGACGCCATACACAATCCGCAGTGATTGCACCGTCGTCTTCTTCCCCAGGTCGAGTTCAATACGCGGCTGAGGTTGTTCCCCGGCAAACCGAAATCCGACCCACTGTCCGTCGTTGAAGCGGTCGGTTCCATTCATGCGGTCGACCAGCTTCAGTTTCGCCGGCTCATCCGGGTAGGTGGCGTCCGGCTTGACGATCCCCGCGTATTTGTAGCTCAGCGGTGCACTGTGCTCCTGCAGATACACCAGCAGATCGGCCATCGCAGCCGGAGGGATGTCCCGTTCGAGCCCTTCGGGCATCAGCGACTTGCCGGTGTTGATCAGCCCGTCGATCTGCGACCGGAGGACTGTCAGCACCTTTCCCTGCTGAGCCTTAAGGGTGATGCTGTTGCTCTGCTCGGAGACGAGAATCCCCGTATTGAGCTTTCCGTCGTCAGTCACTGCAACATAGGACGCGTACCGGCCATCGATGGCTTTGTTTGGATCCAGAATCGCCGTCAACAGAAACGACTTCGACTGATCGGTCAACGCAGCCAGATCCGGGCCGACGGCGTGTCCGTTCCCATCGAGGCGATGGCAGCTGGAACACTGCTTCTCAAAAACCAGCCGTCCTCGCTCCCGGTCCCCCTGCTTCAGATCGATCGACTGATACTGCTTGAGGACCTGCTCCCGGCTGGCACTGCTGGCAGCCGAAAAGAGCTTCTGAGCCCGCTGTTTGATCTCGGTATTCTGATGATCGAGCAGTCGCTGGCGATTGGTCGAATCAATCTGCGGCGGGCGGACCTGTTTCTGTTCGACTCTGACCAGCAACTCCTTCGTCGTCGATTCCCGCAGAAGCAACTGATTCAAGACTTCCTGCTGCAAAGCGGGCGTGAACTGGCTCCAGTTCTCGAAAACCAGCGACAGAGCATCCGGGTTCTGAATCGCGATCAGGTTCGTCACGGCTGCAATCTGCAGCTTCAACGGGCTCTGCGGAGCAAGCAACTCGGAAGCGAACTCGAAGTCGTCTTGAGTCTGCTCAAGACTCAACAGGAACTCCAGCACCGCCACTCGCTGCTCAACAGACTGATCCGCGTCCGAGACCAGTTTCCGGGCACGCTCACTCAGAACTTTCAGTTGTTGCTGAAACGCTTCCGACTGGTCTTCCGCATTGGAACGAGGGGACTGCATCAACTTCGCCAGCTCGGTCCACTCCCAGGTTCGAACGTTCGGGTTGGAGACAGCGTGAGCTGTCAGCTGACCGGCAATCTCATTCAGAACCGCAGGCTGGTTTGCGGCGACAGCCATCCCCGTCAGCGCCTTGAGCACCGGCAACAGCTTTGGATTTTCAGAAACTTGAGGCAACAGATTCGCGATCGCGGAGGGCAGCCGGGCCGGCTCAAAGCTCGTGAGCACGGCTGAGCGAATATAAACGTTGTCGGCGTGCTCTTGCATGAGGTTCAACAGGGCGACAGTCGCCCTCTCCCCATTCAGTTCTCCCAGCGAATAGGCCAGTTGCAGCAGAACCGCAACGTCCTGCTCATTCCCGGTCTGTCCCAGCACCGCATTCGCCAGTTCCGGCGACTCATTCAGGAATGGTTCGGCGAGCCGGATCGCAGTCCGACGCACTGCCGGATCGTGGTCGCTAATCCGAGGCCGTAGCAATTTTGCGTCGAGTGCCTGCAGCGTATTCAGTGTCCACAGTGCCTGGAGCCGGGCGGCGGGGAACTCGGCGTTTGTGGCAATCTGCCTTAATACAGGGGCGGCACTCTGGTCCTTTCGGAAGCACAACTCCTGTTGAACCATGTCCCGCAAGGTTCCGTTTTGACTTTCCATCAGACTCGCCAGTTCCGGTGTATCGAGCTGTTTCAAATTGGGAATCGGCTTGAGTTGCTGCCCTTTTCGTGTGACGCGGTAGATCCGCCCGCGCGTCTCGCCCGCCCGGACATTCAACTCCTGCACCGACTCTGGCGAGAGAAACTTGGGATGTTCGATGAGATAACGGTACATATCGACGATCAGCAGCGAACCATCGGGAGCCGTCCGCATCTGAACGGGACGAAACCAGTTGTCGGTTGAAGACAAAAACTCCCGATCCTGCTCCTCATCCGCTCGATAGCCAGCGAACGTCACACCTTCAGGTTGAAGGATTCTGCGGTGTACCAGTTGATTGACCGGCTCACAGACGAACGCGTTGCCGTAGAAAGCCTGCCCGAGAGCGACGTCGCGGTAGAGCCCCAAACCACAGGCCGAAGTCGGTCGGCCGCGTTGTCCACTCAAGTGGAACTGAACCAGTTCTCCTACCGGATACAGCTGACTGGCATCGGGGCCTCGGGGGACGGCTACTTCCGCCGGCGGAGAGACGACGTACGGATTCTTGCGATAATACGATTCCTCCACCGGGTAGTGCAGACAGAGGCTTCCATTGCGGCAACCGAACCACGCTCCAGAGTCGTCACGGACTCGTCCCTGCTGAGTCCGACCACTGACCGGTTCCAGTTCCCCCGTGTCAGGTCGAAACCGAAAATCGCGATTGGTGACATTCACCGTCTGCCCGTTGAATGACTCAATCACCCCTCCGAACAGTCCGCCCGAAGCGTACACCCAGTCGTCGAGGCCGGGGGCCAGACTGTTGACCCGGGCCTGATAGTTGTGCGTCGCAAAGCCGGTCAGCACCGTCTGCCTGACGTCCGCCTTTCCGTCGCCATCCGTATCTTCCGCGTAGAGGACATCGGGAGCCGTGCAGACGAGGATGCCCTGCTTCCAGACCATCAATCCGGTCGGAAATGCGAGACCCTCCAGGAAAACGGTCGCCTGATCGTAGACTCCATCCTGATCGAGGTCTTCCAGGAATTTGACAACGCCCCCCGGCGCGAGATTCCCATCGATCCCCTCCGGGTAGTCTCGCATTTCGACCACCCAGAGTTTGCCGTCCGGTCCGAACTCAACGGCTACAGGGTCGACGACCAGCGGCTCTGCCGCCACGACTTCGACCTGCAGGTCGTCGGCAACATTCATTCGAGAGATCGATTCTTCCGGACTGAGCGGGCGTTTGCCGCCGGTCTGGCTCACATCGTCAGACGGCTGATAATTGGCGGGAATCTGCGACGCGACCGCCTTCAGGATCTTCTCTTCCAGTCCAGGGGCGAAGGGGCCGGGAAGATCGTACCAGACCATTGCGTTCCGCCCTTCATAGCCCCCTTCTGCCAGTACACGTTCCGAAGGAATGTAACAGGGGACATCATTCGCATACGCCGAAACCCAGAGCTTCTCTCCATACTTTCCCTTGATGGCCAGCGAATAGTCGACGACCACCTCGCCTCCGAGAAACACCATCGCCAGATCGTCGCCGAAGATCCAGGATTGCACGGGATACTCGATCTCGTCCGGCAACGATTCTCCCTGCTCGAGACGTTTCAGATTCTTCCGCGCGTGATACCCGGTGATTCCCGGCTGTTGAGCACGAGCTTTCCATTCGTCCTCGGTGGGCAGAGTTGCCAATGGCAGCGTGATCTCTTCGCCTCGTGTCATCAGGTCGCCAGTGATCGCTGTCAGCCCCGTCTGCAGACGTCGACGGACCGCATCGACAATCCCCCGGCCGTTGACTCGGGCGGCTCCCTGGTCGTCTCCGCGGACTTTCGGATTCTGGTCGGCGCCACAACCGATGGCGACCATGGCCATGCTGGTCGGGAACTCAGCTTCGATCCCTTCAACAGCACACCCGGCCCAGTCCCCAGACATAAATGGGACCGGCGAAAGCGACGTGCAGTGACAGGCATAGTTGACCAGAATCGCCCGAGGCTCGCCCTCCGGACTCCGGATGACCAGGATCGGAACATCGTGATCGACAGGCCCAGCCTCCTGCCTGCGATTCTTTGCGAAGCTTGCGGTGCTGACTCCCCATTCGAGGTACGCCGGCTGTGCATCCGCAATGGCCCGTTCAGCAACCTGTGTCAGGTTCGTCGCAAGGTCCTGCGTGTAGCGGGCGATCACTGCCTGCTCGTCGGACGTCAAATCCTTGGTGAAGAGATTGGGCAATACTCCGGTGAGCATCGGAGCCGAGTGGGTGTGCGTCGAACAGACAACCAGGTCAGCAGCGGTTGTCCCATGTTCTGCGTTCAGTTTCGCGACGACCTGCTTCGTGACAGCAGCCGGAACGCCGCAACTGTCCACGGTGATGAGAACCCGGGGCCGTCCCTGCGGATCGAGCACCGCAATGCCGCGCGCCCAAAGCCGCTGCTCGACCCGATCGAACAGCCTTGACCCCCGAGCCGCATAGCCGCTCAAGGGCACCGGATACTCCGGAGTGATATCAACCCTGGCGATTCCCACCGGAAATGTTCTTGCGTCTTCAGCCTGGCAGAACGCCAGAGGAACACCGCAAACCGCCAGGATCAGAAGCAGCCAAAATACACGCACAGGCTCAGGTCCTATTCGAGAAACAGTCTGAATGGCGAGCGCCGGCCACAGTATGACACGCACAGTCAAAGAGGATCAATCCAGCGAAGCATGCTTCCATTCAACTTTCCCACATCGAAACCACAGCGACACATTTTGCCGCGCCCGACCATCTTCACTTGCTCGTGTGCGAAATAAACTGGCATTCTTCTTCGAGTTTGGGCACTCGCGAGGACAACCTCGGCCGAGACAGCGATTCAAACTTCACGGCTCGCAAAATCATCGCTTTCAGATAGTGCTTGATTGCAGCGTAAAAAGTCGGTTGAGTCCCAGAACTCGGGACGAAAGCCCGTCTGCCTGTCTCCCGCGACACTCTCAGCGGCACGTTCTTTGCAACAGAGCATTTCGACAGAAGAAGCTGTGTTCCCCCCTGTTGACGACTGCCCGACGAGCACTCGCGTTAGAAGTCCTCTCGCCTTACCTTCCACTGGAACAACAGGACGCAATCATGAACTATTCATCCGAAGTCAGCTCTTTTCGTCCCCCTCTCAAACCCAGGATCGCTCCGAGATCGATCCGAGCCTTCACCCTGATTGAACTTCTCGTAGTGATCGCGATCATCGCGATACTTGTCGCTCTGCTACTTCCCGCCGTGCAACAGGCTCGCGAAGCAGCTCGCCGTTCCTCCTGCAAGAACAATATGAAGCAGATTGGCCTGGCGCTGCACAATTACCACGACACGCACTCCAAGTTCCCCTACTCCAGTGCCAACAATGCCATGGTCTGGAAGCAGACCGGAGATCAGATCCTGAATCAATCGGGCTGGACGATGTTGCTGCCGTATCTGGAGCAGTCTGCTCTCTACGATCAGTTCGACTTCACGGCCGCCCAGCGTGACAGTCTTTTCAGCGGATGGTCTTCCACCAGTTCCGGAACCGTGATGGGATCGGTTGCGGCCATCGCCGCCAACGCGGAACTGACCAAGAAAACGATCGATGTCTTCCAGTGCCCAAGTGATGCCAATGCTGAGACCTACAACTCCGCGACGTCCTACTATGGCTGTGGTGTCTCGGGCAGCGCGATGACCAACTACGGGTTCAGTGTCAGCCGTGGCACGGGTCCCTGGGACTTGTGGGGTAACGAATCAACGACCACAAGAGCTCTCTTCGGAGAGAACTCCAATTCCGAGATCTCGATGATCAAAGATGGCACGAGCAACACGGTGATGGTCTGCGAAACGACCCGTCGCGTGCGGGACGGAACGGGGAACTACTGGGGATGTAGCGTTTACGCCGGCAACGGGGTCAACCTGGCTCACAGCCGCGGTATCAACTACTGGCTCTGCTGTTCCTGGTCTCCGCCGATGACGGAGCAGTCCGGCGTTCTCGGATCGTACAGCATGCCCGGAAGTTCTCATCCCGGCGGATGCATGATCCTTCTGGCCGATGGAGCCGTCCGTTTCATCAGCGAGAATATCGACTCCACGACCCGCACCCGACTCTCCCGAATTCAGGACGGACAGCCACTCGGCGAACTCTGAATTGGAGACGCCTTTTTCCGATGTTCCATCGCTCACGGGTGCTGCCATTCGTGAGTGATGGAATCGCTTCTCTCAATCCTGCTTCCTTTGCCCCTGGTGGAACGACATGAGTGCCTGCTCTCGTACGACGTGGACAGTGACGCACACATCTGCGTTGCTCATCTCGGTCACGCTTCTTTCGCTTTCCGGATGCGGAAGCTCGGAGGCTGGTCCCGGCATTGAAATGATTCCGGTCTCGGGAACCGTAATGATGGATGGCAAGCCACTCGTCGGAGCGATGGTTGAGTTTCACCCCACCGGCAACACGGGCGGTAATGGAGGGTTCGGCCTGACCGACGAAGCCGGTCAGTTTACGTTGTCCGACTATCACTCGAATCCCGGTTGCCCACCGGGAGAATACGGTGTCACGTTCTCCAAGATCACCCAGCCGGATGGCTCGCCGATCCCCCCCGATGCCCAGCGAGGTCAGGTCCCGATGGAAGAACAGATTCCACCGGCTTACAACCTGTTCAAGCCTCATTCCATCATCCAGGCAGCCACCGTGCAGGCGCCGGAATCAACCTTCGAATTCGAGCTCGATTCCAACTTCACGCCGCCCCGATCGTTCTTCCGCGAATAGCGTTGAGGCACGTCAGCTTCCTCCCTTGCCAGTGCCAGACGGCCACAGAACCGACCTGCCCGGGACCGCGGAGTTGAAGCGTCGAACACGGCCTTCTTCGGCGAGTTGACTGTCCCCGATCGCATCAGTCACCGACCGGGAATCTCCCAGCTCCAACCGCGTAGCTGCGTCCCGATCGGCAGGCCCGATCACTGGAATGATTCCGCAAGCAATCATTTCCACTGCTGGGCATTCTGCCCCTCTGCTTCTTCTCGTAACATGAGGCTGCTCCCGACTTCCCGCCTGCACTGGACGTTCCGGAAACGGGGTCCTACCTTGATAGGCTGGATGATCTTCAGGAGAAAGAGAGCCCAATCGCGACGTTGAACCGATCGACCGCGATCGTACTCCATCGCTGAACCACAACGAGAAACGGATGAACCGCCAATGAACAACGATGATCGGATAAGCAGACGAAGCCTGTTGAAGAGCGCAGCGATTGGCGTGTCGAGCGTCGCGGCTGGGACGTTTGTTGCCACCGAGAGCCGGGCCAAAACGCCCGACGTTTCCGCCGCTCAGGTTCCGGTCAAGCTCCGCAGTCCCGACTACCCCCGCTTTCGCGGCCCCTTTCCGATTCTCTCGACTCCCTACACCGACTCCGGCGCGGTCGACTTTGAAGTTCTAGCCAGATCGGCACGATTCGTCGACTGGTGCGAGAGTCCCGGAGTGATCTGGCCACAGTCCAATGACAGCATCGACCTGCTGACGCGCGACGAGAAACTGGAAGGAATGGAGACGCTCGCCCGAACGTCTCGGAACATGAAAACGACAGCCTTGTGTCTTGGAGTTCAGGGCAAAGATACCGATGACATGCTCGTTTATGCCCGCCACGCGAAACAACTGTCGTCAACTGCCATTATTTCACGACCTCCCGATACCGGTAAGACACAGGATGACCTCCGACAATACTGGCGAGCTCTGGCTGAAGTCATCACCGATCGCCCCGTGATGATTCAGACGCACGGCCGCCGTGGAGCGGCTACCCCCTCCACAGAGCTGCTGATCGAACTCGGAAAAGAGTTCCCGAACTTCGGTTACGTGAAAGAAGAGTCGAGTCCGGTCATCCCTCGCATTCGCGCTCTCCTGGCTTCCCCTTCCATCCGGAGTGTCTTCAGCGCACGCGGCGCTTATGGCTGGCTGTATGAATCTCGGATTGGAACCGAAGGGCTTGTCACCGAACGCAGCGTGTATGCCGACGTTCTCGCGAAAATCTGGAAACTGATGCAGAGCGGATCCGATCCAGAAGCTCTCAAAGACATGTACGCGAAGCTGACCTTGATGTTCAACCTGCAGCACACGCATCCGGGGAATCTGCGGGGCTACAATCTTCACCTGCTGAAGCTGCGTGGCGTCTTCCGCAATACGGTCTCGCGCGAATACGGACCAGGCAACAGCATCCCCGACAAACCGATCGTTCGCGATTTGAGTCTGTCGCCGGACGAGATTGCCGAGATCGAATGGCGCTGGCAGTCGCTGAAACCGTACCTGAAACCCGGCACGTTTGAAGGGTGATTCCAGTGCGATTGATGATGCCAGCGTTTGCCCTTCTCGTCGTCTTTCTGCTCGTACCGCTTCTCGGGATCGAAGCGGCTGAGACGAAGCCCAACTTTGTGCTCATCGTCGCTGATGATCTCGGCTATGGCGACCTCGGATGTTATGGCGGCGATAGCCCTCAAACGCCCCACATCGACCGACTGGCGCGAGGCGGTTTGCGTTTCACTGATTTCCATTCCGCCGGCGCAATGTGCAGCCCGACGCGTGCCTCACTGATGACCGGCCGGTACCCGCAACGATTCGGCCCGATTTTCGACGCCGCACTTTCCGGAACGACTCAACGCGATCGCGGTCTTCCCCTTGAGGCAACCACAATCGCCGAGTTGCTCCGGGAAGCCGGGTACGTCACCGGTTGTTTCGGCAAATGGCACCTTGGCTACCAGCCGCCGTTGCTGCCGACGAATCAGGGTTTCGACATCTTCCGCGGCCTCGTTTCCGGCGATGGAGACTTCCATACACAGATCGACCGTTCCGGCAACGAGGACTGGTGGCACAACAACCGAGTCGAAATGGATGAGGGCTACACCACCGATCTGCTGACCAAGTACAGCGTCGACTTCATCGCGGCTCATCACGAAGAGCCGTTCTTTCTCTACCTGCCGCATCTTGCAATCCACTTTCCGTGGCAGGGACCGGAGGACCCGCCTCATCGAACGGCTGGCCGAAGCTGGCATCAGGACAAGTGGGGTGTGATTCCCGATCGCGGCAACGTGCGGCCGCATGTCGAGGCCATGATCGAATCGCTTGATGCCAGCGTCGGAGCGATCGTCGAAACACTCAATCAATGGGAACTCACACAAGAGACAGTCGTTATTTTCACATCGGACAACGGCGGTTATCTGACCTACGGCAAAGACTTCAGGAACATCTCCAGCAATGGCGAATGGCGCGGCCAGAAAGCGCAGCTGTACGAAGGCGGCCATCGCGTTCCGATGATCGTTTCCTGGCCGGGCCGGATCGCCCCGGGAGTGACAGACGAACTCGTCCATTCCAACGACCTGCTTCCGACGATGCTCAGCCTGATCGATGAGCCGGCCGTTTCGTCCGATGGAATCGATCTCGCTTCGTTATGGATCGAACGCGAACCACTCCCGAAACGTGATTTATTCTGGCGATCGGGATCACAACTCGCCGTTCGAAGCGGCTCCTGGAAACTCGTCGCATCGCGGAAAGAGGGTGCGAAACCGGAGCTCTACAATCTGGACGACGATCCCGGTGAACAACGAAACGTCGCGACGCAGTATCCGACAATCGTGAAGAAACTCAGCGACGCCTGGTCTCAATGGGACGCCGACGTCGACCTCAGTTCAATGGAGTACAGCCGATGAGAATCGCCCTTGCGATTGCGATGATCTGCCTGTCCTGTTTCTCGACAACGGGCAAAGCCTCTGACGTCAGGACCCCCAACATTGTCTTCATCATGGCGGATGATCTGGGCTATGGCGATCTCGGCTGCTACGGGCAGAAGCTGATCCAGACGCCCCATATCGATCGACTGGCAACGGAGGGAATACGGTTCACCCAGGCCTATGCAGGTGGTCCCGTGTGTGCTGCCTCGCGAGCCGTGCTGATGACC
Source organism: Rubinisphaera margarita (assembly GCF_022267515.1). Classification (NCBI taxonomy): domain Bacteria; kingdom Pseudomonadati; phylum Planctomycetota; class Planctomycetia; order Planctomycetales; family Planctomycetaceae; genus Rubinisphaera; species Rubinisphaera margarita. The sequence continues at coordinate 61,338 of NZ_JAKFGB010000021.1, read as the reverse complement.
GGACTGCACAATGGCCACGCTCCGGCTCGCGACAATGTCCCACATTACTCGAGCTATCTTCAGGACGAGGACGTCACAATCGCTGAGGTCCTCAAGCAGGCCGGTTATCGCTGTGGCGGCGTCGGCAAGTGGTCACTCGGGGACGCCGGCACCGTGGGACGGGCGACGAATCAGGGCTTTGACACCTGGTTCGGTTACCTCAATCAGGACCACGCTCACTATTACTTCACCGATTACCTCGACGACGATGAAGGACGCCTGGAGCTACCCGACAACCACAAGAGCCGAAGCAGTTACAGCCACGACCTTCTCACGGAGCGGGCGTTAAAGTTCATTCGAGAGGCCAAACAGGACACCCCCTTCTTCCTCTACGCGGCTTACACCCTGCCCCACTTTTCTTCCAAAGACGAGGATGAGCACGGACTCGCGGTCCCGTCGACGGAGCCGTATTCGAATCGTGACTGGGATGAGCGATCGAAGAAGTACGCCGCGATGGTCCATATGCTTGATCGGGACGTGGGTCGAATTGTCGACCTTATCGACAAGCGGGGGCTGCGTGAGAACACGCTGGTGATCGTGACCAGCGATAATGGCGGTCATGCAACGGTCTGGAAGGACTTCAACACCAGTGGGCCCCTCCGAGGTTACAAGCGGGATCTCACCGAAGGTGGCATTCGAGTGCCTTTCATCGCGAGGTGGCCGGAGACGATTCCCGCGAACGAGACAAGCAACGCGGTCATCGCGTTTCAGGATATGCTGCCGACCTTCGCCGAGCTGGCGGGAGTCGAAGCACCAGACGAAATCGACGGCCAGTCGATTGTCGAGGCACTAACAGGCGAGCCGATGCAACGAGCCGGTTATCTCTACTGGGACTACGGCCACTGCCGACCACGCTACGACCAGGCTGTCCGCTGGAAGAACTGGAAGGGGATCCGACTCGGTCGAAGCAGCGACATTCAGCTCTACGACCTGAATGAGGACATCGGCGAAGAGCACGATGTCGCGACCAGTCACCCGGATATCGTCGAAAGAATCTCAGAGATCATGGCGTCCGCTCCGCGCCCCAGTGAGCAATATCCCATCGGAACGATTTACCGCGGCAAGCCGATCTGGAAGGCCGATCACTCGAAGTGAAAGCGGATCGTCTGCACGCCTCCCCTTGCGATAACGGCGGCTCCTCTTCTCCCTCCCACGTCGCAAATGCGATCGTTTCCGACGCAGGTTGTCTGAACTGACTGGCGACCGAAGCCCATGTGGAACGAACAGGAAACGGGTACGCTGTTGGCAACAACAGTCTTACATTGCTAAGATTGTCAGATTGTTGATGTATCCCATTCTCATCACGAATTCGTAGATTTTTGTGAATAAGTTTCGACGACTCGTCTCGCTGATTCTCGCCATGATCATTGGTTGTGGAGATTCCAGTGAACCATCCCCTCCGATTGGAATCGCTGCCCAGCTCTCTGGTCGACTCGAGTTGACTGGCTCAAGTACCATTGCTCCTCTGGTCACCGAGATCGCGAAGCGGTTCGAGTCGATGCACCCGGGCGTGCGAATCGATGTTCAGACGGGCGGAACCGGAAAGGGAATCGCAGATGTTCGCAATGGCACCGCGGACATCGGGATGGCGAGTCGTCCGTTAGCGGATGACGAACAGGACCTGACGATCCATCCGATCGCGGTCGATGGCGTGGGGATTATTGTTCACAAATCCAATCCTCTCCTTGAACTCACAACCGAGCAGATTATCGGGATCTACCAGGACAAAACGAACAACTGGAGTGACGTTGGCGGCCCCGACCTGCAGATCACTGCTGTGCATAAAGCAGAAGGTCGGGCAACGCTGGAAGTCTTTCTGGAGTATTTCGATCTTGAGAACCCGACGATTCGAGCCGATGTCATCGTGGGCGATAACGAACACGGCATCAAGACCGTCGCCGGAACAAGAGGGGCGATCGGGTACGTTTCCATTGGAACCGCTGAAGCGGATATTGAAGCGGGCGTTCCGATTCGGCTCTTCCCCCTGGCCGGTGTCGAGGCGACAACTCAGAATGTTGGCAATGGCTCCTTCCCGATGAGCCGACCTCTCAATCTGGTGACTGCGGATTCTCCGGGCGATCTGGCCAGTCGATTCATCAAGTACTGTCAGTCTGAGGAAGTTCATGACCTGGTGGTCTCGCAATACTTCGTCCCAGTCACGCCGTGATCTCGTTCTCGGGCTGATTTCAAGGACCAGTTCCGTCCTCTCGGCGACGGTTATCCTGCTGATCTTCCTCTTTCTCCTTCACGAAGCCTCCCCTGCTCTGGCGAAAGTCGGCATCAGTCGCTTCTTCACAGACACCGGCTGGCATCCGCTCTCGGCTCAGTTCAACATCGTGCCGATGCTCATGGGGACGATCCTCACCACCCTGGGAGCTGTCGTGATTGCCACACCGTTGGGGCTGGCCGCAGCGATCTACGGCCTGTACTTCGCACCACAAGGCCTTGCGATCTGGTATCGGCGGCTCATCGAACTCATGGCCGGAATTCCTTCAGTCGTGTTCGGGCTTTGGGGGCTGGTGAAACTGGCTCCATGGATCGGACAGTTCGGCGGCAGCGGTCAGAATCTCCTCACGGCCACCATCGTTCTCGCGCTGATGATTCTCCCGACCGTGATGTTGACGGCCTGGTCATCGATGGCGTCCGTTCCCCCGGAGTTACTTCGGGGAGGAGCGGCCCTGGGACTGAGAAACTGGTCCATCGTGAGAACAATCGTTCTCCCGGCGGCATGGGGAGGAATCGGTGTCGGGATTCTGCTGGCCACCGCTCGCGCTCTTGGGGAAACAATGGCCGTGCTGATGGTTGCGGGAAATGTCGTCGAGGTACCGACTTCGCTACTCGATCCCGTGCGAACCCTGACCGCGAATATCGCTTTAGAAATGGGTTATGCCACGAGCGCCCATCGCTCCATTCTGTTTGCCTCCGGTCTCATTCTGATGGGGCTTGTCGCCAGCGTCGCTGTCGTCGCCGAGCTGCGAAAGAGAAGTCCGCATGAACTCTGAGACCAGGAACGATCTCCTCTGGACCTCCCGCTCTCGCCGGTCCGCCCCACACCCGGCTGCCATGGTGACTGGAGTCGCGGCTCTGGTTGTAGCCGGCATGTTCGGATGGATTCTCACGGACATTCTCTACCATGGTCTCACTCAATTATCCTGGGCGTTTCTGACTTCCGAACCTCAAGATGCCGGTCGTCAGGGCGGCATCTCTACGATTCTCCTTTCCACGCTGATGATCCTCGCGATCACACTGGTCATCGTCGTTCCGGTCTCGCTGTCCACCGCGGTTGGGCTGGCGGAACGTCGTAGTCGTTCCGTGCGTTTCGACCGGATCACCAGACGTTCGCTGGATGTCCTTGCCGCCTGCCCTTCCATTGTGTTTGGCCTGTTCGGAAACGCGTTTTTCTGCATTTACCTGGGGATGGGATATTCGATTCTGGCCGGCGGGCTCACTCTGGCCTGCATGGTACTGCCGCTCCTGATTCGCACTTCAGAGCAGGCAATCCGGGCTGTGCCCGATGACTATCGCTACGCGGCGGCCAGTCTCGGAATGAGTCGCTGGACGACGCTGTTTCGCGTCGTGCTTCCAGCCGCTTTGCCGGCGATGGCAGCCGGTCTCGTTCTCAGCATTGGCCGGGCGCTTTCGGAAACCGCGGCTTTAATCTTCACGTCCGGCTATGTAACACGGAGCCCCGAATCTCTGTTCGATTCCGGACGGGCGATGAGCGTGCACATTTACGATCTGGCGATGAATGTTCCGGGGGGAAATCCGCGTGCGTACGCAACGGCCGCGACGCTGCTGATCGTACTCTTCGTGATCAACGGCATTGCAGTGCGGCTAACCTGCTTCGCCGGTGCGATGCAGAATCCGAGCCTGGAGGAGAACCATTGATTCAGGTTGAGTCGTTAAGCGTCTTCTACGGAGATCGCGTCGCAGTTCGAAACGCGACTCTCACCGCTCCGTCGGGCACAATCACGGCCATCGTCGGTCCCTCCGGCTGCGGCAAGAGTAGTTTTCTGTCTGCTCTGAATCGGATGACCGATCTCATTCCCGGTGCCCGCACCGAGGGAACGGTGCGAATTAACGGGGAGGAGACCTACGGCGATCACGTTTCCCCTGCCCGGCTGCGTCGTTCAATCGGCATGATCTTTCAGAAGCCGAATCCGTTTCCGTTGTCGATCCGTCAGAATCTTCAGCTGGCCCTCCGCGAGCATGGGGTTCGGCAACGCACAGAGCTGGAGTCGCGGACGGAAGTGGCGCTGCGGGATGTTGGACTCTGGGATGAGGTGAAGGATCGGCTCGATCATCCGGCGCTCCGTCTTTCCGGCGGCCAGCAACAGCGACTCTGCATCGCCAGGGCGATCATTCTGGAACCTCGGATTCTTCTACTGGACGAGCCGTGCAGCGCCCTTGATCCGATTGCATCCGCTCACGTGGAATCTTTGATTCAGTCGTTCAAAGGACGTTACACCATCCTCATTGTGACACATAACCTTGCCCAGGCCCGCCGACTCGCGGATCATCTCGCCGTTTTCTGGTACGAGCAGGAAGCGGGACAGATCATTGAGCAAGGTCCCGCCACCGATCTTTTCGACAGCCCGCAACACCCGACTGTCGCGGCTTACCTCGCGGGCCAGCGAGGATGAACTCCGGCCGCTCGGACTGCTGACTCGGACGTTCAACGAGAATCCAGACGTCCTCCATTCCTGTCGGATCCGACTCCGTGAATTGCTTCCTCTCCGCCTCTCATTCTTCGTTGCTTCCGGGGCCTGCAGCGCCCCAATCGAGGCGATTTTTTCACCACGCGCCCAACGGCCAGCGAGAACATTTGGGTAAGCTGGGAGCCCTTCGGTGAATTTTCCGGAGGGGGTGCACACGTTCTCTTGGACGTCCTCAGACTGGGGCTCTGCTTGTAGAACGTAAAGGTTTGTCAGTCGATGGAGTAGTAGGACTCCGCCCACCTGTTGCGCCTCTGCGAACTGAATGGAATGTATGGACATCTGGCTTATGATCGACCGCCGACCGACATGGAAACTCTCTCCTCATCTGTTGTCCGCACTGCTTGTCCTCGTGGTCGGCGCCTTGCAGGTCGGGACAGTGGAAGCCCAGGCGAATCGTTATTCCGGCGGTCTGTTCGAACCACTGACCAACACCTACTTTCATCTGCAGTATGAAGGTGGAGACGACTGGGCGCAGGGGACGCAGCAGGCCCAGTTCGGTGCCACCCGCTATGACGAAGCGTTGAACGGCAACGGCTTGTGGCTGAACTACGGCCAGTTCGGGTTCGACCATAACGGACATCACTCCCTCAACGCCGGCGTTGTTCGCCGCTTCTGGGTGGGCGGCGGCATCATCGGCCTGGGGGGACATTACGACCTCACACGTTCCGCTTACGAGAATGATTTCCAGAAAATCGCGGTCACTGGCGAATGGTTCTCAAGCGACAACAACTGGATCGTTCGCAGCGAAGGCAACTTCGCCGTCGGCCCCGATTCCTTCGTGATCCAGGACTTCGGCACCACCACCGGCAACATCTTCTTTGCCGGAAACAGTCTGATGGCGGCTCAGTCAGCCGGTCAGCTGCGGGAAGAAGGAATGTCCGGGCTGGAGTACGAACTCGCGCGGGCGCTGGGCAATTACGCAGCCGAAGGTTATCTCGGCGGCTACCACTACCTGGGACAAGCCGGCGGAGACGCAAACGGCATCAAAGGGGGCGTGCGCGGCTTTATCAGTCAGGGACTGTTCGCGAACCTCGAAGTTCGTGAAGACAACGTGTTCGGCACCAGCCTGTACGGCGGCTTGACCATGTTCCTGGGCGGCCCTTCCCGCTCCCAGACGCACACGCTGGCCGACCAGATGATCATGCCGGTCCAACGCCACGATCAGGCGCTCATCAACACCGTCGATACGCGCGTGGTGCTGCCCGATCTGGCTCTCACGCAGGGCGGAAACACACTCAGCTTCACGCATATCAACAACGTCAACACGGGTGACGGCGGCAATGCCGGTACGTACGAGAACCCGTACACCTCGCTGGCTGCGGCGAATGGCTCATCGGCCGACATTGTTTATGTGCATTCCGGCACGACGTACACAAACGACGGCTACGAAATGTCCGATGGCCAGCGTTTCCTGGGCGAAGGGGGCGGAAACCAGCATCAGTTGATGACCGACCAGTTCGGCCTGATTCTGCTGCCGGAAGCGAATGGGACAGGCGGCGCCCGTCCGATTATTCGGGGCGGAACCACACCGATCTTGGTCGCACGGAACTCGGAGATCTCCAACTTCGATATCGAACAGGCGTCGCGCACGCTGCTGTTCAACAACGTAGCGGGCAATGTCGATGTTAACCGCCTCACCGGAAGCGGCTCGATCCACATCAACGGCGGTTCGGGCGACTATATCTTCAGCGATGTCCACATCGTCAACTCCAGCAATGGCGGACTGTTCATCGATGGCGGCTCGGCCAACGTCACGTTCGACGGCCTCTACGGTGGAAGCTCCCTTTCCGTTCTCGACGGCTACGCTGTGGCGATCCAGGGCAACCATTCTGGCGACATCTTCTTCCCGAACAGCAGTGCGATTACAGCGACAAATGCCCAGGGATTCTCGTTCACGAACGGCCTGTCTGGAACTTACGTCTTCAATGGCGTGAACAACATCCAGAGCTCCAGTGGCAACGCGATCAATCTTGCCAATGCCGGGGGACAATACTACTTCAGCCCTGATACCAGCATTACCAGTAGCGGAGATGCTGCCGCCTCGCTGAATCTGGCGGGCGTCAACGATATCGGCTTCGCCTACGGCGGCACGATCCTGAACAACAACGGTCATGCGATTCAGGTTTCTGGCGGAACCGGAAACAATCTGTGGGTTGCGTTCGGCTCCTCCCAGGAAGATGCGATCCAGGATAACGCAGATGGGATCTCGATTACTGATACCGAAGCCGATGTGGCCATCAATGCCGATACGGAACTGACGGGCAGCAATGGCATCTACATTGGCAACAGTAACGGCACATTTTCCTTTGCCGATACAGATATTGATCTGAGCTCCGGCAACAGCGCGGCGATGCGGATCGATGGCGGATCGAGCACCGTCAACTTCCGCGAGCACAGCTCGATTATAAACGGCCTGGACCGGACGGCGCTTCGCGTGGAGAACGGGCACACCGGAACGTTGAACATGGAAGGAACCGTTGCGTCCGCTGCTGGCAACGGTCTTGAATTCGACAACGCCGACGGCACCTATAACTTCACCGGTACGACCAACCTCAACGGCGTCACCCGCGGGATTGACATCGCCAATGGATCGGCGGGCACGTTCGCCTTCTCCGAAAACAGCGCCATCGCCAACACCGACAACGAAGCCGTTCGCATGAATCTGGCGAATGCAGACAATTTTGACTTCACCTACAGCGGGCGAATCTGGAACTCGACTGGCCGGGCCATTTCTATCAGCGGCGGCCCCGGCACCGGGCAGTCCGTGCTGTTCAACTCCACTGAAGACGACGCCATTCAGGACAGCGGAGAGGGAATCCGAATTGTCGATACCGATGCGGACGTCAACATTCAGGCTGACACCGAGCTGACCGGCTCCAACGGGGTGATGATCAGCAATTCGGATGGAACGTACACCTTCGCCGATACCGACATCAACCTGAGCTCCAGCGCGAATGCGCCGCTGTCGATCAGTGGCGGTTCGAGCACGGTCAACTTCGGTACCGACAGTTCGATCACGAACGATCAGAATCGTACGGTTGTAAGTGTCGGAAATGGCCATTCCGGCACCCTGACGGTGGACGGAAGCATCACGTCCACAGCTGGAAATGGACTCTCCTTCAGCAACGCCGACGGTACCTACAACTTTAATGGCACAACCAGTCTCAATGGCGGCAGCCAGGGAATGCGAATCTCGAATGGCTCTTCCGGAACATTTGCGTTCTCGGAGAATACAAGCATCGTCAACCCGACAGGTCCAGCCGTGGCGATGGATCTGACCGGAGCGGATGGATTCGATTTCACCTACAGCGGCACGATTCAGAACTCCACCGGAATAGCCGTGGACATTACGGGAGGCCCCGGCACCGGGCAGTCTGTCCTGTTCAACTCGACCGCAGCCAATGCCATTCAGGACAGTGGTACGGGGATCTGGATCACGAACACGAATGCCGATGTCAACATCCAGTCCGAGACCGAACTGACCGGCTCCAATGGCATCGTGCTGTCAAACTCGAACGGGACCTACACGTTCGCCGACACCGACATCAACCTGAGTTCAGGTACAGGGGCGCTGCTGGCGATTAATGGCGGATCGAGCACGGTCAACTTTGGAGCGAACAGCTCGATAACGAACGATCAGAACCGAGTCCTGGTGCAGGTCAATGGCGGACACACCGGAACGCTGAACATGGACGGCGTCCTGATGTCGACTGCGGGGAATGGCATGATCTTCTCCGATGCGGACGGCACGTATCACTTCAACGGGATGACCTCACTCGACGGGACCAGCGGAGGGATCGACGTCAGCGGCGGTTCTGCAGGCACGTTCGTCTTCTCTGAAGACACAAGCATCGCCAATACCACTGGCGGTGCAATTGTGCTGGACCTGACCGGAGCCGACGGGTTCGACTTCACCTACAGCGGAACGCTCCAGAACTCAACCGGACGGGCGATCAGCGTCACAGGTACTCCCGGTGCGGGGCAGTCGGTCTTGTTTGATTCCACAGCCTCGAATGCTATTCAGGACAGCGGCGAAGGAATCTTCATCTCTGGCACGAATGCCAATGTCAACATTCAGTCGGAAGCCCAGCTGACAGGCTCCTCCGGGGTTGTCATTAACAACGCCACGGGCGACTACACATTTGCGAACACCGACCTCAACCTGAGCTCCGGAGCCATCGCCCCTCTTGTAATCAATGGCGGTTCGGGCAACGTCCTCTTTGGCACGGACAGTTCGATCACGAACGACCAGGACCGGATTGCTCTCCAGGTACAAGGCGGACACACCGGCAGCCTGACGATGAATGGAACCATCTCGTCGACCGACGGAGCCGGGCTGTCATTCGACAATGCGGACGGGACGTACACCTTCAATGGCATGACGGCCCTTGCTGGCACTGATCGCGGGATTCAGGTCAACAACGGTTCGGCAGGGACGTTCGCATTCTCCCAGAATACGAGCATCTCCGGTACCACCAACGAAGCCATTCAGCTCGATCTGGCGAACGCAGATAATCTCGCCTTCACCTACAGCGGAACAATTCAGAACTCCACCGGCCGGGCCATCGATATCAGCGGGTCCAGCACAGGACAATCGGTGCTGTTCAACTCCACGACAGATGATGCCATCCAGGACAGCGGGGACGGGATCTCAATCGCCAATACCGACACTAACGTCAACATTCAGTCCGATACCGAGCTGACCGGCTCCAGCGGGGTGATGATCACCGATTCGACCGGCACGTACACTTTCGCCGATACCGATATCAATCTGAGCTCCGGCACCGATCCGTCTCTGTCGATCGACGGCGGTTCCAGTAACGTCAACTTCGGTGCCAACAGCTCGATCACGAACGATCAGAACCGGACCGTCGTGAGTGTGGAAAACGGCCACACCGGCACGGTCACGATGGAGGGAACCATTTCCTCAACAGCTGGCGACGGGATCGTCTTCGACAACGCCGACGGAACCTACAACTTTAACGGCACATCGAGCCTGAATGGGACGACCCGCGGCATCGACGTGGCCAATGGATCGGCAGGGACGTTCACGTTCTCGGAAACGACCAGCATCGCCAACACGACCGACGAAGCGATTCGGATGGACCTGGCGAATGCGGATAATCTGGATTTCACCTACAGCGGGACGATTCAGAACTCGATCGGCCGCGCCATCGACATCAGCGGATCCAGCACAGGACAATCGGTGCTGTTCAACTCCACGACAGGGGATGCTATCCAGGACAGCGGGGACGGAATTTCAATCGCCAATACCGGCACCGACGTCACGATTCAGTCTGACACCGAGCTGTTCGGTTCCAGCGGCGTGATGATCACCAATTCGACCGGGACATACACCTTCGCCGATACCGATATCAATCTGAGCTCCGGCACCAGTCCGGCTCTGTCGATCGACGGCGGTTCCAGTAACGTCAACTTCGGTGCCAACAGCTCGATCACAAACGACCAGAACCGGTCCGTCGTGGCGGTGGAGAACGGCCACACCGGCACGCTGACGATGGATGGAACGATCTCCGCGACAGCTGGCGACGGGTTCGTGTTCGACAACGCCGACGGAACGTACAACTTCAACGGCACGACAGATCTCAGCGGAACGACTCGCGGGATCGACGTGGCCAATGGATCGGCTGGTACGTTCGCCTTCTCAGAAACGACCAGCATCGCCAACACGACCGACGAAGCGATTCGGATGGATCTGGCGAATGCGGATAATCTCGACTTCACCTACAGCGGAACGATTCAGAACTCGACCGGACGGGCCATCGATATCAGTGGGTCCAGCACAGGCCAATCGGTGCTGTTCAACTCCACCGCCACCGATGCCATCCAGGACAGCGGGGACGGGATCTCCATTGCCAATACCGGCACGGACGTCACGATTCAGTCCGACACGGAGCTGATCGGCTCCAGCGGGGTGATGATCACCGATTCGACCGGGACGTACACCTTCGCCGATACCGACGTCAACTTGAGCACCGGCTCGAATCCGGCTCTGTCGATCGACGGCGGTTCCAGTAACGTCAACTTCGGTGCCAACAGCTCGATCACGAACGGCCAGAACCGGGCTGTCGTGAGTGTGGAGAACGGCCACACCGGCACGCTGACCATGGATGGAACGATCACGTCGACAGCCGGTGACAATCTGGTCTTCGACAACGCCGACGGAACCTATAACTTCAACGGCACAACGACGGTGAACGGAGCCAATCGTGGAATTCAGATCTCCAATGGCTCCGAGGGAACATTCACCTTCTCGGAAGACACAAGTATCACCAACGTCAACAACATCGCCATCCAAATGGATCTGACCGGCACGAACACCTTCGACTTCACCTACAGCGGGAGGATCGAGAACTCACTCGCCAGGATGATCGATATCAATGGTGGCTCCGCCGGTCAGTCGATCGTGTTTAACTCCGTCGCAGCGGATGCCCTGCAGGACACCGGGGATGGAATCTGGATCACGAACACCGCTGCAGATGTGGAACTTCTGGCCGACACGGAATTGACCGGCAACATCGGTCTGTTCCTGGAGCAGGCCGACGGAACGTATACGTTCGCCGACACCGATATTACGGACCTTAATCCCGGCCCATTCGGGAACAGCGCGCTGTGGATCCGCGGCGGCTCAGCGGATGTTAACTTCGGGACCGACAGCTCGATCACGACCGACGTCGGCGGAAATCTCGTGATGGTCGAGCAGGGACATTCCGGCACCCTGAATATGAACGGAAACCTGGCCTCCACCGTCGGGGGCGGTCTGGTCTTTAACAACGCAGACGGAACCTACAACTTCAACGGCACCACAACTCTCAACGGAACGGACCGGGGCATTCAAGTTGTCAACAGTTCGGAAGGAACCTTTGTCTTCTCGGAAGACACGAGCATTTCCAATACGACCAACGATGCGATCGAGATGACGCTCGTCGGTGTCAACACCTTCGGCTTCACCTACAGCGGAACAATCCAGAACTCCACCGGCCGAGCGATTGATATCATCGGAGGCCCAGCCCCCGGTCAGTCGATTCTGTTCAACTCCACCGCGAACAACGCCATTCAGGACAGCGGCGAAGGGATCTCAATTGCCAATACCTCTGCGAACGTCAACATTCAGGCCGATACGGAGCTGACTGGCTCCAGCGGGGTGACGATCACCGCTTCGGACGGGACGTACACGTTTGCTGACACCGACATCAACCTGAGTTCCGGGACTGATCCTTCGCTCTCGATCAGCGGTGGTTCAAGTGACGTCAACTTCGGTGCGAACAGCTCGATTACGAATGACCAGAATCGAGCCGTCGTGAGTGTGGAAAATGGCCACACTGGTACGCTCACAATGGATGGAACCATCGCGTCGACCGCTGGCGACGGGCTCGACTTCAACAACGCCGAAGGAACCTACAACTTCAATGGCACAACGATGCTGGACGGCACCACCCGCGGCATCCGACTCGACAATGGCTCTGCCGGGACATTCACCTTCTCGGAAACCACCAGCATCGCCAACACCACCAACGATGCGATTGAACTCAACCTGACCGGCGCCGATAACCTGGACTTCACCTACAGCGGGACCATCCAGAACTCGACCGGTCACGCCATCGATATCAGCGGCTCCGGCACAGGACAATCGGTTCTGTTCGACTCTATGGCCACCGATGCCATCCAGGATAGCGGAGCCGGGATCTCCATTGTCGATACCGGCGCAGATGTCAATATCCAGGGCGATACCGAGCTGACCGGCTCCAGCGGAGTGACGATCACCGATTCGACGGGAACGCTTACCTTCGCCGATACCGACGTCAACTTGAGCTCCGGGACGAGTGCCTCTCTGTCGATCTCCGGCGGTTCGAGCGACGTCAACTTTGGCGCCAACAGCTCAATCACAAATGCCCAGAACCGGGCTGTCGTGAGTGTGGAAGACGGCCACACCGGCACGCTGACTATGGATGGAACCATCTCATCGACAGCCGGCGACGGAATCGTGTTCGACAACGCCGACGGAACCTATAACTTCAACGGGACCACCAGCCTGGACGGAACGACTCGCGGGATCGACGTGGCCAATGGATCGGCTGGTACGTTCGCCTTCTCGGAAGATACCAGCATCGCCAACACGACCAACGAAGCGATTCGGATGGACCTGGCGAATGCGGATAATCTCGACTTCACCTACAGCGGCACAATTCAGAACTCCACCGGACGTGTCATCGATATCAGTGGTGGTCCCGGTACGGGGCAGTCAGTCCTGTTCAACTCCACCGCAGCCGATGCCATCCAGGACAGCGGACAAGGGATCTGGATTGCTGATACCGATGCGGACGTCAACATTCAGTCTGATACCGAGCTGACTGGCTCCAGCGGGGTGACGATCACCGATTCGACCGGGACGTACACCTTCGCCGATACCGACATCAATCTGAGCTCTGGCACCGCTCCGCCTCTGTCGATCGACGGCGGTTCGAGCACGGTCAACTTCGGTGCGAACAGTTCGATTACGAACAACCAGAACCGAGCCGTAGTAAGTGTCGAGAACGGACATTCCGGAACATTGAACATGGATGGAACGATCACGTCCACAGCCGGCGATGGCCTGGTGTTCGATAATGCCGACGGAACCTACAACTTCAACGGCACAACGAATCTCAACGGCACCAATCGTGGCATTCAAATCGCGAATGGTTCTTCCGGAACCTTCACGTTCTCTCCCAATACGAGCATCACCGACCCGACCGGGGTGGCCTACTCGGAAACAGACAGCACTGCCAACGTGACCTATAACGGAACCGTTACCCAGAATAATAACGCCACCGCCGTCCATATCACGAATAAGACGGGAGGGGCGACCACCTTCAACGGACTGGTGACCGCGAATACAAGCGCTGCAGATGCCGTGTTCCTGAATGGCAACGCCGGTTCGACAACGAGCTTCAATGGGGGGCTCGATATCGACACCACCACTGGGGACGGCTTGTACGCGAACAATGCGGGAACCGTGAACATCACCGGCAACGGGAACAGCATCGACACCACTGACGGGCGGGGGATTTACCTGGACGACACGACGGCTGGGATGACCTTCAATCAGATTACCGTGCTCGAGAACTCGGCAGGCGGCGACGCAATTACGTTGCGGGAAATGTCGGGCAGTTTCGAAGTCATCGGTACCACCTCGATCGGCAGCGCCGGCACCGTGGGGAACGGGATTTCCATCACCAGTGGCACCACCCAACAGACGGGAACCATCGCATTCGGCGACGTCAACCTGGGAGCAGCTGGTACAGGCGGCTCCGGACGGGCCATTTCAGTCGACGGCAGCAACCAGACAATCAGCTTCAGCAATACGAGCATCTCTGGGAATTGGGGGGCCGGAACAGATGTCCGTTATCGCGGCATCGGCAGCGCCGGCAGCCTCTGGTTCGACGAACTGAATAACACGGGAACGACGACCGGTCGCGGCCTGGCCATTCAGAACTCCGCTGGTAATGTGACCGTGAACAGCGGAACCATCGCGGGGCAGGCCAGTAACGCTCTCGATGTCGAGAACGGTACCGGGGCAGTGACCATCTTCGCCGACGTGATTGATCTGTCCGGCGGCGGAAACGTGGTCAGCATTTCCGGCCGTAGTTTGACCTCGCAGGCAATCAACATCATGGGAGATGTGACTGGCGCCGGAGGTGGGATTCTGGTGGACAACAACACTGGCGGAACCATCAACTTCACCGGCGACATAACGATGAGCGGTGAGAGAGGGCTGTATGTCGACAACAATAGCGGGACGACGGTCAACTTCAGCGGACCGGATTCCGTATTCAACAATCGCCTGGATGCTGTCACCTTCATCAACAACGCTGCCACCACCTCGGTCGGCTTCAACTCAGGGAATCTCAACATCGACAGTAACCTGGGATCGGGAATCAACGCTACAGGAGCCGGTAGCCTTTCGATTCTTGGCAACGGCAATACGATCGACGCGTACAACGACGATGCGATTGTTCTCGACGGCATCGTCTTCAGGCTCAACAATACCTGGGTGGGTAACGGAGGCGCGTTCTACACGATCGACACCGCCAACAGCACGCTCTCCGGTTCCGGCAACATCGCACCGGTCTTCAACTCGAACAATGGGGGTGGCAACGCGGGGGTGATCGAGTTCAACGGCGGACTCGACTTTGCACCGTAGCCTCAACCTGTGTACCAAGAGCGGAACATTTCCTACCCCCAGGAAAGGGTACTGCCATCTGACCTGAAACGTGCTGGGTAAGCTCTCCAGGGAGATTCCTTTCTCCCCGGACTGAAGATTTTAACAAACGTTCTCTCTGTTCAGTACGTACTGGAGGGAAGTACGTCAGCTCAATTCGAGGAGTTGACCCGCATCCCTTCTGCTGCTCACTGAGGAGAGTGTTATGGCCAGGCACGTCTTTCTTTCCGCCACCTCTCTCTGTCTGGCCGCCATGCTGGTTGGCTGTGGTCAGGAGACTCGCGAGGCAGCACGCTACGTCGGAACCGCTCATGAATTCGGCATCGAGCTGAGGCCTTCTGCTGTTTCCGAGCATCCCCTCCCGGAACACAATACCGAAACCTACGACCACATCGTCGAGAATCCGTTTCTCGATACGAAGTCGAATCCGCTCTCCACGTTCTCCATCGATGTCGATACTGCGTCCTACGCCAACACCCGCAGGATGCTCAACGACGGACAACTCCCACTGCCGGGAGCCGTCCGGTTGGAGGAATTCGTCAACTACTTCGATTACAGCGACCCGCAGCCCGAAGGCGACGGTACTCCCTTTTCGGTCAATGTCGAAGTCGCTTCCTGTCCGTGGGCCGAGGGGCATCAGTTGGTCCGCATCGGACTTAAAGGACGTGAATTCGAACAGGACGAGGAACCGCCCTGCAATCTCGTCTTTCTGCTCGATGTTTCAGGATCGATGCAGAACTGGAACAAGCTTCCTCTCGTGAAATCCGCCATGCGCATGCTGGTGGAAGAACTCGATCACAATGACCGCGTTGCCATTGCGGTCTACGCCAGCGCTTCCGGCCTCGTCCTCCCCTCCACGCCTTGCGACCAGAAAGCGGCCATCATGACCGCACTCGACAGTCTCTCGGCGGGCGGTTCAACCAATGGCGGAGAAGGAATCCACCTTGCCTACAACGTCGCTCAGGAACAGTTCCTGCCAGAAGGCGTTAATCGCGTGATTCTCTGCACCGATGGCGATTTCAACGTTGGCACCACCAACCAGAGTGAACTCATTCGCCTGATTGAAAACAAGGCTCGCACGGGGGTCTTTCTGAGCGTGCTCGGCTTCGGGACGGGGAATTACAAAGACTCCACCATGGAAAAACTGGCGGACCGCGGGAATGGAAATTACGGATATATTGATACGATGCGCGAAGCTCGGAAAATGCTGGTCGAACAACTCACCGGGACACTCGTGACCATCGCTAAAGATGTCAAGATTCAGGTCGATTTCAACCCGGCTCACGTCCAGGCATACCGCCTGCTCGGCTACGAAAACCGGATGCTGAGAGCGGAGGATTTTCAGGACGATACGAAGGACGCTGGTGAAATCGGAGCCGGACACACCGTGACTGCACTTTACGAACTCATTCCCACCGGAACGAAATCACCGATGACTTCAGTACAGCCGTCGAAGTATCAGACCGAAAGAGATCTCTCCGAAGCCGCTCATTCCGACGAATTGTTGACAGTCAGGCTTCGCTATAAATTGCCCGACGCCGAGGAAAGCCAGCCGCTCAATGTCGCCGTCGACCAGTCGGACACGCCGTTTGAACAGGCCTCTTGCGACTTCCAGTTCGCCGCCTCAGTCGCCTCGTTCGGCATGCTGCTTCGCGATTCCGAACATAAAGGGACCGCCACCTACGAGGATATCCACAATATCGCGGAGCAGAATCTCGGTCCGGACTCTCATGGCTTTCGCAGCGAATTCCTGAATCTCGTCGCACGAGCCGAACAGCTTGCCAGGTGAAGTTCGCCGGGATTCGAACCTCTTTGCTAGACACTCACCAGTAGCAGGTCGTGGCGAACGTCGCCACTCGAGAGATCCAGCTGCGGAATGACCTGAAGTGCGTTCGGTGTTTACGAAAAAGCGGTCGGAAGCGAATGAACGCTCCCGACCGTCTGCTCTGATTCGGATGTTGCCAACGGGTGTGTGGTCTAGAAAGTCGCTTCCAGACCGAAATTGAACCCGTGGTAGATCACATCGCTGCTGTCGACCGATGTTGGCACGGGTGTGGCCGTTCCGACGGCCAGGTTTCCAGCGCGGTTCCACTGATCGGGAGCCAGCGCCACACCACCCAGGTACTGCAACTGGTAACCAGCGAACAGGGCGAGGGTGTTATTCAGGTCGTATTTTGCTTTCAAAGCGGCTTCGATCGAGAAGGCGACCATGTCGTCAGAGTCGCGTGCAGTTCCGCCGAAGGTCGGAGCGACTGGCGGTTGAGCGGCCCAGACGGTGCTGCGAGCGTGATTCCAGTAAATACCGGCCGCCCCAGCGCCCTCGATGGAGAAGCGACCACGCTCGAACAGAGTGCTCTCGCCCCCTGCCTGCAAGCCGTACAGATAGTTGTCGGTTTCTGAGTTTACCGTGAAGACGGGCGGAGTTGAGAATGCGACGTTTAAGGCTTCGCCCAGTTCCATACCGCGAATACCGAGGTAAACTTCAGTGTCGCAGGAGACAACGCGGCCCAGATTAACTTCCAGGCTGTACAGGTCAGATCCGTAAGTTCCATTCAGGTCCCCTGCACCGAATGGGGTGAGTGGACTGGTCACAATGTTGCCGCCGAACCCGGGAATGACTGCGGACCGATTGGTCGTCAACGAGTCGAGAGCGAAGAACCGGGTCGAGATGAAGTGATCCTCTATCGTCCGTTTGCCGGCCACTTCAAAGCCCATTTCGTAGTCGTAATCGAAATCCGAAGTCGACAGAGCCGGTCCGCCGCCTGCTCCCGTAACCAGAACCTGGTCGCCAATCTGATCCCGGTTGAGATACAGAATCGACGTCGAAAACTCCCATTCGGGGCCGCATTCGCAGCAGCCGTCCACGCACCCAGTGCCGATAAAATCATCGAATCCGGCAGATTGGGTGTAATCAATACAGTCTGTCAACGTGTCACGAAGCAGCCCTGCGTCTGTAACTGTGGCCAGATTCAGGCACACAACCGACGCCAGCGCCAACTTTCTCAGTTTCAACATGGAATTCACTCCTTGGGGTCATGAGCGAGATGCACTCAAGATCAATCATCGGAATGAAAGCGATATAACCGCTAATGCATCAGTTCGGGCCATTACTACCAGAACAACCGGACTGAGATGAATCAGCCGAGATCCCAGTAACTTCCGGCAATTGATCGGAGACGCGTAGGCGGAAGAGCTTCTGACAATAAGGGAACCGGGCAGGCTGGTCTTCACCGGTGAAGGAACGGTTGCGCCATCAACCCAGTTCTTCCTCGCTCTCCCCTGTCCCCCACGCAGGCCGCGTCTTCGTCTCTCACGCGGAAGCCATTTCGCGGCGTTCTGTTTCCTGGAGGCGTCACAATCAGTCGTTCGACTTGTCCATGGGGAGGAATTGAACCGCGTCAGCGATGACGTGGCCATCCGAGTCCGCGTTGCTGATCTCGACGATGGCAACGTTTCCAAAGTCGAACTCGCCCAATTCAGCACGCCCCTTCGTTTGCGGATCGCGTTGGTTGACGCGGAACTCATGAGTTTCCCCGGCGGCATCTGTCACAATCACCCGGGTGTTGCTGGCTCGATTGGAGAACACCGGCCACAGGAGTGCTACTCGATATCGCCCCGGTTGCTTCAACTCCGCCTGATAACGAACCTTGCCGTCTCCTTTCCCGGCGTTGGCGTCGTGAAGGTAATCCAGTCCGACATACTCAGCCGTTGAACTGCTGGTGGCCCAACCGCCCTCGGTTTTTGCCTGGCGATTGTCGACGACAATTCCTGGCAAGGTGGCTGGATCGATGCCGGGTGTCGGTTTGGGGCCAACGTGTTGAAGCACCTGTTGGTCTTTCAACAAACGTTGAGACAGCTTTTCGTAGTCGAGGTCGTGCACGGCGACTTCGTCGTCGATGGCCAGTACCGCGGCCGTGGCGGATGATTGACCCAGCACCATGAAGACGGGCTCCATGCGAATCGAACCGAATGCGATGTGCGACGCGGACAGGCAGACCGGAACGAACAGGTTCGAGACTTCCCGCCGTTGGGGAATGATCGATCGATAGCTAATGCCGTACGGCGGGAAACCACCGACCTGCACATCGCCTTCATTGCGAACGTGACCGTTTTCATCGATGTAGCGTTGCTGGTTGTGAGAGTCCATCGTGTAGGCGGCCAGTCCAACCGGATCCTCCACCGCGACACCCTGGCAGTGCTTCTGGGTCATGACAAAATCGCTGACCATCCGTCGTGCCTCACGGATGTAGAGCTGATTTTGCCACCCGTTTCCGGCCTCAAACTCGTCCTTGCACATGCCCCACCGAGAAACCTGGTCGCGAATCTTCTCGGGCATTCTTGGATGATTGGCCAGCGTCCACATCAACCCCTGTTGATACAGCAGGTGTTTGGCGACGATTGCTTCCCGTTCTTCATAAGACGCTTCGGGGTAGTCATAGTTTTGACCGATGAAATCGGTCGAGAACCCCAGTCGATTGTTCGTGTCGGTCTTTCGATTGGGCATGCTGGAGTTGATCCAGGGGGCACTGTTTTCCCCCGCCTCATAGTTCCGCAGCAGCAGCTCATACCACAGCGGTTCGTAGCCCTCGGGTTTGTGAAATGGAATGCGGTTTTCTGGATGGTCCGTCAAGCACATTCGAAAGCAGTAAGCCTGCACGCGATGATCTGCTCCGCCTTCTTCACCAGGTCCTCTGGGATCGATGTGCGGCAGCAACCCACTGCCTGGATCGCCCGGAACCACATACGGATCGATTCCTTTGCGAAGTTGATGGTGGTGAGCCATCCTTGTCTGCACGCCATTGAGTGTTTCGCCATATTGTTCGTTGGCTTCTCGGCCCACCGTGTAGCTCACACCAGCCGCCGCCATCAAGTCCCCTTCGTATGTCGCATCGATAAACATCTGGGCGCGGTACGTTTCCCCCGATTCCATTCGAATGCTGAGGATCCGCGCCGGACTGCTGCGAGTGGTCATCACGGATGATCGATCGAGTCGTTTTCCGTAGTCGACGCGAATCTGATGGCGGTCGATCCAACTCTGGTAAACCGACAATGCGGCACTCGGCTCGAACGTCCACATGGCCGTTTCGCTTTGCGCCGTGCGCGATTGTCCCCCGCTCTTGTATTGATCGCGTCGTTGCCATTTCCAGGCCGAGTCGTCCTCGTAGTGGGCGGCAATGTCTTCATAGAATTCCCTGGCGATCCCCCCAATGGCGGCCTTATTCCCAATGTCGGTCTGACCGAGCCCGCCGGTGGTCAGTCCTCCCACGCGGTCCGATGGTTCGATGACAATCACCGACTTTCCCATCCGATGGACCTGGACCGCCGCAGCAATTCCCGCCGACGTGCCCCCGTAGATCACAACATCGGCCGATTCGGGCGCGGCCCCAAACGACTCACCTGGCAAAGCGGAGGAATGCAGCAGCAGCAAAACCAACGCGAGAAAAGAGAGACTTGCTGGATTGGATTTCATGGGGTGATCAATTCAAGAGTAAGGGACGGAGCATTGTCAGTCGGTTCCCGGCAGGAAGAACTCAATTGTTCAGTCAGATGATTGGGCCCTGACTGCCGGGGATGATAACTCAGCGGACAGACACCTGCCGGGAAACTTCGACGGTGTCTGCAAGACGGCACTGGCCAGCGGACCTGACGAGTTACTCGCCATTTCAAACGCCATTGACCAGAACCAGAAGGCATCGAGCTGTTACTATCTGATGAACCTCAGAAATTCTGCCTGTTTCTTTGTTTCATGGCAACAAACCCTGCCGAATTCCGAACTTTTCTGAGCGGATTGCGGGGAGGCAGTGGATCATGTAATCATCTTGTAAGGAACAACAGGGATCGTGATGGTGTGCAGGCTGTTCTCCATTCACTATCCCTTCAGAAGACGAACAATTTCACTGACTCATTTTCGGATTGAGATCACGCCTCGCCGTTATCCCCAGAAGGAGCCCCTGCCATGTTGAGAGTTTGCCTTGTTCTGCTGGCTTCTGTGACGATCACCGTTTCATTGGCTCACGCGGAGGATGATGGCAAGTTACGCATTATCTGCTTCGGGGCTCATCCCGATGACGCGGAGTACAAAAGCGGCGGCACCGCGGCGATGTGGGCCAAACAAGGGCATCATGTGAAGCTGGTTTCGGTGACGAATGGGGATATCGGACACTGGGCGATGTCCGGCGGGCAGTTGGCCAAACGAAGAACCGCGGAGTCGGCGGAGGTCGCGAAACGGCTCGGCGTCACGTCGGAAGTGCTTGACATTCACGATGGCGAATTGATGCCGACGCTGGAGAATCGCAGGACGATCACTCGACTGATCCGGGAATGGAAGGCCGATATTGTCATCGCCCACCGCCCCTGGGATTATCACCCTGATCACCGTTATGTCGGAGTGCTGGTACAGGACGCCGCCTTTATGGTCCAAGTCCCGTTCTTCTGTCCGGACACTCCGCCGCTGGAGAGAAACCCGGTTTTCCTGTATTCAAGTGACCGTTTTCAAAAGCCGTATCCCTTTGAAGCCGACATCGCAGTGGCGATCGACGACGTGTTCGATCTGAAGGTTGAAGCGCTGACGGCTCTCGAGTCACAGGTGTTTGAAGGGGGAGCGCTGGCCGGTCCAGAATACCTGACGACAGTACCGCCGGCGTCCAAACCGGACCTTCGCAAAGAATGGCTGAAGGAACGCTGGGACAGACGAGCCGGAGCCGAGGCGAGCAATCACCGTTCGGCCCTCATCAAATGGTACGGCAAAGAGGAAGGTCAGCAGGTGAAATATGCCGAGGCGTTCGAAATCTGCGAATACGGCCGACAGCCATCGCCTGATGAGATTCGCCAGTTATTTCCGTTCTTCCCGGAACCGAATGCGGAATCCAAGTAGCGGCGACTTCACTCTCGCCGTGAAGATTAGAGCATTTTCATGCTTCTCCTGCAGTCGACTTTTGAATTTGTTTTAGAGCCCCGTGCACTGATTCCCATAACTCACTGCCCCAATCGCTCCAGCACGTTTTTCGTAATCTGTTCGACGAGCGGAGTCTGGCCGGTCAGGCCGTGAGCCCAGTCGGTGGAGCCACAGGTGAAGACGGTTCCTCCTCGGCTGTAGACTCCGAGGGTCGCCGCGCCTACTCGATCTTCCGGGAATTCGGCATACCACAGGCTGTCACCGGGATGCCAGCGAGCCGGACACGTGCCGAGAATCGTAAAGGTCTCGGGCGTGCCGTCTCGGTGAGTCGGAAACGGCAATCCGTCCTGCCATTCCATTTCGCAACCATCGCACTCGTACCCCACGATCGTCGCTTCACCGCCGAAACGATCTCCACGTTTCAAGTCGGTGCCCGAAAAGATCCAGTGTTCGGGACGGTGGACCTCGTAGCTGGCCGGACCGTCCATAAACTGTCCGTGGCTGCGATGATAGCCCCCAAACAAGAAGCCGACTCCGGTGAGCTCGTTCTCGGGACGACCAACCAGATGATGTCCCCAAAGCGTGCTCAGCAGTTTGTGGTCGCCTCGGCGATAAATCGGATCGATGTTGTACCACTGCTTGTAACACGTGAGAGCTCGTCCCTCGTCTTCACTGCGAACCTGCCAGCAGCAGGTATTGCCGCTAAAAAACGCGACGTTCCCGCCGTCTTCGATAAACGCTTCAAGATGATCCCGCATTGGCGAAGACCAGTACTCGTCGTGTCCGACGCTCACGACGAGCCGATACGCCTTCAGCAGTTCCGGTCGAAACTCGAGATCCGAATTGACCGCGTATTCCAGTGCAAAGCCATTCTTCTCCGCCCACTGAACGAACGGAAGTTCCCACTTCGCGAACTGAGAAAACTGAGGACGATTGAATGAAACCCGATGCCCCTGCAACCCGTCGCGATCGTGGTAGGAATACAGAGAGTGTCCCCCCCAGTTGGTGTAGGCGTTGTACGTATTCGTTGCGAGTTGCAGGAGAATCTTTGATGTCGAACCAGGCTCGCTCGCACGCACAACAAAGAATACCGAACTGCTCGCCTCGCGATTTCCGTCTTCACGACCCTGGTCGCTCACCCGTAGAGTGGCCTCGTAGTAACCGCTTCTCCAGTCGGCGGGAATCTCAACCTTCAACGACAAGGGCCATTCGCAGCCGTGTGATGAAGCGCGATCCGGAATCGGATGCTGCGCCACTTCGATTCCTTCTTTCTCGAGAACACGCTCCCGCTTTGCTCCGACGCGCTCAATCGTCAGATTGCAGGTTTCAGCCGATGATGAACAATGGAAGGAGACACTCTCTCCAGGCTCGTAGCTAAGCTGGTTCGTATAACCGAGCACAAACACGCCGGGAGGCTGCATCTGTTCGGCACACGCGGGGAGTCCTCCCGTGATCACAATCGCAAGAATCAGTAACGCCAGTCGATTCATTTCGTCGCCCTACTCTGCCTGATTTCTGGAAGTCGTATCAATCAAATAGACGATGAGATCAGCAAGCTGCTCCACAGAGAGCTCCTTCTCGAGACCGACCGGCATCAGGGAATTGTTCGTCCCCTTCAGCAGTTCTATCTCAGCTCGCACGATCGTCTTCGTTTCCCCGTTCGCGAGGCCGAGTGTCACACTCGTCGCAGTTTCCTCCTGCAGAACGCCTGTGAAGATTTGCCCCTCCACGGTCACGACCTGGTACTGCAGGTACTTCGATTCCGCAGCCGCATTCGGGTCGAGAATCGCCGTCAGCAATGCCGCGGGAGATCGGTTCAACAACCGATGCAGGTCAGGCCCGATATTCCTACCCTGTTCCTGAAGGCGATGGCACGATGTGCAATTCTTACGGAAGAGCATCTGCCCCCGCTCCAGAGATCGGCCACCAGCATCGACGAGGGCGAGAGCAGGTTGATAGTTCTTGAGCACGGCTGCCCGATCCGGATCTACTCTTTCCAGAAGCAACGCGGCCTGATGGCTGATCTCACGCCGACGGTGCTGCGTCAACCGCTGCGCCTGATCCAGTGACAGTGCGTTGCGTGGGATCTCATCGCGTTGGATGACGTCGAGCAGATAAGGAATCCACGCTTCTCGCGAAAGAATTCCTTCAACGATGTGCCCTCGAAGAGCGGGAGTCAGGCCGCTCCACGATAAGAGCAGCTGCTTCGGTACGTTCGAGTGAGGAATTCGCAACATGGTCGTCACAGCGGCTTCCTGAAGCTGTGGTGGCGACTGCGGCGTAAGCAATGATGCAAGCAGTTCGACGTCGGAGTCGTAACTGTCCGCCCCATACCCGAGCACTTTCGTAGCCACAGCCCGGTCCGACGGTTGCTGTGAATCGTCTCGAACGAACTCCCGGGCATCCGCGATGAGTCTCTGGAGTTGAGCTGAAGTTTTCTCGGTCAGCAAGTCCTTCAGCCTGCCTCGGGTTGAGCCAAGTTCATCATACCAAAGCCCAAGCGCATCCCATGTTGCTGGCGAGGATGGCACTTCCGAAATCCACGTGGCGACAGGCTTGGACCTCCCCATCTTGAATGCGATCGCTGCGAGATGCGGCACCTCGGCCGCGTCGCGATCTGTTCGTCGTGTTTCCGTAAAGACGTCCTCGATGTTGGACTCGTTCAGACTGCTCATCACCGCGGCGATCTGATACTCGTCTCCCCCGCTCTGCCGCAGAAGCTCAGCCAGCAGTTTTCCGGTCCACACCGAGCGAACCTCACCGAGCGTGTAGGCCAGCTGAAGCCGGACACTCGCCTCATCATCGACGAGCTTTGTGAATGGCCCCCGGAGTTGTGCCGTGTCGAAAGATTGAGAGAGAAAGCCTTCGGTACATCGGACGGCATGACGTCGGACGCCGGAGTGGGAGTCGTTCATCGCGGTCAACACATCGTCCAGCGTTAAGAGATTGAGCCCATCGAGTGTGCACAGAGCATGCAATCGAGCCTGAGGCATAGGGGTATTCCGCAGGAGTTGCTGCAACAGGGTCGCGGCAGCCGAATCATTGCGCCAGATCAACATTCGCTGTACAAGATCTCTTTGCCACCCACTGGGCGATTCGAGGGCGGCGACAAGGTCATGGAGGCTTAACTCGACCAGGGACTGGAAAGGACGAGTTGGTGCCCCAACCGGCGCGATACGATAGATTCGTCCCAACTCCTCGCCGGAACGTACGTCGAGCGTTTTCTCTAACTCGTCTGCGATCCATTCCGGATGCTCGATGACTTCCCGGACCATATCAGCCACGTACAGAGCTCCGTCCGGTCCAATACGCAGTCCCGCTGGTCGAGACCAGGGATCTTTCGAACGGAAAAACTCCACCTCGCCTTCGTGCAGCTTGTGGCTTTCGAATGTCACTCCGTTCGGAACGAGCTTGCGGGCGTGGACGATGTTATAGACAGGCTCGCTCGTGAATGTCACGTTTTCGTACTCCGAACCGAACAGATTGTCCCGATAGGCGATAACGCCGCAAGCCGATGTAAATCTCGGAATCGCTCCGATCGCCCGGAACTTCGGATCGCAATGACTGATGATCGGACCAATCGGATACACTCGCGAATCGCCTGTGCAGATATCCCGGCGGGCGGGCGGTGAAACAAAGTGAGGATTTCTCGCCAGGTACTTCTGATCAAGAACGAAATGAAAGATGGGGTTCGGGTTGTTGCAGCCAAACCAGTTTCCCCAGTCGTCTCGGTTTCGACCGAATTGCGTTCTTCCGGAAACGAATTCCATCTCACCGGAATCGGGACGAATTTTCAGATCGAAGCCGCCGAGTTCCAGAACCTCACCGGTCTGGTGCGAGACGATCTTTCCCCCGCTGTCCCCATTGGCCAGATAAAGCCAGTTGTCGAGGCCCCACCGCAACCCGTTCACGCGGTGCTGTTCGTTCCCTTCGCCGAAACCGGAGAACAGCTTCAGTGTCTCATCGGCCTGGTTGTCCCCGTTGGTATCCTTGAGATACAGCACGTCAGGACAAGCGGTCACAAGAACTCCATCCCGCCAGACGATCAGACCGTTTGGCGTCTGCAGCCCCTCGGCAAACAACGTGGACGTTTCGTAAGTGCCGTCTTGATTCCGATCTTCAAGAACGCGAATCCGCCCACCCCGTGATCCCTGGCCATCCATCCCCATGGGATAATCGGCCATCTCCACCACCCAGAGCTTCCCATCCGGCCCCCAGTCGAGATCAACCGGGTCCATCACAAGCGGCTCGGCTGCAACCAGACTGACTTCAAATCCGGCAGCCACCTCGATCTCTTCAAGTGGCCCTGCAACTGCATCGCCTGGCTGGAGACTGGCAGCTAGGAAAACGGCCAATGCAATTCTACCGACTGAAAAAGGTCTCGCCTTCATCGCTTACTTTCTGCTTTCGAAGGGGCACGCGTGTCGACAGCCCGCTGAGGCTCGAGCAGCATTCTGACCTAATTGACGCGCGCATCATAGTCGTGGGACTGCCACCACAGTTTTTTGAATGCCGGCTGCTTCCCTGCCCAGCTCCTGCTGCCCAGCAGAGTGCCGTCCTTGTCAAAATAGGCACGCAAACTCAGCAGATCGACATTCTGCCACGACGACAACTTCTCGCCCGCTGCCGTGGTGAAATCAGCTGGCGTCAGGGCGATCGTTTCCGGCTCGCCGCCGTTGAGCTTCACGACGGCCGCAAACTCTTTCGATTTGCCTCGATATGACCGGAAGAAGTTCTCCGTCAGCACGATCACCAGTTCATTCTCCCGCTCTGCCTGCACCTCAAGTGTAAGCTTCTGATCGGGCTGCCCCTGCCACCTGGGATCGTTGAGCTTGCGAGTCGAGTATTCCCAGTGATGCGGGTTGTTCGACGAGAGCGTGTACCAGTCCTGCCAGCGATTTGAGAAGTCGTCGATCAAAGTGCTTCTTTTGTCCGTAGCATTCGCTCCTGCCCGGCACAGGTCATCAGGAGTCGCCGTATGCAGCATCGAACTGATCGCGAGCGTATCGGTCGGCTGGGATCGAGGAGCCGCTGCACTCGTGGGAATCGTGTAGTAGACATTGGCAAAGGCGAAGAGTGGCTGCCCGACGTTCAAGATGGGCAGCTTTGCGGTCCACATCTTCCCGTCATTCGTCGCTTCAGCAGTTCGCCAGAACCGGGCCTGCGGGTCGGGATCGACGGAATACAACAGTTGGACTCGCTCGATGGGCAGCGAAGTGTCGGGCGTGCAGTGAAGCACGGGAATGCCATCCTCGGCCGTCAGCACGAGCTTCGACTCCGGTGTTCGGGGAAACGTGAATTCCCCTTTGAGATACTGGTCGATCCAGAGCGGCCTCGCCACAGCGAACTCCGGTGTGAATCGATGATTCATGTGCGGCGTGAATACATAGCGAACATTCTGGTGAGGGATCAGTTCGCCTGTGCGATAGGTGTCGTCCATGATGCCGTGGAAATCGTTCGTCGCCCCCAGCCACAGCAGCGGAGCGTTGATGTGCGGAGCATATGACTCAAAACCAATCGTGGCATCGAACAGTCCCACGTCTCCATTGGGCGTCTGCTTTCGCTGTTCAGGCAGAAGAGGCCAGCGCCGGGTGCGGAAGCCCGAGCCACCAACAGACGGAGCGGCGACTTTCACTCGATCATCAGTCCCAGCGACGTACACGGTGAGATTTCCGCCCATCGAATGGCCGTAGACGCCGAGTCTGTCGGGATCAACTTCGGGCTGCTGCTCTAGGAACGTCAGTCCCCGTCTGGCCGCCAGCGTCAGCAAATACCAGTTGTTGTTTCGAGGCGACTCGACCGGATCAAGGTATTTGTCACCGGGCTTCAGATTGAAGTAGCCGGGCACGTTCTGCTGAGTCGGATCGACGGCTCCCCAGTCGGTGTTCGGGTCGCCTGCATTCGCCCGTTCCATCTCTCGTCCACCCCAGTTGATCGACAGGCACGCGTAGCCGCGCCTGGCGTAGAAGTCGACTTCGTGCAGAAACGCCCGTTGACCACCCCCATGCAGGTGCAACAAACCCGGCAGCTTCACTGCCCCGTTGGGGAAGGCGAAGAACGCCGCCATGCGAGACGGTTTGCCTTTGAACGTGCCGATGTGAAACGTGACATAGCGGTAAACGATGCCGTCCGCCTCCCACTCCCGCACGACCCTGGTGTCGAGTGCATCCTGCCGGGGATCGAAGTCCGACCGAAGTGTCGCGACGGTTTGTGGAATCTCCTCCGCACCGGCAACAGGGCTGATGCAGCAGACGACGAACAACACCAAAAGAAGTTGAGCAACTCGCATAACATCTCCGCAGATTCTCGAAAGAAGGCAGGAGGACGAACATCGCCGTCTTGATCGGAGACAGGTTCAGACCGACAGCGTCGACCGCTTCGAAAACACAAACGACAAGCGATCCACGCACTCGGCGCAGTTGTCGTGTCAACTCGAGTGCAAAGTCTTCGACGGACACAATGTGCTCATGCGAACGGACTCACTGCGTCTGCCTGCCCCAAAAGTATCGGCAGCATAGCATAAGACTGTTCTTGTGCGATGCCGGCAATGACTCGCTCACTGCCGCGCGTGCCTCGGCGGCTTTAACCTGCCATGGACGCGGGATTGCGATCGTCGTCTTCGGAGGACTTGGAGCAGCAGGTGCCCCAGATGGAGCCGCCCCGTCTTTCCGTCCACTGGGCGCAGATCGCGTGTTTACACCGCTTTGGCCTCAGAATGACAACCTATCCGGCCTGCTACGGGTCCTGTCGAAAGAACCGACGGAGTTCGGCATGCAACTCGGGCCAGTCCCGCTTCAGGTCTTCCGGCGTCTCAAAGAACGCTTCCGTCGCGACCGCGAAGAACTCAGCGCGATTCGTGGTGCCGTAGCAGTCGAGAACCGGCCTGCGTCGATGACGGCAATCGTCACAAAGCCGCTCAAACCCCTGTCTCATGACATCCAACCAGCGCTCGGCATCCGTCTCTGATTCGATGGGAGGAACTCCATCAGCATCTCGCCCATTGCGAAAATCCAGCTGGTGTGCGAACTCATGCAGAATGACGTTTCGTTTCGACGGCGATTGTGCGATCTCATCCTGAATGTCAGACCAGGCCAGAATCACCGGTCCGCGGTACCATGCTTCGCCGAGTCTGTCGGACTGACCTTCAATGATGACTCCGCTGCCGATGTGGTCTTTCGTCACGGCTCGATACGTCGTCGGATAGAGTAGTATGCTTTTGACATCGTCGAAGTGATCGTCGTCGAACCCCAGCGTCAGTCTCATTGCATGTCCCGCAATCGTCAGACGATGCTCGTCGGTCACGGACAGTCCATTGCACCCCTCCCAATACTTGTGTTCGACGAACCGCCTGATCCCCGCGTCGAGCCGTTCCCTCATCTCCACGCTCAACGAATTCCGATAGGGAACATTCACTTTCAGGATTTGCTGCCACGTATCGGGCAACGGACTCGATTTATCCTCAGGGCGTACAATCGCCCGCAACAAATTCCACACGGATGTCCCTCCAAGGTGACAATGCGACCATGATGCGGTCATGGTCATACTGAGAGATCTCGCCGGAACCCGATTCCTGGATTCCTGCCAATAGCGTGAATGACCTCCTTCGCGTCGTCGTGATCATATCCGCGCGGGCCGTCGCGAACACCCCGCAACAGCCCGAACCCTGGTCGAGTTCGCGTTCTCTGGAGTCATCCGATGCAGGAGAACCACTTCCTCTGTCTCGCCGAAGCAGGTTCGGCCAACGACAGGGAACAGGACGATGCTTCGGCTCTTTGTTGTCAGACGAAGCAGAACGATCTGCTGACGAGCTCTGTCACCCGACTCAGTTACCGCCTGATTCCGTCGAGATACTGGAGCAGGTCAACTCGGCTGAACTCATCATAGTCGGACTCTCTCCATTCGCCTTCTTCGGAAGACAATGTCTGTAACGGCATTGATTCTGCCGTAAGGAGCGACTTGGCGGGGATACTCGGATTGCCAGCCCAGCGAGTGACGAGCGACGTTGTGTCATCCGTACTTGTGAGAGCTGACGGAGACCGAGGCACGATGCTTTCCGGGGTCGTTGCATTCGCAGGTAGCGGAAGCGTTACTGCAAAACTTCCAATATGCACATAACGCCAATCGAGAGCCGCGTACCATTCGGCCAGTGGGCGGTCCACGAATGAACTTCCTGTCGACTCTGCTGCGTGCCACCAACCGTCGGCGGAGCGAGCAAAGATATCGCTCAGACCATCCCCGTTGCTGTCGCCAACCATGAGTTCGTGAAGCCGGCCCGCTGATTCGCTCCAGTCGAGCCAGTGCTCCATCCACATCCATTTAATGGGAGGATCGATTCTGATCTCAGTTGTAAATGTGCGATGTTCATTTGGCGTCTTCGCGTTTCGCTTCGTTGACCGCTTCAAGTGACTTGCGGATGTTTTCCCGCCACGTGCCTTTCAGCTTGTCAGGCTCGGCCCGGTTCAGAGTGCGAAGGGCTTCGTCATATTGACCGCGCCGGGTCAGTATTCGGGCGATGCCCTGCAACGCACCGTATTCATCCGCGCCGCCAATCCGCTCACGGCCGCCGACGATGGCGCTGAATGATTCTAATGCTCTGTCGTCGTCGCCGAGGTTGTGTTCACGATTCCAGCCGAGCGTGAGTAACAGAGAATTACGCGTCCGAGGGTCGCTGATCCACTGGAGCGCCTCTGTGAGATCGGCTTCGGCTCTGGTACCATCTTTGACGACCGAGTAGGCTCGCCCGCGTAAGTGGTAACCGTCTCCGCGCTTCCAGAAGGGCCAGCGAGTCAAATCTTCCTCGGAAAATTGCGAAATCAGTTCCAACGCCTTGCCGTGCGTGAGAAGACTCTGCATCTGTGCGGTTTTCTTTACGGCTTCGATCGGAATTCGAGGGATGATGGCAGCAGCGCTGGCTTTGTCGAGCAGCGCGGCTTGCTCCAGCGCGGCTGCTTTTTGCAGATCGGTGATGTTCTCCAACTCGGCGAGTGCGAGAAAGTCCGCAGCCTTACGAGCTTTCGCGGCTTTCTGGAAACCAATTACGAAGTCGGTGACGCCCGGATCGGCCTCGAACTGATGCGACCTTCCATCGTAGAAGTGCGCGAACTTCATCGGCTCGTGGAAACCCGGCGTTCCGGTCGGAGAGAGGGCACTCAGCTCCCGGCCGTCCTCGCGGATACGCTGGCGGCAAAGGTTGATATGCCATGGCAGACTTTGCGTAGGATGCCGACCGACCACCTGATTCAGCGGATCGTTTTCGTCCGTCGTGACGGGGAAGCGGATCTCGACCGTCCAGTGATCGTCGGCGATGTGCGTGGCGACTTCGGCCTTCGAGTCCCAGCCGATCCATTGTCCTTTGGCCGCCCCTCGATCGAGATCGACGAGGTGGCCGGCGGGACTGATGGCGATCTGATAATACGAGTGCATTTCGGTGGCCAGCTCGATCTCGATCAGATCGCCGTGCCAGATGGCCTGATCGTCATCTCGAGTCGATGCCGTGACAGGTTTCTCGCCAGGTTGCTCGTTGCAACGAAAGGCGAAGTATAGATTGCTCCCCTGCCAGCCGGCCTTGAACGATGTGCCGAAGATGGGCGTGCGACCGGTTTGCAGCTCGCGAAATGTTCCCGTGGCGGCAACGGGGCATGTCTGCCAGTACTCGTCGTCGAGCTTGCCATCAATGATGATATCGTGCGCATCCCCGACCAGCCGCACCTTGGGCACGGGACCGCGTTTCTGGCCGAGTTGCTCGGTCTTCATGCGCAAACCTTTGAGATAGTCGTCTATCAGGGCAATACGTTGACCATATACGCTGACGGGATCAACTTTCGTCTTTGCATTGGCGAAGAGCGTGAGTGCTTCATCAGCCTTCGCCTTATCCTTATCCATCGCTTGCCAGTTCGCCTCGCAGAAGTTGAAGAATGTGAGCATCTCTTTCTCGGCGGGGCCGTAGAACAGGCGGCAGTATTCGCGCAGCATCGTGTCCACATTCGCATCCGTGCCGCCCCAGTACATCCGGGCGGTGAAGTAGACCAGGAAGTGATTGAAGCCGATGTCTTTCGTGGCGAAATCCTGGGCCACGCTGAGCCAAATGTCCTCGCCCCCCGAGATGCCCTTAGTCGCGCTGACGGTGTCGCCGATCGCATGCGCGGCGAAACTGGGCAGATACCAGCCACGGCCAGTGAAGGGATAGTTCTCGAAGATCAGCAGTGGATTGTCGGTCTTCTTCAGCCATGCGGCACGCAACGCGTCCGGCGCGGATTCACCCTCGCCTTTGACGCCGCGTTTGTTGATCGGACGGCGACCACCGACGATGCACACCTGCACGTTCGGTTCGAGTTTCTCGATCTTCAACGGTGGCAGCGTGTAGACGCCATAGGCACAATTCAGCACCTTGGCGCGCGGATGCGTTATCGCGATCTCCTTCGCCACGCGATTGACGAAGTCCCACACGTGGTCGCTAAGCAGACCGCGCTCGTTGCGATCAGGCGAGTCCTTGCCTTTGCACTTCTCGCATTGGCAGATCGCGGTGTAGCCGTCCGGAGGCATAATGGAGACGGTTTCAAACTCGTAGGTGTCGAGCACCGTTCGCGCCCAGCGTACGGTCTCATCGAAAAGCTCGTCGTTGGAGTAGCAGACCTGGCACTTCGAGTCGCCTGGCTTGAAATCGGTCTTGCCGCCGTAGATCGCGAACCAGTCCGGATGTGCGTCAAAGACAGCCTGATGGTTCGTCATTGTGGAAATGCCGTGAGCGATCTGCAGTTGCTCATCGTTACGCAGACCGAGCCGCATGACCCACATCGAAGTCTCTGGACCTGCGGTGCTGAAGCGGAAATTGAACTGCCGCAATGGAAAGTCTGGTTGCTCGGTTTCATTGATCCGCGGCAGCGGAATCGTACTCATCGACGGCAGCACTTCGCCCAGTTCGCCCGGCAGATACCAGCGTGCGCCGAGCTTGCGAAAGTAACCGCAAACCGCGTTGAAGCTGCCGCGTTCGTCGAGCCCCCAGATTTCAAGCACCTCTTTCGGCTCCGTGATCACGCCGTCGGGCTTCCCTGTCTCGCCGGGCAGTCGAAGGCGATTCTTGTAAAGACCGCGAGCCGGCATTCCGTACGGTGCCCCAACGATCTGCTCCCACTCTGCCTGTGCCCGCGGGATGTCGCCGTTGTTCTTCGCAAATGGCTCCCGGGGCGTGAACTCGCTGTCGTCGCCGACAAGCGCCATCCAGTCCTCTCCCGTTGCGATGCGATACGCGCCGTCCTTCAAACCCTCTGCGTTCACAGGATTCTGCGGGCTTGCGCCGATGAAGATCTTCACGGCTCGCCCGCTCGGTGCGGTGACGATGGGCAGTCTCGCACCGCTGATCTTCTCGATGTTCCTCCGAAATTCATGTGCCGCAACCCGCTGCATGCGTGAGGGGCTGGCAGAAATGACGATCTCCGCCCGTGGTTGACCCTCTTCGACGATGACTGCGTCGGAGGCGCGCGATGCCAAAGGCGGAGCGAGCACGATCGCAGCGATGACGGCGAGTATCTTTTTCATGTTGTACGTTCTCACGTCGAGGGGAAGTTCACGCGCAAGTTTCGTGAAAGGGGGGGGGAAATAACTGCTCGAGAGAGTTATGGATTCACAGCCGGGTCATTAGTCTCGTTAATCCATTTCCGCAACGCGTCCAGTAGCTGTTCCCGTTTGCCTTGATGCTCGGCGACCGCCGCGAAGCTCTGCATTTCGTCCGGGTCAGATGCGAGGTCGTACAGTTCCAGAGTCGGCACAGTCCCGCCGAGGTTCTGCGGGTCCATTTCGGCGAGGATCTGGTACTGCCGTGGGAACGTGTCTTTCAGCCGAATCGTTTCCGCGTACGTGCGATTGCCCCAGACTTTGAACTGGCGACTATCGGCGTTCACGTGCCGCCACGCGGCTTCCACGTTCTCGCGATAAATCAGCTTCCAGCGACCGTCGAAGACGCTGCGTTCCTGCATCCCGTCGTTAGGCAGTGGGCCTCGATTGGAAATCTCCGCAAAAATGTAGTCGTGTCCCTTTGCGTTCGTGGCTCCTGTCAGCAAGCCTTTGATCGAGTGACCGTGAAGCGGATAGTCGAATGTCTGTTGGATGCCGCACAGTTCCAGAATGGTCGGAAGCAAATCGAGTTCACTGACCAGTTCGTCGCAGACGGATCCCTGCCGTATGCCCGACCCGCGAACCATCAGCGGCACCCGCAGGCCAAGGTCGTACAGTGTCATCTTGCCGTGCTGAAATGTCGGCCCGTGATCGCTCATGAAGAAGACGATGGTGTTGTCGTTCTGGCCGGATTGCCTGAGCACCTCCAGAGCCTGACCGGTCAATGCATCCGCCTGTTCGACTGCAGCCAGATACTCGGCCCAGTCCTTGCGAACGGCGGGCGAGTCCGGCAGGAACGCCGGCAACCTGATTTCATCTGGATTGACACGGATCGGAGTCTTGTCGCTGTTCGGGTACGGTCGATGTGAGTTCGGGATATTGACCATCAGAAACCACGGCTGCTTTCGCGAAGCTGCGTTCCTGATGAAACCCGATATCTCCGCCCGCGAGCCGTGTAGAAACTCGTCGTATGGAAACTTCTCGTTGGGTAACACGTGCAGCTTGTGCGTGACTCCCTGGTAATATCCGTTGGCTTTCAGAATCTCGGTCAGGGTCAGGAACTCGCTGCGTACGCGATTGATGCGAGCGAGCTTGAGGTTCCGCTCGGGATCCGTGACCTGAGCAGCCGGCTTATGGAAGTTGTGCGTATTGTTCAGAATGCCATTCGTGTGGCTGTGCAGCCCGGTGAAAAGGGCCGCTTTAGATGCCGAGCAAACGGGGTATGCGACAAAAGCGTTGGTGAAGTACGTTCCGGATGTCGCCAGCGCATCCATATGAGGCGTGTTCAGTCCCGGCGTGCCAAGCAGGCTCAAGTGCGCGCCTTGATCTTCCGTCAGGACAAACAGAATGTTGGGATGCTCGGTCGCATTCGCAGCACTCGCAAGCATGACACACAGGACCGAGCCGATTTGAATTAGTAGACGCCTCACTAATTAGCCTTCCTACTTTTCCTGGCGCCTCGCCGTTGCTGCGGGTTAGCCGCCGGAGTAGGCACATCCCGAATTCCCTCGATGTACCAGTCATAAAATTCTGCGGCATTGCGGCTCATGCCTTCCGACTTCATGGCCCAGATGCCAGGGGGAGACTGCGTGTCCGCCCAAACCTTCAAGTCGGCGTGCAGCGATGCCGCTAACTCCGGCGAACTCTTCAAAAGGTTGTTCGTCTCCTCGAAGTCCGCTTCCAGATCGAAGAGATACTCACGGGTGTCGCTGCGCAGGTATTTCCACTTTCCCTTGCGGATGGCTGACTGACCGAGCCACCGCCAGTAGAGCACTTCGTGCGGAACCTCCTCATTCTGTCCAGTCAGGTAGGGGATCAGGTTGACCCCGTCGAGAGCCGGATCATCGGGCAGGCCGGCAAGTGCGCAGGCTGTCGCGCCGACATCGAGAGCGATAACGGGATGCGAACAGGTTTGACCACCGGGGATCGTTCCCTTCCAGTGAACGACGAAGGGAACACGAATTCCGCCCTCGGTCAGCATCCCTTTTTCACCGTTCATAGGATCGTTGAGCGAACCATCCCAGCCGGGACCGCCGCCGGGAGCATCGATCTTGTGAATCTTAAGCGGTGCTCCGTTGTCGCCAATAACGAAGATGAGCGTATCTTCTTCGAGTTCATGCTTTCGCAGCGTGCTCATAATCTGACCGACACCGTCATCGACGGCGGACAGCATCGCAAGTGCCTGACGACGACGCTCGGGCATCTCGCCGGGAAAGCGGTCGAGGTAACGCTGTGGAGCGTCGAGAGGAACATGCGGTGCGCGGCAGGCGAGATAGAAGAAAAACGGCTTGTCGTGAAAGCGATCGATAAAGGTGCAGGCAAAGTCTGAAATCATATCGAGGTGATAGTCGCCGCCCTTTTGCTCCTGAGCTTCGATGTCTTCGCCGTCGAGGTTCATATTCCAATGGCCCGGCCCGTTGCTGTGCTTGTGAAAGGCCTTGTCAAATCCATGCGCGGCGATCATGTCGGCCCGGTTCGGCCCAAGATGCCATTTGCCGGCCATGCCTGTAACGTAACCCGCCCGCTTCAGTCGTTCGGGGATCGTTTCGAGTGCATCGAAACGCTTCATGACTTCCGCGTCCTGAAACTGCGGATTCGACTCCAGTCCCCACTTCGTCTGGTACTGACCGCTGATCAGTCCCCCCCGCGAAGGAACACACTGCGGCGCCGTGCAGTAGCCGTCCGTCATGCGGACGCCGCCTGCCGCAAGGGCATCCATGTGCGGCGTCTTCACGTCGTCGAAAATGCCCTGACAGCTCAGATCAGCGTAACCATGGTCATCTGTGAAAACCACAATGACGTTGGGCTTTCGCTCGCGATTGATCGATACGGCGGGCGCGGTCGGCAACTTCAGGCTGTAGTGCGTCGCACCGTCCTCGCCGACCAGTCGAATGTCGGAGATTTCGATCGTGCCCTGACCACTTGAGGGATCGATTCGCACAGCGAGCAGCGGACTCCTTGTTGTGAACTTGATGGCGTACTCGTGCGCCGTGCCGTCGTGTTCGACATCGAAGGGATGGCTGCGCTCAGCCGTGAATGGACCGGCTGCCTGTTCCTGCCAGAAGACTTGCCCCCTGCCACTCGCATCCGAGGTCATTGTGATGTGCAAAGTGAACGACGTTTCGTCGATTGGCCTCGGCAGACGATGGCTCAGATAAGGGTCATTGCCCGAACTGTTGACCAGCAGCCCAGTCTTCGATGCTGACAATGTGCAGGTTCCGCCCGGCCGCCATCCCGCGACAGGTTTTGCGGTCGGAGACGCTGCCTTTTTCTTCGGAGGCTTTCCGCTGCCTTTGAGTCCAGCATTCCCTTCCTGCGTGACGTCGTACTTCGACGGATCAAATCTGGGATTCGGCAACGGGCGCACGGCCTGAGTGTCGGCGAGGTGCTGTTCAATCAGTGCGTCGAGTTGCTTCACCAGTTCCGGGAACTCGCCTGCGAGGTTGTGTTGTTCGCCGACGTCGTCCCTGAGATTGAACAACTTGTATCGGTGTTTCCGGTTCTCGCCGCCGTGAAAGATGCGGATCAGTTTCCAGTCGCCTTTGTGAACGCTGACTGAGGGCGGCAGCCAGTCCGGAACGCCCGGGGCATGCGGGAAGTAGGTGAAGATCGCTTCTCGACTGAGCGACCTGCCCTGCAGAGCCGGAACAATGCTGATGCCGTCAAACTCCTGATTCGGTTGAGCGTCGATCGACAGCATTTCGAGCAGCGTTGGATAGAAGTCGCTGCTTTGAATGATCTCGTCACTTCGCGAACCGGTCTCAATCGAACCCGGCTGCACGATAATCGCTGGACCTCGCATACCACCTTCGTACATGGTCGCCTTGCCGCCGCGCAAGGGGGCATTGCTCGTCGCGGTCGTTCCATCGACTTCATTGTACATGTTCCCGCCATTGTCCGAGGCGAAGATGATGATCGTGTTGTCCGCGAGTTTCAGCCTGTCGAGTGTGTCGAGCAGCGTGCCTACCGCATCATCCATGCTCTCAATCATCGCCGCGTAAGTGGGGCTGCGTTGCGGGTCTTTCGGATCGACCTGTTCACGGTATTTGTCAATCAAGGGCTGCTTCGCGTCGAAAGGCGCATGCACGCTGAACATCCAGTAGTTCAGAAAGAACGGCCTGTCTGCATGCTTCTCCATGAAGCTGACAGCTTCCCGGGCCATCCGGTCTTCAATGTGCTCATCCGGAATGTCGGGATCATGATCGAAGTCCTTAAACTTCCACGGAGCGACATAGCTCCCCGCAGGTCCCGGCCCCGGATGGTGCGGCACATCGACATCGAATCCATGTTCCAGCGGCGAGTAGGGCTCATGCCCGAGATGCCATTTGCCAAAGTGCCCGGTCGCGTAGCCGTTGTCCTGGAACATCTCCGCCAGTGTGTAGTAGCTGGTGTCGAGCCGCGACGCCGATTCTGGCAGTGTCGCAAACCTGTTCGGCGGCCCGCTCGTCGCCTGCACCGGCTTCAGGATGACTTTCGGCAAATGGCAAGTCGGAGCAGTGATGCCATGCCGTGCCGGACTGAGTCCCGTGAGCACACTCGCCCGCGTCGGTGAACATAACGGGCTTGAGGAATAAGCCCGGGTGAATGTCATGCCTCGCTGTGCAAGTCGTTCGATATTCGGGGTTTTGTAGAAGTTCGTCGTCCCAAACAGCGTTGTGTCGCTCCAGCCGAGATCATCGGCAAGGATGAAAACCACATTGGGCTTCGACTCCGCTGCGTGTGCACTGATGCTACTCATGGCAACGAGTAGCAGTAGCGGCAAGAGCGTTCGTGGAGACAAACGGGGGATCAGCGGTGAATTCATAAAGTATTCAATCGATTTGCAATGGTTGGCCGACTGCGATTCTTTCAATCGCTCGACGCGAATGTTCCGGCGTCAAATGATCTCCCCAACCCAGCTTCGGCTCCCCCATCCATTCAAGAGGAGGATCGCACCTCGTCACCGCTGACGGTTGGGCACGGGGAGACCGCAGGCGAACTGGAAGCTCCTCACATGATCTTACTCCGTTCGGTACGGAATCACATTCTCCAGACGCACGCACAACCTGCTCATTCTCTGGCTTTCGGCCAGGACGATCAGCCGGCGTAGAAGTCAGTCGCGGCGGCCAGACGAGATGCGCGTTATCGCTGGACCGGTCGCTGGAGAAACGGACATCCCAGACGATCGGCGATGGCCTCGGCATCCTGCCAGCCCCATCAGACGACTGCAGCAGACTCTGCTCTCTACGCGTGCTCTGGAAGAATAATCGTCAGAAGAAGAGATGAATCCTCGACGGCCTTCAGAGCGTGTGGTTCTCCACCGGTCAGATAGAGGAGACTGCCTGCCTGCATTTCATGAGTCTTTCCGTGCACCTCGAAGTTCACTTTGCCTTCGAGACAGTGCACGACGAGCGTCCCGCGGGCGCTATGCGTGGCAATCTCTTTTCCAGCTTTCAAAATGAGCCGAATAAGCTCGAGATCTTCGCTCTTGGCGACCGTATAGGTGCGACCGTTTCCCTGTCGTTCTGACAGCGGCCTGAGCTCGATCAGCTCTCCAGGGTTTGCGTGGTCCAGCGCCATCGGTCATCCTTTGTGATTCATCTTTTACAGGTGAGGTTGCCATAGGCATCAATAGTTCGTTCAGCGGGTCTCCTTACCAACCTCCTCATCACCTCCTCGGTCAAGATTGGTCCCGACTCATCTCAGAATCGCAAACTTGGAATGTATTCCCACGAAGATCTGCACCTGGCCTGGAATCGCGGGATCGTACACCTCGAAATCGAGCGAGAAATTTCGACACAGTTCCAGATCGTTGATCTGAGTCCAGGTGTCCAGCAGGGCCAAAGGCATCTCGCCTCGTGCCTGGAAGACCGCATATTCTCCGGCGGGGATCTCACGCAGGCAGAATCCATCCGCAGCGCAGGGTACGTCGATCACTTCACATCCTAGAAAATGCGAACACGTGCGGAAGTTGTTCTCTTCGTAACTGTGATAGGCGGCAATGAGTCGACCATCCACTCGGGCGGGAATCTGATCCGCGATATTCTCCTCTTCGAAGTGCTTCCAGAGAGAGAAGATTTCATCGCGGCTAAGCACGGAAGCTCGTACTTCGATTCCATAGAGTGGACGAACAGGGAACTGCTGAATCAGCATCTTGCAATCTCCATCTGTCCGGCATTAAGACGCCGATGCACGATCATCGGTCGACAGAGGAAGCGATTCAACACCCCAGCGATGGCAGAAGTCACCCAGAGATTCCCCGGGCTTCCGATTCTCCTGAAAGCAGATCAGCATCGGGCGCAACTCTGAAACGATCTCGCTTCGGAGCACCATGTCCTTATAGACAACGTTCAAACGGGTCCCGATCAGATTCCCGCCGACGAAGATCGTGTATTTGCCTTCTTTGGTCTTACCGTCGACACTCCGGCCGACCAGACCAATGTCAGCGTTGTATGGCCTCGCGCAGCCGTTCGGACACCCGGTCATCCGTATTGTGAACTTCTCTTCAGCGAGCCCCATCTCAGCAAGCTCGGCCTCGAGCTCTGAGAGCACAGACGGCAATGCCCGCTCGCTCTCCGTAACGGCCAGACCGCATGTCGGCAGAGCAGGACAGGCGAATGAAAATCGGCGGACGTTGCTGATCTGTCCAACAGTGTCAACACCATGTTCAGCCAGAATCTGTTCTATAATGGGACGCTGAGTCTCATCGAGATCACAAAGCAGGATGTTCTGCTGAGCTGTTAGTCGAGCAGTCGGGACATGTTCCGAGAACAGCTGCCGCAAAGCGGTCTTCAACCTGAGGTTCCCCTCGTCCTTCACCCGTCCATTCTCGATGGGCAATCCCAGGAACCATTTTCCGTCGGCCTGCTCGTGCCACCCCATGTGGTCGTCATGCCCGGTGACATCAGCCCGATGCGGATCGGCAAGTGGACGAGGAACAGTTCCTTCAGGGACGTTGCAATACGCTTCGCCTTGCGAGAGATATTCCTCGACCTTGGCTTTGAAACGCGGCAGTCCCCAATTGTGAATCAGATACTTCATCCGCGCCTGACTGCGATCCTCCCGGTTTCCGAAATCCCGTTGCACCATGATGATTGCGGCAATCACTGGAAACAGTTCTTCGCGAGTGACGAACGCCATACGATGCGCAAGCGCTGGAAAGCAATTCTTCTTGCTGGGAGTTGTCCCCATCCCTCCACCGACAAGGACGTTGAAACCGAGCAAGCGGTCTCCTTCCGTGACGGCCAGAAGTCCAAGATCCTGATCGTAAACATCAATGCAATTGTCGTCGCACAGCGCGAGCCCAATCTTGAACTTTCTAGGCAGATACAGGTTGCCGTAGAGAGGCTCCGGCTCGCTCTCAGACACCGCGTCGATCTGCTGACTCTCTCCCGTGTCGAGGTCGCGAATCCAGATTTCATGATAGGCACCAGTTCGAGGGCGTACGAACTGTGCGATCTGATCGGAAAGCTCCTGAAGTTCGTCCCGCAAACTGTCCTGACGCAGCGGTGCCGGACAGCAACACACGTTTCGTGTCACGTCTCCGCAAGCGGACTGTGTGGAAAGCCCAATCTCATTGATCCGGTGGATGACGTCCCAGAGATTGCCCTTCACTACTCCGTGCAACTGAATACTCTGCCGAGTCGTGATCCGGATCGTTCCGTTGCCGAGTTCATCGGCGATATCAAGTTCCCCCAGGAACTGGGCAGCCGTCATCTTTCCCCCAGGAATGCGATTCCGCACCATGAAGGAATAGGCCTTGTCCAAACCTTCTTTGCGTCGTGAGAGACGCAGATCACGATCGTCCTGCTGATATGTTCCATGAAATTTGAGCAATTTGGTCGTCGCATCTTCGACACGATCGGTGGCGGAATCTGCCAACTCGGCGGCGATGCTGCCACGCAGCCCCACGCTGGCTTCCTTGATCAGTTCGACCTTAGATAACTTCTCGTCGGATCCTTCGCGCGTCATCACGATTCTTTCTATTCCCGTAGACCTGAGTTGTTCTGTTAAAGAGACTTCATGAGATGTAATGAATCACGCGCTGATGAAGCAATTCCCGCCACGTGGCCGAAGTGGGGCGATTATTCGTCAATCTGTTCCATCCCGATCGAGATATCGCCTTCCTCATCGATGATCACGTCGTAGGCGGTGATGTCTTCACAGGGAACTCCGCCCACGCACTTCCCAGTTGTCAGATCAAACTCCGCACCGTGGAGCGCGCAGGCAACAGTGGTCCCGTTCAGCTCGCCATCGTGCAGGGTATAACCGGCATGAGGACAGTAGTTATCAACTGCGTAAAAGTTCTCGCCGATCGCGAACACCACGACATCTCTGCCTGCAAACTCAACGACCTGTGCAGATGTGGTGGCAAAATCCGCGCGATTCGCGATTCTGACTGCATCCTTCATCACGTTCCCTCAGTTAAGCGATTAGCAACACAACGCTGGCATGCGTTGAAAAGCGACTTCGAGAACGCGAACGCGTCGCGGCTGCAATTGATTAACGATCCAGCGCCACGCGGCGTTCTCACGAAGTCTCAGTCAATCGGCACGGTATAGCTGATCGCACCGATGGGGGCTCCCTTTTTGACACCCTCGTAGTGAGGATGACACATCACGCATTTCTGCATCACAACGGGAACCGGCGTCATCGAACGGAGATAGGACAGACCTTCCTTTTCGACGACCTGCTCGTAGCCGGCGGCCCCTTTCTTGAGCCGCGAAACACCTTCCTTCTCGAACGCATCCTGAGCCACATTCTCGGGATCGTAAGGTTCGCCGGTCACATCGAGCAGCCGGACCTTATTGTCTCCTCCCTCGGAGATCGTTTCGAACAGAAGGACCGCAGCGCTCCCGGCGGCAAAATCTTCTTCGTCGTGGACATACTTGTCCGTAATGAGAACGATCGTCTGCTTGAAGATGTTATCCAGCTCTTTCACAAGCTTTTGGGCTCGCTTCACAGCGGCTGGCTCCGGCTGGGCAGTCGCCTCTTCTGCTGCTCTCTTCGTGGACTTCACGTCTTTCGCGAACACGGCTGCAGTGACCAGGACTCCAAATGCGATTGTTAGGGACAGCATGGCGATTCCGGACGTCACATACTTCATCAGTTCTTCCCCCCGCATACGAAGTTAGATGTGGAAGCATCGGACGCTCCGGCATGTGCTGACGTTCGCCCGATTAAAACACGCATAAACCGTACGTGTTTCGAACTGTAAAGAAGTACGGACAGAAACGTCAATAGATCTGGTTCAATGAATCGATCAAGTCCGCTGCAGTTGTTACTCGCAATCAATCTCGTGGTCACTGCCTGAGAGAGCTACGGAAGTCTCGTCGATAGCCTGCTTCGCTGTGGCAGAAATCCTCTGACCGGACTACAATGGCTCGAACGTCTTCTGAGGCTGAAGCGACTCATGAGAACCTTATGGGTCGACATCTCGCACTGCGATCTACATCCCGGATCCCATCAGTTGTGGTGGCTGAGCCCGTCGCCAGCCCCTCCAACGATCACGCTCATAGCCGGTCTTCCGACCTCAGCATCAGCGAGAAACCAAGCCTGAGATCGACTTGTCCGTGCGAACGAGATTCCATGCAGCTGACCACCCAAACCGATTACTGCCTGCGAACCCTGATGTATCTCGCGACCCGTGAAGAGCGAGCAACCATTCAGGATGTCGCTGCGCTGTTTCAGATCTCGGTGCATCACGTCGCGAAGGTCGTCACACTCCTCAATCGCCTCGGTTACATCCGTAGTATCCGTGGCATAGGTGGTGGGATCGAACTCGCCAGACGGCCGGAAGAGATCCGGGTGGGGGAGGTCATCGCGCGTGTGGAAGGCAACACACACCTGCTGAGTTGTGTCGGTACTGACAGATCTTGCATCATTGACTCCTTCTGCAAGTTGAAGGGGGTTCTGGCAGAGGCCGAACGGATTCAGCAAGAGTACCTCAACAGCGTAACCCTGGCCGATGTCGCCCCCTCACAACGACGACTGAACCGAATTTGAGCAATTGGGCAATCTCTTGATGAGAAAGCGGCTTCTGAGCTTTCCGAGGCGTACTGTCTCCCTCTTTGTTGAACGACATTCTGCCATCAGGAGAGGTGTCACCCGTAGTTGACGCTTCGGATCCGTAGCCGACCTGCGATATTCAGCCGAGCGGTCTTAAAGCTCAACACGCAGTCATTTCACGTCGAACCCAAACTTTTGCAAACCGTTGCAGACCGGAACATTCCGTAGCGGTAATACTGCGTAATTGGCGAGTTTCTCCGTAGATTCCGCACGACCAGGGAGCGGGAGATACTGCTCAAGTATGGCAAGCAAGTCGGTCAGCCAATTCGCGAGTTGATCACGATCGTCTCGCCATCGACGCTCCTGCGGTGGGTGCGGGAAGCGAACGGGAGCAAGCCGAAGCCCGCGAATCCCAAAGGCGGTCAGCGGAAGCCGCGGGAGATCAGGGAACTCGCCATCGAGATCGCCAAGACCACCCTTACACCCGAATTATCGGCTAAATGCGGAAACTCGGCATCAAGAACATCAGCCGGCAGACGGTCAGGAACATCCTCAAAGAACACGGGATCGAGCCAGGGCCAGATCGAACGTCCGACTCGTGGACCGACTTTCTGAACCGAAATGGCGAGACTCTGCGGGGATGCGATTTCTTCTCGGTCAAGTCGATGACCGCACGAGACATGCGCAATCATTACATGCTCGTTTTTCCTCAACATGCAAACGCGGGAAGCGATCGTGACGGAGTCAACGTACCGGCCCGACTCAGCCTGGGTCTGCCGACAGACGAAGTGGTTTGCGGAGCAGACTCAGGAGCGAGATAAGAAGCCAGCGATCGTAGTGCACGACCTGGATGCGAAGTTCACGCGGAAGTTCAGAGAGACCGTGAAGGCTCAGAACATGAAGACCAATCCGCTGCCAAAGGCATCACAGAAATTGAACGGCCGTTGTGAGCGATTCATTGAGACGATCAAGCTGGAGTGTCTCAACAAGTTCATAGTGTTCGGAAGGCGGCACCTCGATTACGTGACGGATTCGTTCGTGAAGTATTACAACCATCACCGGAGCCACATGGAGCGGGATCATCTGCCGCCGATCCGGGAGCTGCTGGACGAGGTAGTGACGATTGCGTTCGACGAGCTTGAGGTGGGGTCGTACGTGGGTGGGCTGGTGAAGTCGTTTGCGAAGAAAGCTGTATAGAAAATCGGCGAGCGCCTCGTCGCGCGTGACGGTGAACTTGCGCCATCAGTTAACATCTCCCCCTGCCCTTCCATTTCACCCAACTCATTCCGCAGCTT
Organism: Rubinisphaera margarita; assembly: GCF_022267515.1. Classification (NCBI taxonomy): domain Bacteria; kingdom Pseudomonadati; phylum Planctomycetota; class Planctomycetia; order Planctomycetales; family Planctomycetaceae; genus Rubinisphaera; species Rubinisphaera margarita. The sequence continues at coordinate 16,572 of NZ_JAKFGB010000021.1, read as the reverse complement.
CGTCTGCCAGGCTCAACCCATTTCGCGGCAATGATTTGCGCCCAACACATCCCATAAGCAGAAGGACTCTATCTAATCCGCAATGAGCGCACTTTAGTAGCTCCACTACTGGTCGATGTCAATAACCACGCCGCAATATCACCTTCCCCTTTACTCTCGTCCCACAAAACGTTCAAAAATTGCTCTTCCTCGCTTTTCGGTAACGCGACAACGGACATTCTCCTCTCGCTAAGGCTACAGATCCCAATATTTCGATCGTCGAACGTTACGATCATGTTTCCCAACTGCGTGAATCTACCCGGCACGACGCCAACCCACTTCAATCGATCCACTTTGCTGCCCTGACCAATCGCAATCGCTTCTTGTCCAAGAGCAAACACGTCGCCCGTCTCGTGTCGGCCCACAAACTTCGGCCAAAAATCAATTAGAAACGGACCATCAATCAACGACTCCGCCTCTAAGTCGTGCTTAGTCTCTAAGACTCCTTCATGATGAATGACAACTCCGCCATCCCAGTATGACACGTTCTGGCACGGCAAAATATCCGCCTCGCTATTCTCCATCGAAACCGATGTGGAAGCACAACGACCGTCTACAAAAGGGCCATCCACAGACTCATGTACGAATATTATATCCCTTCCAGCAACGTTAGCACTACTCTGAAAAACCCACCCCATCCTACACTCTACAGAAAGAACCACATCCAGTTCATCGGTGAACCACATGATCGTTTCACCCATAGGCGCCATCGAATGCGCCCAAAACCCAGGAACACCACTCGTATTGCCAATCGACACCGGCAACATTTCTTCCCGGTCAATAATAGCCTTTGCGTAGATCTCGCGCCCTTCCATCGACACTACACCCTCGCCATCATATAACACCACATTCCCCCGATCGCTGACACATGAAAGGCGCATGCCTTTGCCAGCACAGCCTACTGTATATTGATCGACAACTTCACACACATAGATCACGCCCCACTCCCATCAACGATATGCATTGATTATTTCCATGCCTTCAGGGATCACAAAAAAGGCATCGAAGAATACTGGATCTCGTTGAATATACCCCTTGTTGAACAAATCTCGGAACACCTCTTCTGGGATCTCGACCTAAGGATCGCTCCATAGTCCGCGGCTCTCTTGGGGCTTACCGTCCCGTAAAACCCTCCGTCATTGAGGCCTTTCGGCTGAATTCCGTTACTACACAAATCGCTGGCACTCGCTGCGTCAGTACCGTGGTAAAAGACGTACGTGCCCTCTGACGTAGGCCCACCGTTCGGAAGACTCTCAGGGTCATCAACTAAAGAGATTCCATTTGGCCTCGGTGGCTCATCTGGTTCTCGCCTGCCCTTATTAATGCTATCATCAAACCCACGTTCCGCACTACCCTCTTTACCTTCGAGGGTATCGCCGCTCTTCCCCTTCGACTGATCTGAAAGGTCGATCTCCGCATCGCCGCCGACCTGCTTGAGCGGCGGTGTTGTCTTAGCCGGGGCCTTGGGGTTAGCCGAATGAGGGAAAGGCGTCTTGGGTTTCGGACCGTGAGGCCGCACTGGTCCCGCTGCTCCAACAATCTCTTGAAATGCAGCGAAGTAGTTCCAAGGATCAGTCCATTTATCATACACATAATCCCCACCCCAATCGGAAATTGGCTCACCCGCGTGGAGCTTTATCTGCCATTCTTCGAGATTTCGATTGAGCCCAAAGGACACCCCAGCAGCGGATTCATACCTATCTACATTCTTGATAAAGCCACCAAGCTCACCTGCCGGTATGATCCAGTCAAATCGCTGTACATCTTCAAACAGACCATTTTCGTTCATCAATCGTACTTCAAGTGAAGCAACGTAGTGGCTTAGAACTTCCCCATTCTCCGTTTGCACATAGTATGGGTATACGGTGTACTCCCCAATAGATCTCGGCTCATTGAACCCAACTCGCACGCTGTCTGGCATTGTACCGAGATAAAATGCCACGTCTGGGAACGTAATCGGCCCACCATAGACGCCACTCGGCTCTTCGGCCTCGCAGGCGCACTCACAATCGTCTCCATCATCGAAAGAATCAGCGTAAACCGCAACTCCACCGCTCGGCTCACTCGGTGGCGACGGCGGGATGGCCCGGAAGTTCACTTCCGGGTGACGAAGTCACAAGCAGCTGATCGTTGACGATCGATCTGGGAGGTCCGGGCGTGGTCGCGATTGAAGTCGCGTCGGAAAGACCCTCGAACGGCCCATGGCCAACCGCTTGTTGCTCCGCAACCGGGAGATAAATCTGCCGGCCATCCCGCCATGTGGTCTGCGGGAATTCAGCCACGCGGAATACTCATTCATTTTCTTCGTGATAAAGTAACACATACTTGCCGTCCGTCACGCAGAACCGCGAGTTGAACATATATTGAAACTGGTCAAATGCAACAAACAAACATTTTACCATTACTGTCAACATAACCACCGATCTACCCACCGCTCGATCCACTAACTCCTTTCTTGGAAATTCGTACGTCACCACATCTCCGTGGCGCACCGACTCTACGTTCCATTCTTCCTCACCTTGAAAACCGATATGGTCCCCTGGTCTGACAATCTCCCACTGAACCCACTCGCCGTCGCAAAAGACTCGCAGCATACAACCCCCATCTAAGTGCAATATAAGAAAATCTGGACCTGCATCAGCGCTCACAACCTTCATTCCTCTGCACAGGTCAGTATCTTGTTCGGACATCTGCGTCCTGTGTTCGTGCCTACTCTTCTCTGCCAACGAGGTCCAGACGACGGCTGGGACTGGCCCCCTGCTCACCACAACTCTCTTTGCAACCATCGCTGTCCAATCAGTAGTTAGGGTTATGCGAAGAAGATTTTGCGGTGGTGAACTTCTGTAAAGTTCTATTGTAGAACGACGTAACCCATCGGCCACTCGGCGTTTGTCCGATCCATTTTTGTTTGAACCCGTTCAAGAACATTTCCTCATCCTTCGTTTCAATCTTAATTACCCCATAAAGTTCATCCACTCCTGCAGCGTCTTCGAAACTGCCGTACAACGCGCCGAATGGCGACTCCCTGACCGAAAAGTCCTCAAGCTCCTCAAGCCGATCCTTCGCCTTTACCGGGTCATCAAATGTACCATCCTTGATTGGATTACCAGTCGATTCGTCGATTATTTGGTAAAGCCTTTCTCCATTTGGGCCATCGATTTCTGTAATCTTGTAGGTGTTATGCACCCATAGCGAGAATCCCCAACCATCGTCACCCACGAAGTACGTATGGTCATCTCGAACCCGAAAATTATAGACGGTTTGGACTTCCCCCGTGGGAAACACCGAAGAAATCGGCGCAATCACGTCGTTGTGGCCCGCAAGAAGGTCATTTTCCTCCAGCTCTCGTGCGGGAACCCAGCCCTTGCCGGCCACGAAGAACGGGTGATCCGGCGTTGTTTCAATTGTGTGACCCTCCACGACAATTGCAATCGTGGGTGCCTCAAGAATGAATGTCTGTTCGATCCGTTGCGGGCGAATGTCTCCGCCTGGATCGTGTTCCGAACGCGCCCAGACGTAGTCACCAGCCTTCAGATTTTCAATCGGAACTGATCCACTAGGCGTCAGAATCGGCGTTCCCGCAACAAAACACGTCGGCAGTTGATTCACAATTGGCAACTGGTTCGCATCGGCGGCTCCCCGCGTCGCCGAGCCATCGAGCGTATCCGCCACGTTCTCCGCCGCTCCGTTCTTGAGCCTGTTTTTGACATTCCGTTCCACGCCATTTTCGAGCGATTCTTTCCCTAATCGCATCGGAATGCCAGCCGCTCCTAAGGTGATCAAGTCGAAAGTATCCGAAAGCTGTAACAGTCGTTGCAGATCATTGTTCATGACCCTACGAGCGGCATCATTGTGAATCTGATCCGCCACGTAACCTGGAGGCGGATTGTGGCTCCACTGCAGCCGGTAATCGACTGCCTCTAGGGTGATTCGATCCCAAAATTGCTCTTCGGTCTCAGAGAAGGGGAGGAAGTAATTCGCCGCCGTCCCTAAAGGATCTTCCGCTCGCGCCCTGATACGCCGCAGATCTTCGACGTCTTCAGGGGAAAGCTCCCACAGTTGCCCGTCGATCGTGTAATAGGCTCCTGTTCCGTGATAGGGAGAGATATTCAGGCCAGGATGACCTTCCGGCACCGGGGCTCTCCATGACCCTGGAGGGAGGGGTCCCTCGAAATCGAAAGGAAATTCGCGGGGTCGCATTGAATGCAACCCATCGACTTCACTCGAAATATTGCCTTTGCCCTCAGATTGTGGCGGCTCGTTCGGTGGTTGAGAGTCGGTAGCTGAATTGTTCTCGCTAAGAGGAACTTCACGTTCAAAGGGATATGGGGGCACCTCGTCGCCGTTCGACAGATAATACGTTGAGTCGATAACCTCGCCGCCAAGCGGATCTGTTGAATAGCTATCGACGCGCCAACCAAGATATTCGTTGCCGGCACCCCATAAATCAACTATTTGTTGTTGTGAACCACCTGATCGCGAAAACGATCCACCTAAAGTAGTCGCGCCACCGCTAGCTTGGGTTCCTGCGCCGGAACTACTTGATACAGGAACAGGGGACCCTTCCGTCATCATCGTCGGGTTTCCACCGCCGTTTGTATTCTGATTCCGGAGGTTGCCGTCCCAAGCGACGTTGACCGGATTGGAATTCGCCTGGTTCTGGCTCCTACCGATCGCCGCGAAGGCGTTCTCCCGCTCGAAGCCCTGACCGCGCATCGTTCCCGGATTGCCCTCCGTCAGCCCGATCTCTTCGATCCCCTCCCCATTGCCGAGCCTTGATCCGAACGCACCGTTCAGGTTGTACTCGGCTGCGAAGGCTGCCTCATCCAGGTTCTCTTCGCCCCAGGTGGGATCTGATGCTCGGTCCGGTGTCAGTTCGGTGGGCGTGCTGACCGTTGATGACTGATATCGCTCCGCCGGATCGCTCGCAAAGACCCAGGAGCCGTCGCCGTTCTCGTCGATCACCCATTCATAACCGGCTTCGCGTTGCTGTTGTGAATAAATCGCCTGATCCGCCTGATCGGAAGCGCGTGTGCTCCGCAGCAGTTCCCGTTCGTCTTCGACGAGGTGCTCGTAGATGCGATTTGCCTCATTCTCATCGATCTGCCGCGTGACCGACTCGGCCTGGTCGACCGTGGCCCAGTCCTCGAAGGCCGCCGCGGTGTCGGCCGCGTGCACGTACTGATACAGCTCACGCGGGATCGCCCGGAAGTTCACTTCCAGATGACGAAGTCACCAGCAGCTGATCGTTGACGATCGATCTGGAAGACCCGAGTGTGGTCGCGATTGAAGTTGCGTCGGAAAGACCCTCGAACCGCCCATGGCCAACCGCTTGTTGCTCCGCAACCGGGAGATAAACCTCCCGGCCATCCCGCCAGACTCCAGATGAGATGTATTTCGGGACAGGAGCAGAAATACGGAAGCAGTTGGAAGAGGCCAGGGTTGCAGCTCGGCAGGCACGGCTCAAAGCGAACCGAGGTTTGAGTTGTGAGGCTTGCGAGAAAAATGTGGCGTAGGAATTGGGGAGCGGAGTCGATCAATTGGGATCAAGCGGGAGTGATTTGAGGATTACAGCGAGTTGGAAATGGTGACTGATTCTGAGAACACTTGAGCTGTAGACAAAGTGACGAGAACTCGCGCGGAAAAGTCCAGAATGTTGTGACAAACAGCAGCGCAATCACGTCAGCCTCTCCCCTGCTCTCACATTCTATCCGACTCAGTCCGCGGCTTAGTCTATCCGGCTCAACGCATTTTGCGGGATTGATTTGCGTCAAACACATCCGTTGAACAGGAGGCCGGGATACTGTTGATGCACTGATGAGTTGATTTTCAGTCTGAGCATCAAATCGCGGTTCGTCTCACGCGCCCGAGAACTCGGGCAAAACACACCGAAATGCTGTGACACACAGCACGTCAAAACGCCAGCGGAAACCAGCGTTTAATCGAATCAATATTCTTCCTGCGGTGGATCGGATTGCCGGTGTTCGTCACCGTCTGAAATCTCGAAATCCTTACCATACTCAGTGAAGGCTCGATAAAACGCGTCTTGGATAGGGATAGAGTCCTCAGCTGCCTTAATGTAACTTGGATGTGATGATACATCCTGTTTAGCTGCCCTTAAGCTAATGTTGTAAACTTCTCGAATTGCCTTTATTGCCTCGATGATCGAGAACCCCTCGTGCGCCATTTCTCTGATGATATTTTCTTTGGAAATCCCGCAGTCTACGAGATAACGAATCTTACGCATTTGATCTTCCATTCTTTCTCCTCCAATTGGCTTTTATTTGTATAAATCGATCGTAATGTCAATACAGTGTCCGGGATTCGCTGACGAGCTTCCCTGGACCCTAGTACCCGTAATCTGAAGCTTTTGAAATCCCATCGCTCTGGCCTCGTCGATAATCTTGCTTCGAGCTGCCAATACGTCGTTGAGCATGCCAGTCAACGGACGTGGACCATAAATTGCAACGTCACGTAATATCAGAGTACCGCCTTGGACTTCAACTTCAGCCAAGAATCCAAGTGTCCCTTCGGAAGTGTTGAATGTACGTTCAAAGAGATCACCAGTTTCGGGCGTTTCAGGAGCTGGGTTCACCCGATAAGTGTTCTTTGCCGCATCAAACCCTCTGCTTGCATCCAGACGATGGTTCTCAAGATTGATTCGATTTTGGCCACGCACAAATCCTTTATGATTCGCCGCGGCCGCCCCAGCCGCGAATCCCCCGACGGACAACAACAACTGATCGGCGGAGCCTCCTGGACCGAAGTGCTCATTGTTCCAGCGTTTCCACGCGGCCTCATTCAGATCTTCCTCCGCAGCCCCTGCGGCCGCCATCAGTTCTTCGGGCGTCATTCCTGAAGTTGGGCTCGGAGCCTCCCATTGTGGGCCTTGTTGTTGATATTTCTCCTTTTGCCATTTCTTGTAAGAATCCTGCCGTTCCACGTCAGCGATGATCCAACTGACGATGTCGTAAGTGCTTGTTCCACCGAACCAATCGTTGACCCATCCTTCGTTGTCATCAACGATGAATGCCGTATACGGATTTCCGTTTTCGTCAACGCGATCCTCCACCACGAAGTTGACCCAATAGAGTCGCCGACGTTCAAGAACAACATTACGATCCCTCAAGAACTCTGCAACATCAGGTTTTACGTTCTCCACATAATCAAGCCATGTGAGCTCCTCGGCTGGTTCGAATACTGGCGTCTCCTCCTCGCAGTCACAGTCGCAACTATCTCCTTCGGAGGTCGTTGAATCCAATGCGATAGCCGTTCCGCTGGGCTCACTCGGTGGTGACGGCACCGAAGGTGTCGGCACCTGTCCCGTGGGCGTTTCCTCGGAATTCTGCCCCCGATATCCGTTGTCCCCCTCCGGCGGTTCCGCTCCCTCTCGCTCCGTCGAAACCGACGAGCCCTCGGTCATCATCGTCGGGTTTCCACCGCCGTTTGTATTCTGATTCCGGAGGTTGCCGCCCCAGGCCACGTTAACCGGATTGGAATTCGCCTGGTTCTGACTCCGGCCGATCACCGCGAAGGCGTTCTCCCGGTCAAAACCCTGACCGCGCATCGTTCCCGGATTGCCCTCCGTCAGCCCGATCTCTTCGATCCCCTCCCCATTGCCGAGCCTTGATCCGAACGCACCGTTCAGGTTGTACTCGGCTGCGAAGGCTGCCTCATCCAGGTTCTCTTCGCCCCAGGTGGGATCTGATGCTCGGTCCGGTGTCAGTTCGGTGGGCGTGCTGACCGTTGATGACTGATATCGCTCCGCCGGATCGCTCGCAAAGACCCAGGAGCCGTCGCCGTTCTCGTCGACCACCCATTCATAGCCGGCTTCGCGTTGCTGTTGTGAATAAATCGCCTGATCCGCCTGATCGGACGCGCGTGTGCTCCGCAGCAGTTTCCGTTCGTCTTCCACGGCATGCTCGTAAATGCGATTCGCCTCATTCTCATCGATCTGTCGCGTGACCGACTCGACCTGGTCGACCGCGGCCCAGTCCTCGAAGGCCGCCGCGGTGTCGGCCGCGTGCACGTGCCACGGCGTCGCGCCGCTGGTTGACCAACTCGAGATCTGATTGGCATAAGTCTCCGCCTGCAGGACCGCGAAGTCGGCCCACAATGCCGCATGAGCGTTATCGCGGGTCTCTTGAGCCGATACGCGCGCCTGCTGATAGGTCTTGCTCTTCAGGGCCCGAGCGTATTCATGCGACTCATGAGCGTCCGCCAGGTCTTCCGCGTAGGCGATCCGATCCTCCGACTCGGCCATATCCCGGCTCAACCAGTTCGCTTTGATCAGCCCGGTATAAAGCTCGGCATTGGACGGCGTGTCGGTCGATTCAAAGACCGCGTTCAAAAGTTCCTGCGCGGTGTACTGATACAACTCACGGCCGGCCTGGTAATACTTCGCCTGCGTTCCCGCCAGCGCGACATCCACGTCCCGAGCCGACTCCGCGTGCCCTTTGGCCAAGCCTTCTTCGGCAAGGGCTTCATCCTCGACATACCGACCGAACTCGGCCTGGGTCTGCCGGCAGACCAAATGGGGCGCGGAGCAGACTCAGAAACGGGAGAAGAAGACGGCGTAGTTCGACGATCACGTCGATGCGTGTGACGGTCCGCTTGCGATATCGCTTCAGACCTCCCTCTGCGCACCCATTTCACCGAACTCAGTCCGCGACTTCGTCTTTCACGCGGACCCCAATTCGCGAGATTGGTTTGCGTCAAACACATCTACTGCATAGGCGATCGCTGTCAGCCGGCCGACAAATTTCATTCTTCGGATGCCTTTCTGCGGTAGAGCCAGAAGCTCCTCTGCGAGAGCCGGTCCACAATTGCGGACGTGCGATAGTGGGCCCCATGCCGCTACCAGAGCAACATAATCAGCCAAACAGCTCGGCGACGGGCTGGCCGCCATCGGTAATGGGGACTGGGCGGGAACCATCGTACAGTTCATGAGTCGGATTGATACCGATCGCCGCGTGGATCGTCGCATGAAAATCGGGAATGGAGACAGGTCGTTCGACAATCGTTTTGCTCAATTCGTCGGTCACTCCGAGAGCTCCGCGATGCTTGAGACCGCCCCCTGCCAGCACCAGGCTGAAACAGGTTCCCTGATGCCCTCTTCCTCCCCGTCCATCGTACGCAGCCGGGCGTCCGAACTCGGTGCCGAGTGCGATCAAAGTCTTATCAAGAATTCCCTGCTGTTCGAGATCTGTCATCAGAGTAGACAGTGCAACGTCAAGTTCCTGGATGAGCAGATGCTGGTTCTGCTGCCCTTCGTTATGGGTATCCCAGCCGGTGCCGTTGATGAAGTTCAGGTTGTGCGAGACTTCGATGAATCGGACTCCGGCCTGCACCAGACGTCGAGCCAGTAGACATCGCTGTCCGAACTCGCCCCCATAGGCGTTGCGTAACTCAGCCGGCTCGTCATTCAACTGGAAGTGACGCATGAACTCGGGACCGGCAAGCCGCATCGCTTCGGCTTGGGCGGCCTGATACTGCTCGATGACCGATCCCTCTGGCACGCTCTCGGTCAACGGCCTCAGCAATTGTCGGCGACGTTCCGCTCGGGCGGCTGTCACATCCCCTGGTCGAGAGAATCCGGCCGGACCGCTTTCGGTGTCAACGAGATAGACGAATCCCCCCTTCGCACCCAGGAAGCCGGGACCGCGGCTGACATTCGGGTAACCGATCAGCATGTAGGCAGGAACATCCGGATTGGCTGCTCCCCGCAGATGTCCGATGATCGAACCGATGGAGGGATAGGTAACGCTGCCGCTGATGAGGCGTCCCGTATGGACGAAGTTGGTGCCAAAGGCGTGCTCATCGATGAGGTGGTGATTGATGGTCCGAATCGCAGTGAGGCGATCGGCCTGCTGTGCGGTGCAAGGAAGATGCTCGCAGAACTGGACGCCGGGCACGATCGTATCGATCATGCCGTACTCCGAACCAGCAACTTTCGGAGAGGCTTTCGAGTTGCCACGGCGCTTCGGATCGAACGTGTCGATCTGAGACATGCCGCCACCTAGCCAGAGAAAGATAACATGCTGGGCCTTCCCCTGCGGCATCTCGACAGCACTTGGCGAGCCCAACGCCGTGCGGCCGGCCATCGTGGCTCCGGCCAGTGCACTCGACTTCATCAGAAAGCTTCTTCGATCCATATCAACTCCAGAGGACTCAACAGCGAACCAGATCCGATTGGTTGAACAACTAAACGGCAACAGTGCTAAGGCGTGTAGATCAACTCCGGGGCATTCAATACCGCCCAGACGAAGTCTTCCATCCGCAGTCTCCAGTCGTCAGTCAACGCGTTCGTAGGCGGATCGCCCTGACGAGCCTCCGCTTCTTTTTCGAGAGCGAGCGCATTGGCGGGGCCATCAACATGGTTCGACCAGCTGACATACTTCGTCCGCTTCCGTTCGACTTTCGGTGGTACAACGCGCTCTGAGACAGGAATGACGCGCGTCTCGTATCCCGTGGAAAGCAGACGAACGTACTGCCCTTTCTCTCCATCGGTCGGCGGTCGAGTCAATAAGCGAAGAAAGACACGGTCGACCAGTTCTTCGACCGATTGGTCTTCCAGAGCAAGTTTCGTCATGCCGTGATGATCGCTCAATCGGGTCAGCCAGGTGCTCACGACACCGTTGGCGAGGATGGCCGGCTGCAACACATTCGGATCTGTTTCACGCACACTTCGGGGATCCTGCCGGGCGCCACGCCAGCCAAATGCTTTCATTACGCTCGCCACAGCCGTAATGCGAGGAAGCGACAGGCTGGGCCGGTCCCGTTCGTTGGACGTTGAGGCCAGCATCCACGCCCGTCGAGGTTTGCCCAGCGTAAGGGCGTTCTGAATCTCCCGAACACTGTCGATGTCGAGACTGACCTCTTCCAGTTCAAATGGAGTGCCAGTTGCATGGAACGCGGAATCGACGATCTGTTCGGCCGACAGGCGTCGCGGTGCGGGCGCAATGTACAACGGACTGGTTTCAGTCAGGGTTGAATCGGCCGCTCGCTGATACGCGTGGGAATTGAGAATGAGTTTGCTGATGGCTTTCACATCGTAGCCCGATTCCACGAACCGATGCCCGAGCCACTTCAACAGTAGCGGGTGAGAGACCTGACCGCGTTCCCAGTCGGAAACGTTTTCCACGAGACCACGGCCCATCAGGCGATGCCAGATCCGATTGACCATGACCTGAGCAAACTGCTCATTCTGCGGCGCTGTAATGAGAGCGGCGAGTCGGTCCCGAGAGTCCTCGGGATGTTCCGCCAGCGAATCGGCCACTGATTCCTCACAGTAACGGGCAAACGGCCAGACAGGGTCAACCACGGCTCCCGGTTGAAGGGTGACTTCGATCAACGCCTTGCGCCCCGTCTGATGCAGACGATCGGCCGGAACGCTGCTTGAAGCGGGAAGCTTCACCGAGCCCTGCTTCAACATGGCAGCCAGTTCCATGAGATCCTGCTGTTTCGACACGTGAGACGGTGCATCGTGACAGCGGGCGCACTTCATCTCGACACCCAGGAACGCGCTGCTGATGATGACTCCCTTCGCAGCCATCGGCAGATCGTTCTGAGCAGCGGTACCGAAACCGGCAGGGCCTCCGAACCGCTCGCTGCCTTCCATGCGGATCAGTTCGGTCACAAACAGATCGAGCGGTTTGTTGTCGAGCAGCGACTCGTAGAGCCACCATCGAAACGGACCGGTATTGTTCAAGGTCGGATTGATAATGTTCGGATTCTCGGCGAGAACATCGAGCCAGTAGCTCATCCAGTGATCGGCCCACCGTCGATCGGCCAGCAGTCGATCGATCACGTTGGTCCGCCGCCTGTCTGGATCGTCGTTCAGAAACTCGTTGATCTCTGCTTCGGTCGGCGTGACGCCCACAGTGTCGAGCGTGACACGACGCAGAAAGCTGAGATCGTCGGTCAACGGAGTTGGCTCGATACTGCTGACGTCGAACTGTGGCCACACCGCTCCGCCGGCGATCCACTGTTTCAATATGGCGATCTCTTCAGCTGACAGCGGGTCCCCCTTGGGAGGCATGATTTCGCTCTCGTCCTCAGCCATGATACGGGCGATGAGAGAACTTTCTTCGACGTGCCCTGGAACGATCGCCGGGCCGTATGAATCTCCTCCCCTCAGCATCGAGGCATGATCGTCGATCTGGAGCCCTCCCTGGGCTTTTCCTCCCTGATGACAGGAGTAGCAGCGAGACTCGAGGAGCGGGCGGATCTGCTCAAAATACTCCACACCGCTCTGCTCACTTTGCAGGGAAACTCTTCTCGCGTCCGCGATCCTTGCTCCGAGAAAATGATCAATGGCATTCAGAGCCGGAAAGCCGTCCGGCAAGGGCGGCACGTTAACACCCTCAATTTGAGACAACCACTCCGCGGCGGCGGTGCGTCGCCGGTTCCAATAGTCGGCATGGGCGACACGACAGTTCTCTCTAGCTTTCGCATTCACTTCGGCCAGCCAGTCCCGACGCTCCTGCTCATAGGCTTTCCAACCGGCATCGGTGTACGGAACAGTCCGCTCACTCGGAGAAAGCAGCGACCAGAATTCCGCTCCTTCCAGTGAAATCGCCGCGACGGTCTCGCCCAGTTCGGGACGCTGCTTGTTTCTGCCTTTTACGTTGCCCAGCATCGTCTCCAGAATGACGAAGTGGTCGCCGCCATCAGTCGTGAACTCTCCCCAGACCTCCTGATTGCCAGGCGGGGCAAAGCGAAAGTCCGGCCCCAGATTGAGATAGTCGTCCTGGGCCGACAAAGGAGTGTGCCCGCTCGATTCCGTTGTTCGCGGTGCGGTTTGAAGCACCTGTTTCCCGTCGATGAATAATCGGGACAGCCCACGTCCCCGGAGCAGAAGCCGATGCGTTCCCTTCGGCAAGGGCACCATTGCGGAGGCTCGCACGTGGGACGGATTCGCGCGATCGCCACGCACTCCGGTAGAGACGTACTTATGAGGCACCTCGAAGAAACCGAACACGTCTTCCTCGTATGTCTCGGTGACTTGCGGTTCCGCTGGCCAGCCAGGGGCTTCCGGGACGTCTTTCTCGCTGATCTGCATCAGGACTTTGCCTGCAGGAATCATCTCGCGAGTGACAGGCGGCGGGGGCGGGCAGTAGACATAGCGTTCCGCCATCTCCTGGCGATCGAATCCGGACCGATAGATCGCGAGATTGTCGATCCAGCCGCGGAACGACGACGATTCGCCACGCGTGTATCCCGTGCCGATTACAAGGTCATCGGCATCCTGAACCGGAGGCAGATCGGTCGGACCATTCTCGCTCCAGCTGCCGGAAACTGACTGGCCGTCGATCCAGGCCTGCAGGCTGTCGCTGTCCCCGAACGTGAACTGCAACGCCACATGATGCCACCCAGAGGTAGGAATCGTCTGGGCACTCCACCAGCGGTGCCACGCCCGCTCATTCGTTTCAGGATGCTCACTTGTGAAAAGCAACCCGAATTGAGCCCCGTTCCCCGTTCCCTGAAACCGAATGGAGTAGTTCTGGTTTTCTTCAGGAAAGTCTTCCCCGTGTTTCGGCGAACGTCCTTTACCCAGAATGTAAGCGATCTGTCCGGAGCCAATCGATTGAAACTTGACCCAGCTTTCAAAGCCAAACGTGTCTCCAATTCCGAAGCGAATGTTGGTGAAGCCGCCCCGTTCGTGATCTTTCAACAGGATCCAGCCTTTATGGCCGGAAATGGCAATTGCCTGATTTCGCTCGTTGAAATCGGGATACCGAGGAGATCGCGGCCCCTCGGCTGGCTTTCCGAAGGTCCCTTCCCAGGCCCCCGGTTGAGCGTGCCCGTCAAAACGCCACTGCAGAATTGGCTCGGCAGCCGACAAACTCACGCCGCAAAACACCATGGCGATCAACACCAGCCACGCCAGACTTTGCTGGAACCTGTTTATGAGCATTCTCAATCGCACGTGGGACCTATTCGGAGAAGGATGCACTAAGAATAAAGATTCGGTGATACGTACACTGTTGCACAACGTACGACTCTCAGCAACCGTGAGCACGTCGCTACGGGACGCGGCTTCATGAATGACTCAGGTGAGGTCGTTGCCGCTTTTCGATTGGGACCAATCGGGCTCCGCATACACGGTGGTTGACACGCTCGAATAACGTTCTCACCACGATGCGTACTTGCTCTTCAAATCCGCCATAAATACAATCCAATCAACGCTGGCTGATTGATGAGTCCCCTCCCCGAGTTTCCCCGATCCTCACGATGAGAGACGCCCCATGACACAATGCCGTTTGATCGTGACTTTCTGCTTGCTGATTTTTCCACTCGCTGCGTCCGCAGCTGAACCACAGCAGCCGGCCGAGATTGCCCCCAGGGAGATCGTACATCACCAACTGCTGACAAAATCGCAGGCACTGCTCGCGAAACGGCGGGAAGCTTACGAAGATCGGACCAATGTCGATGACATCCGCACTCATCAACAGGAGTTGAAGCAATATTTTACGAAGGCGATCGGCGGCTTCCCTGACCGCACTCCGCTCAACCCTCAAGTCACGGGCCGCGCTGAGCGAGCAGGTTTCCGCGTCGAGAAACTTCTGTATGAAAGCCGGCCACAGCATTATGTGACGGGAACACTATTCCTGCCGGACAGCAACGAATTCACCGCACCGTATCCAGCCGTGCTGGTGGTGTGTGGTCACTCCGCAAACGGGAAGGCCTACGAAGGGTACCAGGCGTCGTGTGCCCTGCTGGCACTCAATGGCATCGCTGCGTTCATTATCGATCCCATCTGTCAGGGAGAACGGAAGCAGCTGCTGAAGTCCGATGGAACTCCTGTCATCGCCAGCGCCACCACTGGTCATACTCAAGTGGGCATCGGGGCGATACTCCTCGGCTGGAACACCGCTCAGTATGAGATTTGGGACGGCATGCGCGGCATCGATTATCTGCAGTCGCGATCAGACATCGACGGCAAGAGAATTGGTTGCTTCGGCAACAGCGGCGGCGGGACGCAGACGTCGTACCTGATGGCGCTGGATGACCGCATCGTCGCTGCGGCACCAAGTTGCTACATCACAAGCTTCGAGCAGCTCCTGACGACAATCGGACCTCAGGACGCCGAACAAAACATCTTCGGGCAACTGGCCGCCGGGATGAATCACGCTGACTACGTCATCATGCGAGCGCCGCGTCCGACGTTGATCTGTGCGGCAACGCAGGACTTCTTCGACATCAGCGGCTCGTGGGATGCGTTTCGGGACGCCAAGCGAGTCTACATGCGATTCGGCTACGGCGAGCGAGTTGATCTCGCCGAGAACGACGACACCCATGGCTTCAAGAAACCGTTGCGAGAAGCAGCCGCTCGATGGATGCTTCGCTGGCTGGCAGACCGCGACGTTGCGGTGACCGAACCGGAACTCAACTTGTTCTCCGACGAGGAGATGTGGTCCACGCCGAACGGACAGGTGATGCTGCTCCCGGGTTCGCGTTCAGCGTTCGATCTCAACCTGGAAGAAGCCCAGCGGCTTGCGGACGTCCGAGAAAAGAAGTGGAGCAACGAGACTCCAGCACAATCCCGCGAACGCATTCGCAAGACGCTCGGCCTCTCCCCACTCAATGAGATCGCCGCAGCTCAGCCCGAGGACGTCGCGGAAACGGACTCCGAATCCGGACAGCAAGAACAGGTTCTGTTGACGACAACTTCGGGTGTGCCTCTCGCAGGGACCTGGGTAAAACCGAACGGACCGTCGATGGGCACGACATTGTATCTGCATGCGGACGGGGCCAACAAAGCCGTCGAAAGCGATCCGGACTTGAAAGCACTTGTCGAGGGAGGACAGTCAGTCCTGGCGATCGACATTTCCGGAATCGGCACGACCCAGCCGGAAGGTCAACGCTGGTACAGCGACAGTTTCGGCGTCAACGCCGGCAATGCGGTAATCGCCTACCTCTGCGGGACATCGCTGGTCGCTCAACGAACGGAAGAAATCCTGGCAACCACCAGGTTTCTCAGGGCGGAAGAAGACAATGCGAATGCACCGATCTCACTCGTCGCAACCGACGAACTTTGCGTGCCCGCCCTGCATGCAGCCGTCCTCGCCCCGGAGTTAATCAGCGACGTCAAACTGATCCGCCCACTCACCTCCTGGACCGAAGTCATCCGCGGCAAACTCACTCGCAACCAGGTCGTAAACGCCGTCCACGGCGTCCTCCGAGAATACGACCTGCCGGAACTCGTAACACTCCTGGGCGACACCATAACCATCGTCGCCCCAGTCGACGGCCAGGGCAATCCAATCAATTAAAGCCCCGGAAGAACGGCAGCCGGAACCGGGTTCATACCCCCCCCGGTTCTTTCCGAAGACTAAGAGCCTATCCGAAAACCTCTGCGGAGCATTTGCGGTTGAAGGAAAAGGCGGACCCTCCCATTGTGGTGTTATCAGACATCACACAAAGGAGAATCCGCCATGGAACGGTGCTCGGCCTTTTCCCAGTTTCTGACATCAGAGGAGTTTTGGCAATTGATCCGCCCTCTGCTGCCGAAATATCCGATCTCCCCCA